>CAMJXE010000021.1 GCA_946409645.1 uncultured Bacteroidales bacterium
TCTCGCTGCCGATCTGGCTGCTCTATGAACTGAGTGTGCTGGTGGTGAAACGGGTGGAACGCTAAAAAATTGTATTTTTGCGGCTTTGTTTTTTAGGGAAAAGGGAAAAGGGAATAGGCAAAAGGCAAAAGGCAAAAGGCAAAAGGGAATAGGGAAGGGCTGAAGGCCTTCGTATGTATAATCAATAGTCAATAATCAAAGTATGGAAAATATGAAACCGAGAGTCAGATTCGCGCCGAGTCCCACGGGACCGCTGCACATCGGCGGTGTGCGTACCGCATTGTATAACTATCTGTTTGCCAAGAAGAACGGCGGATCGTTCCTCCTTCGCATCGAGGACACCGACCAGACCCGCTTCGTGCCGGGCGCCGAGGAGTACATCATCGAGGCCTTCCAGTGGCTCGGACTCAAGTTCGACGAAGGCGTCGGCATCGGTGGCGAATACGGTCCTTACAAGCAGTCGGAGCGCAAACCGATGTACAAGCCTTACGCTGAGCAGCTTGTGCGCGACGGTTGGGCTTACTACGCTTTCGACACGCCCGAATCCTTGGACGCCAAACGTAAGGAGGCGGAGGTGCAGAAGAAGACTTTCCAGTATGACGCCTCCACTCGTATGTCGATGGTCAACTCGCTGACTTTGAGTGCGGAAGAGACAGAAAAACGAATTGCTTCCGGCGAACCTTTCGTGGTGCGTTTCAAATATCCCGCCGACACGGACATCCACGTTCACGATCTGATTCGCGGCGAGGTGGTGATTAATTCTAACCTATTGGACGACAAGGTGTTGTATAAATCCGACGGAATGCCAACCTACCATTTGGCCAACATTGTGGATGACCACACCATGAAGATCACGCACGTGATTCGTGGCGAGGAGTGGCTGCCTTCCGCGCCGCTGCACGTGATGTTGTACAAGGCGTTCGGGTGGGAGGCACCGCAGTTCGCGCACCTGCCGCTGTTGCTGAAACCTGATGGTAACGGCAAGCTCAGCAAGCGCGATGGCGACCGTCTGGGATTCCCCGTATTCCCGTTGGAGTGGCACGACCCCAAGAGCGGCGAAGTCTCCTCTGGCTATCGCGAGACGGGCTATCTGCCTGAGGCCGTGGTGAATATGTTAGCATTATTGGGCTGGAATCCCGGCACAGAACAGGAAATCTTCAGCTTGGACGAGCTCGTCAATCTTTTCTCTTTGGATAAAATCAGCAAGTCGGGTGCGAAGTTTTCCCTCGACAAGGCCAAATGGTTCAACCACGAATATATACAAATGAAATCCTCGAAGGAGTTGATGCCCTATATCACCAAAATCATGGACGAGAAAGGCGTGGCGTACGAGGAGGATTACCTGCTGAAGGTCATCGACTTGATGAAG
Source organism: uncultured Bacteroidales bacterium (assembly GCA_946409645.1). Lineage (GTDB taxonomy): Bacteria > Bacteroidota > Bacteroidia > Bacteroidales > WCHB1-69 > F23-D06. Next base: position 1,370 of record CAMJXE010000021.1, read on the forward strand.
GAGCGCCTCACTTTCCCGGGCGAGTTCTGGGAACAGGCCGGATTCTTTTTCGTGGCCCCGACCGAGTACAGCGCGCAGGATCTGAAGAAGCGTTGGAAAGAGGGCACGGGCGAGAAATTGCGCGTCATCGACGAGTTGTTGCGTAAAGATGAGGTTTTCGACATGCAAGCCGCCCACGACCGCGTGATGGAGCACATAAAAGCTAACGAATGGAATATGGGGGCTGTCCTCAACAGCATGAGAATCGGCATCGTGGGTTGTGCCCGCGGTCCCGAGCTTTTCACTATGATCAACATCCTCGGCACCGACGAGGTGCACAAACGCACCGAGGCGGTGATTAATGCCGTTGAGGGTGGCGACAATTAAAATAGTGATTGGTAATTAGTAGAGACGTTGCGCGCAACGTCTCTACGTGTATAATAGTCCGTTGTCAGAAATGGTAGGCCAATCGGACACCTCCGTTCAGGGAGGAGAAGCTGAGGGAGGGTCGCCAGCCGGATTCAGGGATGTATTGCGCTCCTAACACAATCAAATCGGCGGCGATGTCAACGTTGTCGCTGACGCGGAACCGGAGACTCGGTCGCACGCCTATTTGACAAAACTGGAGCTTGTCGGTGAATTCGATTCCACCTAATACGTGGAGGTCCAGGTAGATGCTTTCGTTATGCCATACGCAAAACCGGGCAAAAGGCTCCGCGATGCCGGTGACGGCGAAAAAGTCGTCTCTGCCCACAAAAACCACAGCGCCCAATCCAGAACCCAAGGCAAACCAGTCGGTGAATTCATAGCCTACTCTGACTTCGGCGGAAACGGAGAAATAGTTACGAAACCCGAAGCCGGCAGAACCTCCGACGAACAATCCGCTTTGTGCCTTTGACACAAAAGTGGCGGATAATAGCAATACGAAAATGAATATTTTTTTCATCACAATGAATTTTTTACGAATGCGGGTTTTGTAGAGACGCGCCATGGCGCGTCTCTACAGGGTTTAATCGATCGCCAGTCCGCCCAAGGCCGTCTCCTTATACAAGCTGGGCAGGTCTTTGCCGGTCAGTTTCATGGTCTTCACCACCTTGTCGAAACTGATGAGGTGCTTGCCGTCGGACATCATAGCGAAAAGGTTGGCGTCCAAGGCGCGGAGGGCGGCGAAGGCGTTGCGCTCGATGCAGGGGATCTGCACGAGACCGCAGATGGGGTCGCAGGTGAGTCCGAGGTGGTGTTCCAGTCCCATCTCAGCGGCATATTCGATCTGTTGCGGGGAACCGCCGAAGAGCTGGTTGGCAGCGGCGGCGGCCATGGCGCATGCGGAGCCGATCTCGCCCTGACAGCCCACTTCGGCCCCTGACACAGAGGCGTTGGTGCGGATGATGTTGCCGAAAAGCCCTGCCGTGGCCATCGCCTTCAGGATGAACCTGTCGGTGTATTCATGGTTGTGTTTGAGGTGGTAGAGCACCGCCGGCAGCACGCCCGACGAGCCGCAGGTGGGCGCGGTGACAATCCGTCCGCCCGAGGCGTTTTCTTCCGCCGTGGCCAAAGCGTAGGCCGACACGAGACAACGGCCCTGCAGCGAGGCCTTGTAACTCAGTGCTTTCACGTAGTATTGTGTGGCTTTCCGTTTCACGTACAGTCCGCCGGGCAGCACTCCGTCGTTGTTCAGCACGCCTTTCTCGATGGTCTTCTGCATCACCTCCCAGCGTTCCTCCAGGAAGTCCCAGATGTCGGGCTCTTCGTGCTGTTCCACATATTCCCAGAAGTTCAGCCCGTATTTTTCCACGTGTTTCACGATGTCCGCCATAGTGTTCTCCTCATAGCGTTCCTCCTTGTCCATCACGGTGTTCTCGTCGGCCAGCTCGCCGCCGCCGATACTGTAGATTTTCCACTGGTCGGTGACCTCCTCGCCCTTGAGCGATTCGAAGAGCATGGCGTTGGTGTGAAATTCGTGCTGTATTTCGGGTTTCCAGACGATTTCGGCGGGTTTTGGCGAAAGGGCGTCGATGATGGTTTTGTCGGTGAAGTGGCCCTTGCCGGTGGCCGCGAGACTGCCGTAGAGGGTCACGCGGTAGCCGGTAGCGTCGGGGGTTCTCTCTTTGAAGATTTCGGCCGCGCGGTGCGGTCCCATGGTGTGGCTGCTGGAAGGTCCGTAGCCGATTTTGAAGATTTTCTTGATGGATTCCATCTTGTTAGTTTAAGGTTTAGGGGTTAAGGTTTAAGGAAAGTGCAAAAGTACACAATTATTCGAATCGATGAAGAGAGTTGATGAAATTTTGGTTTATTACGATATGCTATTCAAAAAAAAAGCATATTTTTGCAGTCTCTAATTATTGATGAATATGAAGTATCACGAACTCGAAAGAAAACTCAGAAAGATAGGGTGTTATCCAACAGGAAAAGAGAGGCACGGACATCCTCTTTGGCACAGTCCAATTACAAACAACAATTTCATGATGAGTCATCACCATTCGCAGGAAGTTGCTTCAGGCACGTTGAAAGCCATCATGAAAAGTTCGGGTTTGGTTGAGTTGTAAACGATATAAATATGGAAAAAAGAATGGTTCAAGCTCATATAGAGTGCAACAACACAGGTTTCTATACTGTGTATTGCGAAGAAGATTTTCCTTTTGGCTTCTTCGGTGAAGGTTTCTCCGCTGATGAGGCAAGAGTGGATTTTGTCGAATGTTTCAAGGCCATGCGGGATGACTATTTTGAACAGACTGGCAAATTTATCGACGCGGAGTTTACCTTTGTGTATGATGCTTCTGCCTTCTTGCAGCATTACAAAGGTATCTTGACATTGTCGGGCATGTCGCGGATGACGGGCATCAACAAGGCGCAGCTGTCGCAGTATGTCTGCGGCAAACGCCATCCCTCCCCGCGCACGCAGGAGAAGATCAAACGCTCTGTCCAGAAATTTGCGGAGGAACTGAGCCACGCGATGGCGTGAGATGCGCAGGCATACAGGTACGGGCGTATCGCATACGCCCCTACGAATGCTCAATTCACTATTGCCTACTGCCTACTGCCTCATTTCCAGAACTCCACCCACTTTTTCTCCTCCTCAGTGAACCCCTCCATGTTGCCCTTGTACTTCGGGTTACGGATGTACCATGCGCAAGATTTAAAATAGTCCTTTAACATTTTGTCTTTGAAGACATAGCCGCGATAGGCGAAGGGCAGGCTTTTAAGGATGCGGCGTTGCTCAGGGGTGAATTGCGGGACCTTTTCGAAGTATCCAGATATGAAGGCGGTGTCGAGGGAGAAATACTGGGTCTTGAACCCTTTGATGAATTTCTCCTCTTCGGAGGTGGTCTGCTCGTTATTCCAGTCGCTCCACATACAGATAATGAGGGCGTCCTTCGCCACGTGCAATTCCCCGTCAGGATGGAAGTTCTGCTTGTGGAAGCTGACGCCGCCCTTCTGGATGTGGAAAATCACCCCGTTTTTCACGGTGTCCCAAGTCGGCCAGTCACAATTCATGGCCATGCCGAGCCCTTGGATGGTCCAGTCGGTGGATTTTTCGAAAAAAGTCTGTTTGATGCGGAACGACTCACGGTCACCCATATTGATGTTCAATGTGAAATCATCGATTTGATGGTTGGCCCAGCGGTTGGCCGCCGTCAGGACGTACGGAAAATGGAATTCCTCGCCTACGGAGAAGGAAAGGTCGTATTCGTAGGTGTGTTGGACGATGTTCAGCCCTGGGCGGAATTTCGCTTTGAAGTGATAGACGTAGTCGAAGGGGTAAGCCATGTAATCCCACGATTTCAGGGAGTCTCCGCACTGCTTCTTCGACCAGTCCTTGAACTGTCCATTGGTGTAATAGGGAGGTATAGTGTACTTGTCGTTCTCGTCGTAGGATCCTCTCGTCACGTGCGCAATTTCATAGTGGAGTGCCTGTCCGTTCACCAGCACCTTGAAGTTCCGCATGTGTGGGTGGTCGGGGAACAGCGCTATGGGGTCGCGGCCACTGTTGTAAGGCGACTCGGCCTCGAACCCGACCAGCAGCTCCTTCTCGCCCACGGGGTTGAAGAACTCGTAATAGACGGTCACTTCGATATGATCGCCCACCCGGTTGAGGGTCAGCACCTCCTTCTTCACGCTGATGTCGGTCTCGGTAATCGGGATCAGCTGGTTGCCGGAAGCGTAGAAGACACCGTCATTGGCGGTGGCGAAAAATGCTGAGAGACAGCTGAATATGACAATAATAAGTTTTCTCATAACGGATTTGGTTTGTAGGTGCGAAATTATGAAAAAATTTTTTCTCAACGAATGCAATATATAATTAATTTTTTCGTTGTATGATTAAAAAATAAATTATATCTTTGCCGCGTCGTTCCAAGAGGGCTGCAAGCCCGGCACGTGTTAACCCAGGGTGAACGAAGTGAGCCCTGGGACGAATGACGATAAATAACAAACAAAAAACAATAAGAACAATGAAAGAATTAACCAAAGCAGAAGAACAGGTGATGCAGGTGCTGTGGCAAATCAAACAGGGATTCGCCGCCGACATCATCGCCAATTTCCCGGAACCGAAGCCGGCCTACAACACCATGCTGACCGTGGTGCGCATTCTCGAAAAGAAGGGGCTCGTGTCGCACGAGACCTTTGGGAAGTCAAACCGCTACTACCCGCTGGTGAGCAAGGAGCAGTACTCGGAGTCGTTCATGCAGCAGTTCGTGCGCAACTACTTCGACAACTCCTTCAAGTCGATGGTCTCCTTTTTTGCTAACAACCAGGATATTACGTTGGAAGAGCTGGACGACATCCGCCGGATGATCGATTCCGTTCCGCAAGATGATTCATCCGCAAAAACCGAATAGTCATGAAAACGATCCTTTTTTCCGCCATCGCCATGGCACTCTTTTTTGGTTTCTATTGGCTGACGTTGCGCCGTAGCAATCTGTTTCGTTTGCGTCGGTTCTACCTCGTGGGCACATTGGCGCTTTCGTTGGTGCTGCCGTTTGTCTCTATCGAGATGCCGAGCCGCGTGGCCGCTGTTGTAAAATCAACAACAACTGGGACAACGTTGACAACAGGGGCGGGTCAATCAACGACAACTGGGACAACTTTGACAACAGGGGTGGTTGAATCAACGACAACTGGGACAACTTTGACAACAGGAGCGGCTGAATCAACGACAGTTGGGACAACTTTGACAACAGGGGCGACAAAAAAGTTGTCTTTTAAAGATATTGTATGTTATGGATATGTTCTCGGTTGCGGGGTGGCCTTTATCCTGCTGGTTGTCAAGCTATTTAAGACGTTTAGATATTATCAGCGCAGTGAGCTGTCGGATGAGCTTTCGACGGGCGACATGTGTGTGCGGGTGTTGGGCGAGCCCGACGGTAACCTTCCGTTCTCGTTCCTGCGTTCGGTGTTCGTGAATCCGGAAGTGTTCACAGATAGCGAGTTGCAGCAGGTGTTGCGTCACGAGCGGACGCACATCCGCCAGCGTCACACGTGGGATCTGCTCTTCACGGAGGCGGTGCGGGTGATGCAATGGTTCAATCCCGTCGTTTACTTGTACGCCAAGGAGTTGAGCAGCGTCCACGAGTATTTGGCCGATGAGGCGGTGCTCTCGTGCGGAACCTCGCGCCGCGACTACCTGGAACTGCTGTACAAGCAGTTGTGCGTGGGCAAGTTCGTGCCCGTGGGCAACAGTTTCCGTCATTTGCTGACCAAGATGCGGATTCAGATGATGAATCAGCCGGTAAAACGCAGGGTGTCAGCATGGTGGTTGCTCGCGCTCGTTCCCATCATCGCCGGACTCTTGTTGGTGAACTGTCATCCGAAAACAGAGACGATTGCTGAGGAAGAGGCGTTTGAGGAAGTTATCGACGAGCCCGTTTGCATGGATCCCGATACGATGCCGCAGTTTCCGGGTGGCATCCAGCAGTATGTCAATAACCTCATCGGTAGCATGAAGTATCCTGAATTGGCCAAGAAGTACAAATTGTCAGGAGTTCTTTCGGTATGTTTTATTGTGGAGAAGGATGGACGTGTTCTTTTCACGGAGTTGGATACGGCTCATGTCAAATGGGGTGATGTTTGTGGCAAGAAGGGAGAGATGGTGCTTACGGCTCCTTTCGAAGGTCGTAAGGACAGCAATGACGGTTTGGCTGTCGCGCATCTTGATCTCGGAGAGGATGCCCCCGAAGATAAAGAATCTCGGAAAGAGATTGTGTGGAAAGTGATGGATGACAATATGGCGGAAATAAATCGAGCATTTCGAGCTGCACCCGCCTGCAAGCCAGCCATGAAGGATGGGGAACCTGTGCGTTGTAAGTTGCGTCTACCGGTGGGATTCACCACGGAGGAGCATGCCGTTAACAAACTAGTAATGCTTCAAGACATCGCCGTTTCTCCAACTGCAAAGCCGTCAAAAGATCGTTACGTTACTGGCATAGTCGCACTCGATGAGCAGCTTGGGCCTGATTTTATAGACATTCCTTGGGTCGGCTACACCTCTGCTGGCGAGTCGGTGGAAAAATAGTTAGCAGTTAGTAGTTAGCAGTTGCTGTTTTAACATCTTATTAAAAGTGATGTTGTTATGGATAATTATGAAATGCAATCTTAATTGCAATAAGTAATGAAAAACTACCTCATTATCATCGTTTTCTTAGGAAGTGTGCTGGCCGGCATCGGTCAGCCAAGCGGGAGCGGTGCGAACGGGACTTCTGTTCAAAAGCACCCCTTCCGCTTTCACTGTTACACCTCGCACATCTATGTGGATGCCTTCCTGAACGACAGTCTGCCTGTCAGGTTGGTTTACGACTTCGCGGCCCCTTTCGTGTGGTTGGACAGTACGTTTGTAGATAACCACTACGGCAAGGACGTCATCGGCTATTTCGGTTTCGGGCTGCTGCAACGTATGGGCGAGGTGGTGATCGATTTCCCGAATCAGGTGGTGTATTTTAAACCTCGGGCATGAACAAAGAAGTGGCAATCGGTTCGTGGGATGCTTGGCGAAGCACCTATCGTGGGCGAGGGTCATCTTTAAAGCGGTTATGCTGAAGAATTCGGTGAACAAAACGGTGGAAAGCCGTTAGGGTTGTCGGTTTTATCTGTCGATATTAAAGGATTGTGGCCACCTTGTTCAGAAGGGGTGGTTCGCGTCGGGAGCGCTGCTGCTCTTCCACTTCGCGCTGGGCAATGACAAGGCAGTCGTGTTCGTAGCCGTATTGCAGGCGCATCCAGAAATCGTAAGGAATGCCCAACTCCTTCTCCAGTGCCATCGCCACTGCGGTGGTGAAACTGCGCTTGCCCTTGATAAGCTCGTTCAGATGGCTGGGTTGGATGCCTATTGCTTTGGCCAGCTCTTTCTGTTTGATGCCGCGCTCTTTCAGCTCCTCGGCAAGTGTTTCTCCGGGATGCACCGCCCGGAAAGCTGTGATTCTGTTATCGTTGTCCATAGTGTGATTCATCAAGTTCTATGACGGTTATTCTTATTCCATTTTCCAATTCCTGAAACAAAAGCCGTTCTACTCTTCCATTCATCACTCTCACTGAGCTCAATCCAATTTTCCTGAGCTGCTCGTAATGCAGATAGCTCAACTGTTTCAAGTCGCTGCACTTGGCAACACCCTGCAAATCGTTAAACACACGGTCTAAAGCCCATAAGAATTTTTTGTCTCGGGTGTATTTTTTGTACCTTTTGCTATTATGAGTCGTTATAAGTTTTTCTAATTCAACATCTTCAAATGATACGTTCATTGTTCTGTGAGTTTGCAAAAATAACAAAAATTCCTAATATTGGGAATTTTCTTGTTTTCGTGTGTTTAAATTTTTCACGGCCAAAGATACGAAATCAAGCTGTACAAAAATCGTCTCTTGTGATTTTGTTATAAGTTACCATTTACGATAGCTTTATTGTAATTAGAGAGATAAAAATAGACAAAGTTGTTATATGGGTTTAGATTGCCTCTTTTCAAAAAAACACATTTGGAGATTATTTCGGAGAAAATTTAAAAAAAATGGACACAGAATCGCATACATGCCGCCGGACACGCCTACAATGCGGGTCTGCACACCTGACGGAGTGCGTGCAAACGCTTGCGGGATGATGTTCCGGCGGCGATATTTGTTGCCGATAATCACGGATTTACGGGCGCGCGCGTTAGGGATTGAAGCGTCGTCTCCTACGCGCCGGAACGCCCAAATAAAATTAAAACCAAAAAATAATCATAAACTAATTATTTAGTTGTATAATTAAAAAAATAGTTGTATCTTTGCCGCGTAATTGATTATGAACTTAAAACCAAAGGATTATGAAAAGAATCATGGTGGCCATCCTCGTGATGGCGGTGGCAGGGAGGGTGTTCGCGCAGCAAAATGATACCGTCGCAGTCGCAAAGTCGGACACGATTGCCCCGAAGAAGACAACGGAATTACAAGAAGTTGGCATCACCGCGAAGAAGCCCGTCTATATGACCGATGGGGAAAAGACGATGTACAACGTTTCGGAAGACCCTGCGGTTCAGTCGGGTACGGTGGCGGACGCGCTGCAGAACGCGCCGGGCGTGGAGGTCGATGTGGAGGGCAACATCACCCTGCGCGGAGTCTCATCGGTACAGATATGGCTTAACAATCGACCTGCCAACATGAACGCCGAGGCCCTCAAAATCCTCCTGCAGCAGATGCCCGCCAGTGACATCGAGAAGATTGAGGTCATCACCAACCCCTCGGCGCGGTACAGTGCGCAGGGTGCGGGCGGCATCATCAACATCGTCACCGTTTCCGACATCAGGAAAAACAGCTTCCTGAGCTTCGGGGCGAAGGGATCCTCCGCGCCCGAGGCCATTCCCTTCCTCTCCTACGTTTATGCCAACAAAAAGTTCACCATCAGCACCTATCTGCAATATTGGTATAGCACTTCCCTGCACGACAGACTTTCAGAATCAGCCATTTACGACGATTCGGGAAGGCTTTCTTCCACAGATTCCTCGCATTCTATCAGACGGTTTCGAGAAGACCAGACCGGGTTGTTCCTCAACGCCTCTTGGACACCGGATACCACGAACACGGTCTATTTTTACGGCGGTTTTTACCCGCAACTGACGCATTATAACGCTGTGGACACCACTTTTTGGACCGAATATCTCTACAATCCGGGAGATTATTCCTATTATAATACGGTTCGCAACAAATCCGGGATTTTGTCGGGCTACGTGGGGTTGTGGTATGAGCATAAATTCAACAACCAAGGGCATAAGTTGAGTACTTCAGCCATATATGCGGGGCAGGGCTACCGTTTGAGCGGTGATCTCCAACGCGACTATCTTTCACCAAGGCTTGCGGATCGTGACTGGCTGCAAACAAATGATTACCAGTATTATAGGGGAAGTGTGTCAGTCGATTACACAATCCCATATCATCAGAACGGCGAGGTGGAGACGGGGGTGTCGGGAAGTTATTCTTACAACAAGCAGCTTTTGACTACGGACACGTTGGTGGCAGCCGATTTGGGGCGTTACTATGTGAATGACGCAGTGCGTTCGATGAACGCGCGCAATCAGGACGGGGATTTCGACGCATACGTCACCCTGCAGCACCGTTTCGGCGGCTTCACGCTGAAGGGCGGACTGCGTTCCGAGCTGCTGTCGCTGAATTTAGACTATCCCGATTCCCCTGCCGATAACGTGCGGAAGCTCTATTGGGAACTTTTCCCGTCGATACACCTGAGCTATCGCACGAAGAACATGCACAACTTCAAGCTGAGTTACACGCGGCGGGTGAACAATCCGCAGGCCTCCGACCTGACCACCTACCGCAGATACGGGGAGGACAGCTTCAGTACGGGAAACCCCGACTTGCGACAGGCGTTCACCAACTCCGTGGAGGCGGGCTGGACGAAGTATATCAACAAGTTCGGCAATGTGGGCGTCAATGCGTGGTTCAAGAACACGAAAGACGAGCTCTCCAGCCTTGCGGATGTCTGCTACGACCCGTTTTTCGGAAGGATGGTTTATTTTTCGCAGCCTATCAACGCAGGCAAAACGCTGAACATGGGCGCGGAGGTGAATGTCAACTACCAGCTCAAGAGCTTCATGAATATCCGTTTTTACGGTAATGTCTATTACACGAAGTCGGCGTTCCAGTTCCGCGACGAGGATCAGCCCTACGAGACGGAGAATTTGGGGTACAGTTTCCGGCTGAACTTTTGGGCGAAGTTGTGGAAGGTGTTGGAGGTGAACGCCGCCGCCAACTATCAGTCGCAGAATGTGTTCCTGTTCACCACGGTGCGGCCGAGCTACAGCATCGACCTCGGGTTGCGGGCAGAGTTCTGGAAGCGGCGCATCGCGGTGTGGGTCAATGTGGACGACCTCTTCGACTGGAACCGCAGCGCGACCGTAAACGCCAATCCCTATTATAGTTACAGCGACTCCACGCGTGTGAGCTATCGGGCGCGGACGGTGCGGTTCGGGCTGTCGTTCAAGTTCGGGAAGATGGAGTTGGAGGGCTCGCAGGCCGGACAGGGGCAGAGAGATCGGCGATAGTGTTCTCCGCGGACAGAAAGCATGAGCCGCAATCTTTTGCATTTCTTGTATTATGCTAATAAAAATGCTATCTTTGCGGCGTGCATTTCAAATGTATATCTATAACATGAAGAAGTATAATTATAAATTATTTTCAGTGATGAATACTATTCGAAAAATCATGCTGTTGATGGCCGTTGTACATCTTGTTCCGAAGTTCGGATATACTCAGCTTGCTATCTCCTTCGACACTCTTGGTGTTAACCATGTCAGTTTGGAGAAACTCCCGCAGTGCATGGGCGCCCCTTTTGGTTGTATTCTGATGTCTGATGTGGTGATGCAATATTCTTTTACGATCACGAACACCACCGATTCAACTCTTACGCTACTTTACGACAGTCTTCGCCTCGGTCAATTACACTATGATGGAGGTCGTTGGCATTCCCACTCTTTCAAACACTTTTGGAATCGTCTTGAGACAACTCGTCTGGGGCAAGAGCCGCAAGTTTTCCCGTTTGACACATTGATGTTAACTCCGCATGAAGGGATTTCTTTGACAACGAAACTGAATGTTTCCTATTATACGTTGGAAAAAGTCAATTCGGCAGAATATGTTGCTACGGTTGCCCCCACGACTCGGATGTATGTGCAGTTGTCAGGCTATCCGTTAGCCTTGTCAGGACATTGCCAGCATTTTAAAATAGGAGACAAGGTGGTAAATGTCGATACGTTTGATTGCCGGCAGTTGGGATATCAGGACAGACTGGTCCATAATGAGATGCTGCAGGAGTACTTGCGCGAGAACCCGGGTCTTTTCCCGTCCATATTCTCAGAAGGATGTGTGCAGGAGTATTTTCTTTGCTCGTTGAAATTCGCCAACGAGCACTACGCAAAGCTCTCCGTTCCCGATGCCGTGCTAGTAAGGTGAATTCCACGTATCGCATGTATTTGTGTGGAGTAACGGTCCTCGGATCGCTCGTATCTCACGGAATGTTTTCCGCGTGATTCGCGCGATTCGTGGAATAAAATGACTTCCGCGGATCACATGGAACTCGCGGAGATATTCCCCTCACCGATGTTGTCCAGCTGCCGTTTCATCGCGCGAATGTTCCAGCTGGCGGGCCGTTTCTTGGCATTGAAGAACGGGAATCCTCGGTCAATCCAATGTTGGCGGTAAGTGGAATAGGTGTGCCCTTCGGAGTCGTCGTCGAAGCCGAACTCGAAGCCGCAGCACGGGCAGATCACGTAAGTGGGGCAGCCATGTTCGTCGCGCGGAGGCTCCGGCAAACGGTCATATCCGCAAACGGGGCAGATATAAGCTTTCTTGTTGTTCATTGGGAGGGTGGGTTATAAAGTCTCACTCATTAAAATGTTGTACCAGAAATTCACGCATCGACTCTGTAGAGACATCATATATCGGACTCATTTGCGAGAAGCCGTTGTCAAAAGGAATCCGGTTGGTCGAGAGCATTATCATCAAGGACTTGGAAGAGAGTTTATGTCCGGAATATTTCACAGCCGCTTCGATACCGTCACGTAGGGAGTGTCCGGCTTTCACAATAGAGTAAATATCATAGTAGTCTCTGTATTTAAGCCTGCGCAGCATCACCTCCAGCTTCATGGCAAGTACAGAAGCGATATCGGCCAAATATATATTTCCTTGATATTCAATTCTTTGGTTGACAGGGGAATAATTGTTGCTTACAAAAAAAGAGAGTTTCACCCCATTGACCACAAAAGCGACTTGGTCAAAACCGAGGATGTCACGATGTTGTATTTCGCCAACCTTTTCTTGGATCTCTTTCTCAATCGTAGGCCAGTCCACCTCGGGCTTCTCCGTTTTGGAGATTCGCCACATCATAAAATCCAAATCCTCACTCATTCGATGGCCCAGCTGTATGGCTAAAGCCGTACCGCCGCACAGGGTGTAGGGCTTGATACATTCCAGTTGGGACACGTTGTCGATGATGGCTTCAATGTTCGGGGTTAATCCTTTACGCATAGTGAGTTGATTTCTTCAGATGTGACATTTCCTGGCGGTGGAGGAACGCTTCGGGTTTTTTGATGTGAAAGAAAACGAGCGCGATCATCACATTCAGGTCGAAAAGGTACTCCCCTTGGACGGCCATATTCTCACGCCATACTTTTTGGATGTATTTTTTAGGGAAAAGTTCGAATAATTTTGCGATATCATCCATGTCGAGATGTACAAACACTTTTTCAATCAGCAACTCGTCAGGCAAATTGTTCGCCGTGACATTGTCGTAAGACCAGAAAGCGTGTGCCTGCTCCAGTCTTTCGAACAACTCTCGTCTGAGACGCTCCTTGTATTGCCGGATTTTATAGTCGCTCTGAATCTTCAAGATTTTGCCTTCGGGAAGAGCAAACAGAGATTCGATTTTCAGGGACAACGGAAGCGTTATTTCTCTTTGGTCAAGCACAATATAGCTCAGCATCTGGCGTGAAACACCCAATTCCCTCGCCAACGCCGACTGGTTGTAATGGTCTCTAACCATCAATTTGCTGATATATTGCCCTGCACTTTGTTTCAAAACAGTAACTGTAATAACGAACGTGCAAAAATACAAAAAAATGTCAACAAATGGGTTGACAAAATAATCCATTTTTTCTTAAGGCTATTCTTCTTTTTTCCATTGCCCTTCCACGAAATAGTATCTCCCCGGCGGCAGCGTCGCGGCGGAGAGGATGACGTCGCGGCGCCAAAGTTTGTCGGATATGGTGATATCGTGCCAGCCCTCCTTGGACTCGCAAATGGCAGTGTCGGTGTGATTGTCGATGACAATGGAAGGATACCTTGGCTTGTTGTTCATCAAAAAGATCTCCCGGGACCAGGCCGCGAGACTGTCTGTGTATAAGTCGCTTACTAATTGGGCGGTTTCCGAACTTACCATGGTGTCAAAAAGAACTTCCAATCTCATACAGTCGTCTCCGCTTAATTCGCAATGCCAGGGTCCCTTGTCGCCCGTGGATCTCGATACCCAAGACGGTAGGAAATAACGATTCGGGTATTCTTGCTTGAATTCTTCCGTCAGTCTTCTGCACAATTCCATTTGCTGGTTCAACACAGCTGTGTCCTGGTGTTCCACAGCGTAACAAAGTCTGTTAGCTATGCTTGTCAGTCTTGCGGTGCGCCCTCCTTGTGGTACCCATACCGAAGCGAGTTGTCCCCAATAGTTGAAATAATGGGTGGTGCCGTCATTACCAAGACTCAAGCTCTTGAGGTGAGTGGCTGTCTTGGTAGCATGTTCAAACAGCTCGGCTATACATTGGGATTGTTCTTCGGAAATATTCAGGGTGTATTGATCGACAGGATTTGTATTGAAGCTGTTTACCAGTGATTGTATTTGTTTTTGCTGCTCTTTGTCGCGTTTCCGGAAATCCTTTGCTTGGGCATAATGAACCGCCGTTATGTAAAGCCAAACGCTTTGTTTCGCTTTGTTCAAGATTAATTGATTCTTGCCGACTATAAGGGCATATTCCGGGGAAAAGCTCGGGGCACAGAGGTAGTATGTGGTGAACCTTGCCATCCATGTTGTGCTTCTACCTTCTGTATTTTCGTCGGTAACCAGCAGACGGAATAGCGTTTCGTTTCCGTTTTCATAATAATCATAAATCCCATACGACTCCGGAGTGAGGAAATCTTGTGCCCTGCCGCACGCCACTGCGGCCAACAACGCGAGAATCAAGGTGGTTTTGCGCATATTCATAACGGTTTTTCGTTTTTTGTCGCGAAAATACAATTTTTCCACGAGACTTACGATTCTTAAATTTAACAATTAATAGTTAATAAGTAAAATGAAAATTTTTCTAAAAATTATAGACAATCGTGTTCGATTATTGTGTATCTTTGCTGTCGAAAATCAAACCAAATAATGAAACTTATAGGTTTCATTATTGAAAAAATCATATTTTTGCACTACAAATAAAATAAACGATGACTTTTGACAAAATCTTAGATAATGGGAGATTATGGGCGGTGCGTTTTAACAAGGACAATCAAAATGCTCTTCAAAAAGTGCTGTCTCAATGGAGTGATGCAGATTGGCTTGCCGACTTTTTCACCCAAAACATTGACGATCTGATTTCCTATTTCAGAATTACCAATATCGAAGATGCCATTTATCGAACCATGGAGGATAGGGATGAATTGGCCTGTGTCATCATGGATATCTCACCTGAAGCCAATCTCGATCATTTCTTCCGTCCACTTGACAATGATCGCATCAGAGAGATGTTGCTCGGGAAAGAGAAGGGCCGTCCGAATCATGGGAGCTGGTTGAGACTGTATGCCATAAAACTGAGCATGGGGATCTATATTATCACAGGTGGAGCCATTAAACTAACAAGAACAATGCAGGAAAGGGAACATACTTTGCAGGAGTTGGAAAAAATGGAAAAGGTTCGGAATTTTCTAATTCAAGAACACGTGTTTGACGAAGACAGTTTCACCGATTATCAAAAGGAGGTAGTATTATGACAATAGAAGAAGCCGTTGCTCGTTTGAGCTGTTATCAGACAGAAGAACCTCTTTGTTGGCGGGTAGAGGAGGAAAGAATTCGTTATGCCAAAGAGAATGGCTGGCTGAAGTATTCCCGCAAAATAGCCATCAAAGCGGCCATGGCGATGAAGCAGCAGAACCTTTCAAGGCAGGACGTTGCCGACAGAATGGGCTGTTCGGCCCAGTATGTGTCGCGGCTGCTAAAAGGGGAGGAGAACCTCTCCCTTGAAACCATCTGCAAATTGGAGGACGCGCTGAATGTCGCAATTCTGCAATACGAGTTCGCATAAGAGTACCAGCCTGATTGTGCCCTTCTGCACAACGTGACAGCCAAAAAGCGAGAATCAAGGTGGTTTTTCACATAAGTATGGTAGTTTTCTCTTTATTTTAGCCGCGAAATTACATTTTTTTTATGAAACTTGCGATTCTTGATTTTAATAATTAATAGTTAAGAAATGAAATGAAAAATTTTCTTGAAAAATAATGTTGTTTTTTCAAAATAAAATGTATTTTTGCAGCTGAAAAAATAATAGTTTATACGAAGTAAAACTTACCCGTTATGGCACCTAAAAGAAATTCGAAGGATGATGCAAAGAAGGCGAAAAGGCCTAGAAAAAAAATCAAATACATCAAAATCGTTGAGTTGACTGAAGACCCATACAACCTCAACTAATATGTCTCGATATTTTCTTGACACTCACATTGTTGGCTGGCTTCTGAGCAATAGTCCAAAATTAGACGAAGAATTGAAGAAGTTCGCGGAAGAGCTGAGCAACGCCATGTGAGGAGGTGTAGCTGCGGATAGTGAGGCGTTAATTGCCGGATGACAAGATGCTGACGGTCAGGTCGGCGACGGTCATGGGGACGGCGGCGATGAGGTCCTGCGGGGCGATTTTGAACTGCAGTCCGCGCACGCCCGCGCTGACGTAGATGTAGTCGAACAGTTCGCATGTTTCATGGATGTAGGTCGGGAAGGGCTTTTTCATGCCCACGGGCGAGCAACCGCCACGGATGTAGCCGGTCAGGGGCAGCAGCTCCTTCATCGGGATGAGGTCGCAGCTTTTGTTGCCCGTCACTTTGGCGGTTTTCTTCAGATCCACCTCGTCGTTGCCAGGAATCACACACACGAAATGGCCTGTCTTGTCGCCTTTCAGCACTAATGTCTTGAAGACCTGGTTGATATCTTCGTTCAGCTGGTCTGCAATATGCTGCGCTCCGAGGTCGTTCTCGTCCACCTCGTAGGGAATCAGCTCATAAGCGACACTCTTCTGGTCGAGAATGCGGCAGGCGTTGGTCTTGTTGGTTTTTGTCTTGGACATAATCGATTTCTTTCGGGAAGCAAAAATAGTTTTTTTTCAAACCCTGCGACACGAAGTGTTTGGTGAGTGCGATAGGGGTCGTCAACTTCTCAGCCATATCACGGTTTCGCCCTCGTTCAGGAAAGAGGGGGCGACCTCCACGACTCGCGGGGCGCGGAACCTGCGGACGGCCTCTTTCAGGGCGGAGCCACGGTTGTAGCCGTGAATCACGACGATTTTCTCCGTTCCGCGAGGGGCGCGTGCCACCCGCTCGCGAAGGAGTTCCAGGGCATCCTCCACGTACATGCCGTGGAGGTCAACTCTAAGGGTGCTGTTTGTCTGGGACATGGGGTTGGCTGAAATTTTGTGCCGCGAAGATACACTTTTTATACAAGCGGAAAATTCACGAATTTTATGTATGTTTGCGGTCGGATTCTTATAACCCGCCGATCAATGAAAAATACACCTTTGATACTCCTTTTGGCCGTTATGATGGCGTTTTGCACTGCCACGGCGCAGGTGAGCATTGTAAATCCCACCGTGGAACATCAGTATAAACAACAGGCGTTGGCCACCTCGGAACCTCGCTTCGGCTGGCGCTATTCCAGCGGGAAGAATAACGTAGTGCAAGAATCCTACCGCATCGTTGTGGCTTCTTCTGAAGAGAAAGCGCGCAATGGTGTCGGCGACCTCTGGGATTCAAAAGTGGTGACCTCCGACCAGATGATATTCATCCCTTACCAAGGCGAAACTTTACACAGTCGGGACAAGGCTTATTGGAAGGTTTATGCCACTTTGACTTACGAAGAAAAAGGGGGCAAAAGGAAAAAAATAAGAACGGAAAGCGAGGTCAATTCCTTTGAAATCAGTTTGTTGAAGCAAGAAGATTGGAGCGCGAAATGGATTGGTTACGACTATGACGACGACACCCTGATTCAGAAAACCCGTGTGGCGGCGCGTTACCTCCGCAAAGAGTTCGCATTGAACAAGGAGGTGAAGGAGGCACGGCTCTATGTTAGCGGTTTGGGACAATATAGCATGGGGGTCAACGGCTCCACCATAGGGGATAATGATTGGTTCAAACCTGCGCTCTCCGATTATCGCAAACGGGTCTATTTCAACGCTTACGATGTGACCCATCTCTTGCGGGCAGGCGAGGAGAACGCCATCGGCATCACCCTCGCGGGCGGGCGCCACATGACCATGCGCTACAATAAAGAGGAGGAAGAGTGGGGCGGTCTCGCCCACATCATGCACTTCGGGGCGCCGCGCATGATCCTGCAGCTCGAAATCACTTATAAGGACGGCACTCAGGAGCGCATCATCAGTGACGAAAGCTGGCGTATCACCAACCGAGGCCCCATCCGTACCTCCAACGAGTTCGACGGCGAGACTTACGATGAAAATTACAACCTTGGGAAATGGATGGAACCCGACTATGACGACTCCTCGTGGGAGAAGGCTGAGCTTGTGGATGCACCAGGGGGCCAGCTGGTGCCGCAACCTAACCCCAATTTGGCATGTCAAGAGGTGCTGATGCCCGAAAGAATATATCGACGAGGTGACAAGTGGATGATTGATATGGGACAGAATATGGTAGGCGCTTTTTCCATACAGGCGAATGGTATGCAGCCAGGCGACACCATCACAATGCGTTTTGCCGAGGGGCTGAATCCGGATGGCACACTCTTTGTGGACAATTTGCGCTCGGCTGAAGCCACGGATAGGTATATTGTTGGTCATTCACAATCCACCATTCATAATGTGGCGTGGATTCCGGAATTTGTCTATCACGGTTTCCGTTATGTGGAGATTTCCGGGTTGCGGGAGGCACCCGACTTGAATTATACTTCGGGGTTGGTATTGTATGACAGAATGGCGACGACGGGGCATTTCGAGTGTTCAGAAGTGATGATCAACGAGGTGTATCGCAACGCCTATTGGGGCATCCGGGGCAACTACCGCTCGATGCCCACCGACTGTCCGCAGCGCGACGAGCGGATGGGCTGGACTGGCGACCATACCACGGGATGCTATGGGGAGTCGTACCTTTTCGACAACCACCAGCTCTACCGCAAATGGTTGACCGACATTGAGGATAGTCAGTGGGAAAACGGTTCATTATCAGATGTTTGTCCCGCGTATTGGCGGCGTTACACTGACAACATGACCTGGCCGGGCGCGTTCATCACCGTGGCCGACATGCTCTACACTCGTTACGGGGACATTGAGGGTATCCGCCAGCACTATCCCGCGATGAAGCGGTGGTTGGAACACATGGGCAACACATACGGCAAGGATGGCATTATTACCCGCGATTGTTACGGGGATTGGTGCGTGCCGCCGGAGTCGCCGGAGCTGATTCATTCGAGAGACCTGCTTAGGAACACTTACGGTGCGAATATTTCCACACCCTTTTACTGCTATTTATGTCAAATAATGGCTCGATTTGCCGAACTTTTGGGCTTGCGAGACGATGCGGACCGTTTTCTTTTCGATGCTAATTTCTCCGCCAACGCATACAACGAAATGAGTTTTGACGCCGGAAAAGGAAACTACGACAACGGCACTGTGACGGCCAATATTCTGCCTTTGGCTTTCGGTATGGTGCCCGAAGTGTGGGAGAATGATGTCTTCGACAATATCGTCAACAAGACGGAGAACGAATATGGGGGGCACTTGTCCTGTGGAGTGGTAGGTATTCAGATGCTGATGCGCACGCTCACGGAATATGGGCGCGGAGACCTTGCGTTGAAACTTGCCACCAACGACACCTATCCGAGTTGGGGTTATATGGTGCGAAACGGAGCGACCACTATTTGGGAACTGTGGAACGGCAACACCGCCGACCCGTCGATGAATTCCGGCAACCACGTGATGCTCCTCGGCGACCTCATTTTATGGGAGTATGAATATCTCGCTGGTATCCGCGCTTTGGAACCAGGGTACCGCAAAATCCAGCTGAAACCCTATCCTATTGAGGGGTTGGATTGGGTAAACTGCGTTTACAATTCAATCTCTGGCGACATCCAAAGTTCTTGGAAACGCGATGGTGACCGCTTCGAATGGGAAATTGTCATCCCCGCGAACACCACCGCCGAGGTGTGGGTTCCCACGGCCGAAGGCTATGAGGTGAAAACGTTCGGCAGCGGCAGATGGCGGTTGACCTCGAAATTGAAGTGAACTGTGTGTCACTCGAAAAAGTCCTGTGACGCTTTGTTCTTGTTGTTGATATTTTTTTCTATTTTTGCGACTTGAAAAATTACCAGCGTTATGAACTCTAAAATCACCTTTTCCTCGTTAAAGCCAATAAAGGCATTGACTGCGATAAATAATAAATTTTGGATTATCATTTTGCTTTTGTGTTTTGGATTGAACTGGTCGAATGCGCAAAACTCAAAATGGATTACCAAGGGAGATCATTCGATAGCTAAAAATAACTATTACAAGGCAAAACAGTGTTACGATAAAGCGATTAAAGCCGGTGAGGATGGCGCATACTTTAAAATGGGAGTGTTGCTATCTGAAGGACCGGCGGACTTATGCGACGAGGAGGTGGCTGCATTGTGCTTTTTTCAAGCCGCCTCACAAATCTCAATTGATAAGCTCAGAGCAATGGCCGACCGTAATAGCCCTGATGCGCAGATGCTGTTGGGATATTGTTACCAGACGGGAAATGTGGTTCATAAAGATCTGTCAAAGGCTATTGAACTGTATAAAAAGGCTGAGGAATTCAATCTTGTATTCCTAATTGATGCTTTGCAGAGACAAATTGATGGAAAGGATGAGGGACAAACGCCAGTAACCGATTTTAACGAGGGAACCTTCTTTAGTGATTCCATATACCATCTTCCTGAAGAAGCAATGCCTGAATTCCCAGGAGGTATTGATGCTTTTGGCCAAACGTTGTCCAAAATTGTCAATTATCCGCAATACGCGCTTCGGAATCGTATTTCAGGAGTGGTTTTGGTGAAATTTGTGGTGGAAAAAGACGGTTCCGTGGATAATGCTGAGATAATGGCCTCATGTTTTCCAGTATTGGACAATGAGGCACTTCGTGCAATGAAGCATCTCCCGAAATGGAAGCCAGGTATGTCCCAAGGGAAACCTGTCCGTTGTTTCTTCCAGGTGCCTATTACGTTTAGATATTCAAGGAATATTGATAGAATTTGCTGAAAACGAGAAAAGGGTGCCTTATCATTGAGAATTGTTGTTGAATCTGTCCTCCTTCCAGCGTGCAGGATTTTCCCGAATATAATTGGAGATAATCGCATAGCTGTTAGAATTGCGAATGATGTGCTCGTAGTAATTCCGTTGCCACACCGAAAACCCGATTTTTTTAGATACAGCGGATTTGAACCCCCTCACAATTGCCCCTAACGTTTTTGATGGCGACCGTAGGGGCGTATCGAATACGCCTATCATCGAATCGCATACGCCCCGCGATTCGCATATGGTATTCAATGAGGGCGTATTCAATACGCCCCTACAGGATGGCATGTTCGATGTGGATGTTTTTGATGCGCGTCCACGGCATATTTCAACAATGGCATGAAAATGGTTTGGCATGACAACGAATTCGTGGAGAATCACATCATTTGGTCGAATATTTACGGTGTTTGTCCATTCTGTTGATACGATCTGACCGTACTCACTCAATACCATCTGTCTTTTGACGACTTTTCCGAAGAAATGTCGTCTGTCTTTGGTACAAATGGTGACGAAATATAATCCATCGGATGAATAATCGTAACCTTTCAATCTGATGCTGTGTCGGTGGTAGGGCATGTGCGACACGGTGGTGGATGTATGTGATACGACGATGGGCGTATGCGATACGCCCCTAAGGGTTCCGTGATTGGTTGGGCGTGATGTGGGTGTATATGACACACGCACGCAGGGGAATTGTTCGTTCGTTTTCATAATTCTTTTTTTCAATTTTATTTTCAGGCGGCAAAAATACATTTTTTTATTAAACAAATATTTTCTTTTATAAAAAATATTTTGTATTTATGGTGTTGCTTTACATGCGTTGACCGTAGGGGCGTATCGCATACGCCCTAATCGCATACGCCCTAATCGCATACACAAACATGCCCCTGATAAATACAAACACGCCCTCGTTTTTCGTGTTGTTACGAGGGCGTATTCCATTACAGGGGTGTATGCGTTACGATGGACGTATGCAAATTACAGGGCGTATTCGATACGCCCGTACGGTAGTTATTTTTTGTGGCGTTTCTTTCTCGCCAGTTCGTTGGGCTCCAATGCCATTTGTTCGCCGTGGAGAAGGGATGCTACACCTTCGACGTGCTTCTTGTCGGGTAGCGGGCTGCAGGTGTTCTCCTGATAGTCCTCAGGCTCGGTGTAGGTGGTGATGACACCTTCGTAGTTGCGGAGGATCACCTTGTGCGGGCTCTGGGAGATGACGTACTGAGGCATGACGGGAATCTTGCCGCCGCCGCCAGGAGCGTCCACCACGAAGGTCGGCACGCAGTAGCCGGAGGTGTGTCCGCGCAGGTTCTCGATGATTTCGATACCTTTTGATACGGGAGTGCGGAAATGCTCCAAGCCCATGGAAAGGTCGCATTGGTAGATGTAGTACGGGCGCACGCGCATACGAACGAGGTCGTGCACGAGCTGTTTCATGATCTCGGTGTCGTCGTTCACGCCGCGCAACAGCACGGTCTGGTTGCCCAATGGCACACCGGCATTCGCCAGTCTGGCACAAGCTTCCATAGCCTCTTCTGTCACCTCGTTCGGGTGGTTGAAGTGGGTGTTGAGCCAAATCGGATGGTATTTCTTGAGCATGTTGACGAGGTCGTCGGTGATACGTTGCGGGCAAACCACAGGAGTACGTGAACCGAGACGGATGATCTCCACATGCGGGATAGCTCTCAAACGTTGGATGATGGATTCGAGCATATTGTCGCCCACCATCAAAGCATCGCCACCAGAGAGTAGCACGTCACGCACTTGCGGGGTGCTGGCGATATAGTCGATAGCGGCCTGAATGCGGTCTTGTGTGGATTCACAGTCGTGCTGGCCGGCGAAGCGTCTGCGCGTGCAGTGACGGCAGTACATGGAGCACATGTCGGTGATGAGGAACAGCACTCTGTCGGGGTAGCGGTGGGTGAGTCCGGGAACAGGGGAGTCTTCATCCTCATGCAAGGGGTCGAGCAGGTCGGCGGGCGACTGGTGCACCTCCGCGCCGGTCGGGATAGCTTGACGACGAATCGGACAGTGCGGATTGTTGGGATCGATCAAACTCAGATAGTATGGTGTGATAGCCATACGAAGCGTTTGTAGCGATTTCTTCACGCCTTCCTCCTCTTCGGGAGTCAACTCGATATATTTTTTCAGTTCTTCGAGGGTCTCCACTCTGTTGCGGACCTGCCATCTCCAATCGTTCCATTCAGCATCGGTAACGTTGGGGAAAAGTTCTTTTCTTCTACTTGCCATATTGATTTGTTAATTATTTAATCTTAAAATTTGGAGGTGCAAAAGTACAAAATTATTTCATACCGCGGGCCGCCTTGATTTTATCATACGCTTGGTTCACTTTCGCAAAGGTCTCCTCGGCCTTTTTACGCATGTCCTCTCCAAGGTGACTCACGCGGTCGGGATGATACTTCAATGCCGCCGTGCGGTAAGCCTTTTTCACCTCCTCGTCGCTGGCGTCAGGTGAGACTTCAAGGATCTTGTAGCAGTCGTCCAGGCTCGGGCCGGAATTGACACTCTGTCGGTTACTCGACTGGTCGTAATACCCTCCGCCGTACCCTCCTGAGTATCCGCCGCCATATCCGCCGCTGTATCCGCCCCCACTACTGCCATACGGGTCGCTGCTGCTGAAGCTGACGTACATCATCTTGATGGCTTCGTAGGTTAAGGAGTCCACACCACACCAACTTGCAATCTGTCGGATAGCGCTAAGCTCCTGCTGATGGGCGGTTCCGTCTGCGGTAGCGAACCCGAAAAGACATTGCAGGATGGCTATTTTTTCATGGATGGTGGCGTACTGACTGATTTTAGCACATGCCTCCTGGCAATCTGCAGTGATATTGGATCTGTTCAAGATATCCCGAAACGTAATCATGAGTCGCGAAATGTCGCTGTGCGGGAAGGTCTTCTGAAAATATTGCTTGCAATAGTCGAACTCAGACTGAGATAGACGGTTGTTGTCGGATTTGGCCACGAAGGTAATGAGCGTAAGTATCTGTCCCTCAAATTGTTCCGGGTTGTTATAGTATTGCTGCCGCCCCTCATTGAATGCCTCCTGTGCCTTACGAGCCTTGCGGTTGTTGCGGATGTTGTCGAATATTGTTCCGATGAGGAAGCCGCCAAACGCGCCTCCTAACCCGCCCATGGCGAGACCAATGATACTGAAAATGATGGTGTATAACATCTAAAAGTTATAGGTTATAGATTATAGGTTATGGGTTATTGAAGTAGTTAGCAGTTAGTAGTTAGCAGTTGATGGGGCAAAGTTCAAAGTCAAAGTCTATGTCATTATTTCAAAGCATCTGTTTCTTGCCAGTGCACGACCAACAGCCAAAAACTACCAGATGTGAGCGTCATCGTTGAACCAGGTGCCTTGCAGTCGCATGGTCTGTTCGATGACATCGCGGACCGCACCGTCGCCGCCGTTACGGATGGAAATATAGTCGGCCAATTCCTGAATCTCGATGGAAGCGTTTGCCGGACAGCATTTTACGCCTGCGAGCTTCATCATTGGGTAGTCGGGGATGTCATCACCCATGACGAGCACCTCTTCGGGTTTCAGATTGTGCTTCTCTAAGTATTGATGGAAAACTTCTATCTTGTTGCTCACCTTAAGGTACATTTCCATGCCGTGGAACTCCTTGAATCTCATACGCATGGATTCGGCATAGCCGCCGGAAATGACAGCGATTTTATAGCCTTTTTTGAGGGCGTAGTGCAGCGCGTAGCCGTCTTTGACGTTAGTGGCGCGCACTTGCTCGCCATCGGCCATCACATAGACCATCCCGTTCGACAGGACACCGTCGAAGTCGAAAATGAAGGCGCGGATTTTGTTCAGTTTCTCTTTGTAGTTTTTCATAATTCTTATCTTAGGCAAAAGGCAAAAGGCAATAGGCAATGGTGGGTGATTAACTTTGGTGTGAAACGACCATTTCCTCCTTCAAATCGTCGTAGTCGAGTTGGACGGAATCGCCGGAGACGAGCGTCATGTTGAGGATCTCTTCGGCGAGGACATCTTCGACGTACTTTTGGATGGTGCGTTTGAGCGGGCGCGCGCCGTAGTTGGCGTCCCAGCCGTTCTCTACGAGGAAGTTCTTAGCCTTTTCAGTAATGCTGATCTCTACATCCAAATCCTTGACACGTTGTAGCACCTTCTTCAATTCGATGTCGATGATCTTGCCAATGTCCTCTTTGTCAAGACTGTTGAAGTAGATGACATCGTCAACACGGTTGAGGAATTCGGGTGCAAAGGTAGCTTTGAGGGCTTTTTCGAGGATTCCCTGCGCCACCTTCTGTTCTGCCGACTTCGTAGCCTCGGTACTGAACCCAACGCCCGTACCGAAATCCTTCAGCTCGCGTGTACCTACGTTGGAGGTCATGATAATGATGGTGTTCTTGAAATCGACTTTGCGACCCATGCCGTCGGTGAGTTGCCCTTCGTCAAATACTTGTAACAGAACGTTATAGACATCGTGGTGTGCCTTCTCAATCTCGTCTAATAACACGATAGAGTAAGGCTTGCGACGTACCTTTTCAGTGAGTTGGCCGCCCTCTTCGTAACCGACATATCCAGGAGGCGCACCAATAAGTCTTGACACGGTGTGCTTCTCCATATATTCGCTCATGTCGATGCGGATGATAGCGTCTTGAGAATCAAAGAGATACTCGGCCAATACTTTAGCCAAGTAGGTTTTACCAACGCCAGTGGGTCCGAGGAAGATGAATGTTCCGATAGGTTTGTTCGGATCTTTCAGGCCGGCGCGGTTTCTGCGGATGGCCTTGGCGATCTTCACCACAGGCTCGTCCTGCCCGATGACTACCCCTTGCAGCTCGGTGGCCATGCGCATCAAGCGTTCGCCCTCGTTCTTGGCGATCCGCTGCACGGGCACACCGGTCATCATGGCAATTACTTCAGCCACAGTGTCTTCCGTGACATCTGGACGGTTTTCGTTCACGCTGTTCTCCCACGTTTTTTGGATCATCTGCCGCTGTTCTTCCAGCATTTTTATTTGATCGCGGTACTTGGCAGCTTCGTTGTACTGTTGGTTGCGAATCGCCTCCACTTTCAACTTTTCCTGCTCTTCGATAGCGGCCTCAGCGGCCAACAATTCCTCTGGCACGTGGATGTTTTGGATATGCAGTCGCGCACCAGCCTCATCCATCACATCGATGGCTTTGTCGGGAAGGCAACGATCTGATATATAACGATTTGACATGGTGACACAAGCTTTGATTGCCTCGTCATTGTATTTTACCGCATGGTGATCTTCGTATTTGTCCTTGATGTTTTGCAGAATGTCGAGCGTCTCTTCGGGTGTGGCAGGTTCGAGGATGATTTTCTGGAATCGGCGTTCCAGCGCACCATCTTTCTCAATGTGTTCGCGGTATTCGTCCAGCGTGGTTGCGCCGATGCATTGCAGTTCACCACGGGCAAGGGCGGGTTTGAAGAGGTTGGATGCATCCATGCTGCCAGGGGCGTTGCCGGCACCCACCATCGTGTGCAGCTCGTCAATGAAAAGGATAACATCGGTGTTTTTTTCCAGCTCTTCGAGGATGGTCTTTACACGCTCCTCGAACTGTCCGCGGTATTTCGTCCCCGCCACCAATCCTGCCATGTCGAGGCTGACAATGCGCTTGTGCATGAGCGTGCGAGAAACGTGTCCGGAAGAGATTTGCAGTGCAAGTCCCTCTGCCAGAGCGGATTTTCCGACGCCAGGCTCGCCAATCAGTACGGGATTGTTCTTTTTTCTGCGGCAGAGAATCTGGGCGATGCGCTCTAATTCTTTCTGGCGTCCCACCAAAGGGTCGATCTTGCCCTCCGATGCCATTTTGGTCAAGTCTTTGCCGAAGCTATCCAACATGGGCGTGGCAGACTTTCCGGAATCCTTGCCCTTTTGCGTCGTGCGGCGGTCGTTATCGTCGTCGTCATCGTCACGGAACTGTCCGGCGGTGGCCACGGATTCGGAGAGATGCAGCTCTCGGCGCAGCTCGTCCTCAAAGGTCTCGAACGTAAGTCCCGCCTGTCCCAACAACATCTTGATGGTGTTCTGACTGTCAAGTTGTGCAGGCTTCAGGATAGCAAGCACTAAATGATAGGATTCGACCATCTCGCTTCTGTATTGCTTTGAGAATAAGAAGGATAGATGAATTCGACCTTGCGCTTGAACACTCATAGGCACTTTGTCGATTTGCTCATCAGCCTTACTATCAGGCATTTCTAACATCTGCTCTAAACGAGTACGCAATCCGTTGAGGTCAATCTGAAATATATTGAAAATCTTCTGGGTGACACTCTCCCCGGGATATCGGAGAAGGCAAACCATAAGATGTTCTATTCCAATCTGTTGAGAATGATACGTCTTGGCTAATTCGTTCGCTTCAGCCAAGATGTAGTTCATTTCTTCCGAATATTTGATGTCCATAAAAGGGGTGTTTAAATTTGGTGCAAATATACAAAAATAATGCCACGAAAAAAAACGGCTGTCGCAGGAAAACGAACAGCCGTTTGGGGATTACTTTTATCGCCGTTTATGATTGTAGAAGCAGTTCTTACGCTTTCTTTTGATCTTCGATGGCCTCATTCAACATTGCTTCAAACATCGTGATCGAGTGGTTGATGTTGTATTTTTCGGCGGATTCGGAGTATCTCTTTTCCATGATTGCCTTCTCCTCCGGATTGTCGAGCCAATAGTCGATGGCGCGGGCCAAATCCTTGGGGTCACCGGCCTTGAAAAGACTGCGCTCATCGAGAGCGAACTGTCTGGTAGCCGATAGTTTGCTGTCGGAAATGACGGGCACCAATCCCGTTGCAAACGCCTCGATGCAAGAGATGGCCTCCGATTCCATGTCAGAAGCATGAATGTATAAGTCACACTGCCCCAATAAATTGATTAAGTCTTCTTTGGCGAGATAGGTGAAGATGGGCTTGTTCTTAAGGCTCTCTCCAAGCTTGATATATTGTTTGTGTTTCGGCCCTCTTCCAGCAAAAACCAACTGGATTTTCTCACCATATTTAGAATATTTCATGGCATTGATGATGATATCCTGGCGCTTTTCTCCAGCCAATCGTCCCACCATTGCAATCAAAATCTTATCTTCAAATTCCGGTTTTTTTGGCACTTTGGTCCATTTGAAGTCAGATTGGATTCCATTGGAGATGGGGTGTATTTTGGCCGTGTAACCTCGCGATGAGATTTCATCAGCCATGAACTGTGACGGCGTGTGCACATGCCCATAGTGGTTGTAGGTGGTGTTTCTGAAAAGCCTGAAAAGCATGTTGTTGACCCAGTCAACGTTGCCCATTCCAAGACTGGAGGTGATGTTTTGAGGTTGTACATGGAATGCGGCAGTGGCAGGTTTTCCCAATTTGTCGGCCACTTTTTTTGTCTTGGCTTCCATGATGAAAGGTAAGAAACAGTGGACAATATCTGCCCATTCTACCGCTTCTTGGATGGTTTTCCGTTTCCATTTGGCAAATTGGAAACCATGTTTTCGGATCAATCCTTGGAAAAAAGGAATCCTCAACTCGGGTAAGCTGTAAATGTTATCCTTTTGCTCATCGCATGAGGTGAGCACGCGCACTTCATGGCCGCGTTTGCGTAACTCATCCGCATATCGTTGCGCTGAGATACTGGTGCCGTTGTTGTGCGTGAAATAGGCATCAATGACAAATAGAATTTTCATACGATTGTTTCTTTAATATCCGACTGCAAAATTAACATTTTTTAGTAAATATAAATCATTGATAATCAATATATATAAAAATTATTTGTCATATTTTTATCCAAAAAAAGGAAAATTTTACGATTTTATTATCTTTGCACTTTCAAAAAATATGGGCATTGCTTTTCAAAATTAATTGTTATGAAGAAGACTTTTATCCTCTGTTTTTTTGCGATTTGTACGTTGGCTACCCATGCGCAAAGCGACAGTATTATATCTCGCACGGTACTGTACCGTCCTGGCGATTACGGTTCTTCGAACTACCGCATTCCAGCGGTCATCACAGCGCGTGACGGTTCGATCGTGGCGGTTACTGACAAACGTAAATATAACGAATCGGACCTTCCTGAGGACATAGATATTGTCTGCAATCGTAGCACCGATGGCGGACTTTCGTGGAGTGAGCCTGTGACCATTGCGCAAGGCACAGGTTATAATCACGGTTTCGGCGATTGTGCGTTGGCGTGGGATAACAACGAAAACGGTATCATTGCTGTTTTTGTTGGTGGTCAAGGACTTTGGAATTCGACCCCATCAAACCCGATACGTTCTTATATGTCAAGGAGTTATGATAATGGAGTCACTTGGACAGATCCCGTTGATATTACGCATTTTATTTTTGGAACTAACTGCGTGGTACCAGAACATCGCAATTGGCGGGCTTCGTTTTTTGGTTCGGGCAACGGGTTGCGCACCTCTACGGGTCGCATCATGTTTGTGGCGGCCATCCGCGAAACCGCTGCGCAGTCGCTCAACAACTATGCTGTTTATTCGGACGATAACGGCGAAACTTGGCATGTTTCCGGGCGTGCATCGGTGGGTGGCGATGAGGCTAAGGTGACCGAGCTTGTTGATGGCAGTATCCTGATGAGTATTCGTCATAGCGGCAAGCGTTGGTACAATATTTCCTATGACGGTGGCGAGACTTGGCAGCCGTCAACTTCCACATGGAACGATCTTATCGCACCTGCCTGCAACGGTGACATCATTCGATATACTTCTGAAAATCAAGGATATAATCGGAATCGGTTGTTGCATTCTTTGCCTTACGGCGATGAGCGGCGCGATGTGACCGTTTATGTCAGTTACGACGAGGGCGCAACATGGCCAGTGAGCAAGTGTATTGTGCCCTACAGTGCGGCCTATTCTTCGCTTTGCGTGCTTCCTGATGGTACCATCGGTTTATACGTGGAAGAGAAACAAGATGACGAAACTGGCTATTCCACAGTGTTTTACAACTTTACTCTCGACTGGCTCACCGATGGGGAAGATATTTGGACACCCGCTGCGATACCCGAGTATCCGTTAGATAGTGAGGTTTTGAAGGTAACCTATTCTGCATCGTCTTCTATAGTTAGGGTAGAAATGCAGGGGATACAGGAATTAACCATCCTGAATCTGAACGGACAGGTTGTCAAGAGTTTGACTCCGGGCGGCCAATCTCAGGTTGATGTGAACGTTTCGAATTTAGCAACGGGAGTATATCTCATTGATTGTAAGGATGTTCAAGGCCGTCTGAGCACAGCAAAGTTCATGAGGTAAAGGTTGTAGTTCCTACTTTTTTCGCAGCACCAGATAGATGAAATAGGGTGCGCCTGCCAAGGCGGTGATGCTGCCTACGGGAAGTTCCGCGGGGGCTGCCATGGTGCGTGCCAGAGTGTCTGCAATCAGCAGGAAGAAGGCACCGAAAAAGAGGGAATATGTGAAAAGCCGACGGTTGTCGCTGCCGAAGAGCAGTCGCGCCACGTGCGGCATAATGAGTCCGATGAAACCGATGGAACCGCAGAAGGCCACAACCACGGAAATCAGGACAGAGGAAGTGATCAACACGATGTAGGTCGTTTTTTGCGTGTTGATACCTAACGTCTGCGCCGTTTCTTCACCAACTTGCATGATATTCAGATATTTGGAGTAGTAGAATAGGATGCCGACGCAGGAAATCATGATGGGAATCAGCCATGCGATTTCGAGCCAGGAGACGTGGGTGAGACTGCCCATCGTCCAAAAGTAAATCTTGTGCATCTCCTTCTGGTTCATGACAATCAGCAGCGTGATAAGTGCGGAGATGAGAAAGTTAAGGGCTATGCCGATGAGAAGCAGGGTGTTAGTGTTGTGTTTGCCTTTGATGCGGGCGATGCCGAGGATGACGAGCAGGGTGAGTAGGGCAGTGGCTAATGCCGGCAGGGTGATGCCGAAGAGAACCGCGTCCCAGCCGAGGATAAAGGCGATGGCTGCGCCAATGGAGGCTCCCGACGAGATGCCGAGGATATAAGGGTCACAGACAGGATTTCGGAAGATGCTTTGGAATACTCCGCCGCAGATGGCCAATGCCGCCCCCGCCAGCACGCTCATCACAATGCGTGGGATGCGCAGTTGCCACAGGGTGACTTGGAAGTAATCCGCGATTTGGATGTCACTGAACAGCCCGAACTTCTGCCCGATGCTCTGCACCACTACTTTGAAAGGGATGGGTATCACGCCGATTCCTGCAGTTGCCAACATCGACAGCAGCAGGAAAATACCTAATACTAAGGGTAATAGCCATCTTGTTCTCTCTTTTTCCATTGCACGGCAAATGTACACAAATTTGAAATACTCAAAAAAGAACGGAATGCTAAATAGCATCCCGTTCTCATGTGGAGCGTATGAGAATCGAACTCACGACCTCTTGACTGCCAGTCAAACGCTCTAGCCAACTGAGCTAACGCCCCGGGTTTTTGCAGGAATATCGTAATTTGATAACCCTGCTTGCAGAGCCGTCATAGCATGGCGTCTCTACGTGTTGTCATTTACTTCAGACTTTGATTTCAACGTCAACGCCGCTGGGCAATTCCAGCTTCATCAAAGCGTCGATGGTCTGAGTGGTTGTACCGTAAATGTCTAAAATTCTCTTGTAGGTAGAAAGTTGGAACTGCTCTCTTGACTTCTTGTTGACGAAGGTGGAGCGGTTTACGGTGAAGATTTTCTTGTGGGTCGGAAGCGGAATAGGGCCAACGAGTACCACTTTGTCGTCCTTCACGCTGTTCACAGTCTTGACGATCTTCTCGGCAGACTTGTCAACCAACGTGTGGTCGAATGATTTCAGTTTGATTCTAATTCTATGAGCCATTTATTTATTGTTTATTGTTTGACGTTTATAGTTTTATAGTTTAAGGTTTAAGGTTTAAGGTTTAGAGGATGAAGCGGCCTACGTTCATGATATAATCTTTGATCTCGGGGGTGACCTCCGCGTATTTCAGGAATTCCATACTGAAGGTGGCGCGGCCTGAGGTGATAGAGCGTAAGGTAGTCACATATCCGAACATTTCTGCCAAAGGCACTTGAGCCGTGATGATTTGAAAACCGACTTTTGCGTCGATTCGTTCCAGTACGGAGCGTCTGCGGTTGAGGTCGCCAGTGACGTTACCGATGTACTCGTCCGGGGTAGTAATTTCCACCTTCATAATCGGTTCCAATATCGCGGTGTCGATGTTTTTCAACGCTTCACGGAAGCCGATTTTTGCGCAGACCTCGAAGGCCAATGCGTCGGAGTCTGTGGGGTGGGACTCACCGTCTGTAACTGTCACGGAGAGGGATTCGAGCGGGAAACCGTACTTGCCATTCGACATGGCCATCTTGAATCCCTTTTCGGCACCGAGAATGTAGTTCTTCGGTACGGCATCACCCTTGATTTCGTTGCTGAAATGCAGCCCCTTGGCATCCAACGGCAGCGGATCGATGCGGAAGTCCATTACAGCGAATGAGCCCTTGCCGCCGTTCTGCCGTTTGTAAGCTTCGTGGTGTACCACAGGTACCGTAATGGCCTCTTTGTAAGCCACGCGCGGTTTGCCGTGGTTGCAATCCACATTGAATTCGCGTTTCAGGCGATCCAGCAGAATTTCCAGATGCAGTTCACCCATACCGCTGATCAGCGTCTGTCCTGATTCGGAATCCTCCTTCACTTGGAAGGTGGGGTCTTCGTCGGCCAGTTTGGTGAGAGCCAGCATCAGCTTCTCTTCATCGTCTTTCGTCTTCGGCTCGATGGCGATTTGGATGACCGGTTCTGGGAACACGATGTTCTCCAAAATCACGGGATGACGCTCGTCAGTCAAGCTGTCGCCGGTGTGAATGTCCTTCATGCCGACGAGTGCGACGATGTTGCCTGCGGTTACGCTCTCTAACGGTTGTTGTTTGTTGGAGTGCATTTGCAGGATTTTAGCTGCGCGTTCTTTTTTGCCGGAGGTGACGTTATACAGACTTTCGCCCGCTTTCAGTTCGCCAGAATAGACCTTGATGAAGGTCAGTTTCCCGATGTAAGGGTCGGTGGCGATTTTGAAAGCTAAAGCTGCAAAAGGTTCGTTCACGTCCGCCTTGCGTGCTTCTTTCTCCTCGTTCTTCGGGTTGATGCCTTCGATTGCGGGCATGTCCAAAGGGGAGGGGAGATACTTCACGATGGCATCGATCACGCGTTGCACTCCTTTGTTCTTGAAAGAGGATCCGCAGAACACGGGTTCGATCTTTCTTGACAGGGTGGCCTCGCGGATGGTTGTTTCCATCTCCTCAAGGGTGATGCTGTCGGGGTCCTCGAAGTATTTCTCCATGATGGACTCGTTCAGTTCCGAGAGGGTTTCCAGGAGTTGGGTGCGGTAGTTTTCGACATCCTCTTGCATGTCAGCGGGAATGGGCACTTCGTGATACGAGTTGCCGAGGTCTTCCTCGTTCCATTCGTAGGCTTTCATTTCGAGGAGGTCAACGATGCCGGTGAAGTTGTCTTCGCTGCCGATGGGGAGTTGGAGGACCAGAGGGTGAGCTTTCAGCTTTTCGCGAATCTGGTTCACGACAGCGTAGAAGTTCGCGCCGGAGCGGTCCATCTTGTTGACGTAGCAGATGCGTGCGACGTTGTACTTGTTGGCCTGTCTCCAGACGGTTTCCGACTGAGCCTCAACGCCTCCGACGGCGCAGAATATGGCTACAGCTCCATCCAATATTCTCAAAGAACGTTCCACTTCGACTGTAAAATCAACGTGACCCGGGGTGTCGATGATGTTGATTTTATAGTCTTGTGAGTTGTATTTCCACATCACTGTGGTGGCCGCGCTGGTGATGGTGATTCCGCGTTCCTGCTCTTGCACCATCCAGTCCATCGTGGCGGTTCCCTCGTCCACTTCACCGATTTTGTAGCTTTTCCCGGTGTAGTACAGAATCCGTTCTGTCGTGGTAGTCTTGCCGGCGTCAATATGGGCCATTATGCCGATATTGCGTATCTGATGCAAATCCTCTGCCATCTTCGCGAATGCTGTAAGGTGAAATGTACGATTGCCAGGGGCCTAATTACATGCGCATGTGAGCGAATGCCTTGTTGGCCTCTGCCATTCTGTGAATCTCCTCTTTCTTCTTGAAAGCGGCGCCTTCACTCTTATATGCAGCCATGATCTCTTGAGCAAGCTTATCGGCCATGGTTTTCTCGTGGCGTTTGCGTGCGTAGAGAATCAGGTTCTTCATACCTACGGATTGCTTTCTGCCAGGCTTGATCTCCTCAGGGACGGGGAGGGTGGTACCGCCGACACGTTTGCTCTTGACCTCCACGCTGGGGGTGACGTTTTCGAGGGCTTTTTTCCACACTTCAAGGCCGTTCTCCTTCGTTTTCTCGCTTACAATGTCGATAGCGTTGTAGAAGATTTCGAAAGCAAGGTTCTTTTTGCCTTTCAACATGATGTTATTGACGAATTTCGTTACTTGTTCGTCATTGAATTTCGGATCCGGAAGAATGATCCTTTTCTTTGCATGTGAATTTCTCATACTCTTGTATCTTCAATAATATTGGTTATTTACTCTTGAATCGCCAATCGCGGCGTTCAATTTACACTTTTTTAAGGGAATTGTTATTTACCAGCGGCTTTTTTGGGACGTTTGGCACCGTATTTGGAGCGACCTTGCAGACGGCCGTCAACGCCGGCGGAGTCAAGGGCACCACGAACGATGTGATAACGGACACCAGGGAGGTCTTTCACACGACCGCCGCGCACCAGCACGATGCTGTGCTCCTGCAGGTTGTGACCTTCGCCGGGGATGTAAGCGTTCACTTCCTTGCCGTTGGTCATTCTAACTCTGGCCACTTTACGCATGGCTGAATTAGGTTTTTTCGGCGTGGTAGTGTAAACTCTCAAGCAAACACCGCGTCTTTGCGGGCATGCGTCCAAAGCCTTAGACTTACTCTGAGAAGTAAGCTTTTTTCTTCCCTTTCTTACTAATTGTTGAATGGTAGGCATAAGTTTTTTTTCCTTTTAATTTTTTGATTTTAAGTTCTTTTTATTCTAAAATTTCGGGCTGCAAAAATACACTTTTTTCTTATACTCAATTGATTGGTGAATATTTTTTTTTCAACACTGTTGATCACGGATTGGACACGACGTTTTTTTTTGTACTTTTGCGTCCTGAATTCATTCAAAATTATTTGATGTTTGGAATTGAAATTGATAGCAAGAGGATTTTTGGTCTGGATCTGTTGCGTGCGATCGCCATTATTTGTGTGGTGCATGTCCATATTTCATTTTTGCTCGAAAACACTCCACTGGAATTTCTCACAAACATCCCTTGGCCGCATGGTGTGGAGATGTTTTTTGTCTTGAGTGGTTTCCTGATAGGAAAGTCTCTCATCTCAAACGCTCATTCCCATGATGGTATATTGGATAAGACTCAAGTCCTCTCGTTTTATAAAAGAGTGATGATGAGGATATTACCTAACTATTACGCGATATTGCTTGTCCATTATATCCTCGTGAGGATTCAGTTTATTTCCGGAGATATTCACGCTTTTCCGATGTGGCAGTTCGCCACCTTCACCCAAAACCTCTTCACTCCCTTTTATGGCTTTTATTGGGAATCTTGGTCATTGTCGGTACAGTGGTGGTTCTATATCCTTTTCCCTATGATGTTGTGGGGATTTGGGAGATGGATTCACCCGAAAATAAGCGTCCCCTTCCTTTATTTGACATTTCTACTTCTTGCCATAATATATAGAATGACAGTCTGTTGTAACGCCGGCGACCATTTCTGGTGGGGAGTATGGTTGGAAAAGACAGTAGCCTCACGGCTCGATGCAGTTTTCACCGGAGTGTTGGTTTCGTGGGTGTATCATTATTATCAGGAGCAGTGGAACAAGTACGCAGTAGCCAGTTTTATGGCTGGAATTGCTCTAATGGTGATGGTGAGTGTCATCCCTCGACATATTGGCACGTTCTATTACAATATTTTATATCTTACACTCGGACCGACTGCGATTGCGCTTTGGATTCCATTGCTTTATCGCTATAAGAGAGGCAAAACACCGTTGAAAGGCATGGTTGCACATCTGAGCGTGCTTTCTTATTCGATATTTCTGACCAACTTGCTTGTCGCATATATCATTGTCGCTCAATGCCCTGAAACATTTCGGAATATGGGTGCTTGGGGCTATATCGTCTGCTGGATTTGGATTTTGGCAGTTTCATACATATTATATATTGTAGTGGAACGCCCCTTCATGAAACTTCGCGCCCGAGTGTGACCGTCCTGTCCATTTTTCATACACCATTGTCACGAAATTTGACGCTTTTTGAATGTGATTTTATTTATAACTGTGTAATAATCAGTATGTTTTGTATTCTGGCACGGTTTTGGAAACAACTTCCTTGAATAGTCCGGAGGGGCAAAAGCTCGGTAGGGGTGCGGATGAGGGAGATGATGCGATGATGCGATGATGCGATGATGCGATGATGGGATGATGCGATGATG
>CAMJXE010000022.1 GCA_946409645.1 uncultured Bacteroidales bacterium
TTTAACGCAAATTCTTTAAATTCTTTGATAAATCCCATGATAGAATAATTTAAATGACAAATAAAGTGCAAAAGTAAAAAAAATACAGATTGTTTGAACGGCTCTGTTTTTTTATATCGTTATTCATCAGAATTCATAAGGTTGTGCATCACGGAAAGTTTGTATAAATCTAAGAATATTAAGCTGTTATACATTGAAGCAATGTTTCTTAGCGGTTGCTGTATTTTGGCGAGAAGCGATAGGGTGAATTTTCCCGTCAAGGTGCGTTTGAGTCGTTGGTATGTAGATAGTAAAGTGCTGACTGATAGAAATTTGTCGTCTAATTTGTCGTTAGATTCTAATTTTACGAGATTGGCAACACCCGCTGCCACTTTGTCCAAAAGCAACTCGTTGGTGTCAATGCCTTCGTGATACAATTCATTGTCAATATGATAAACGGGAATGCCGCATTTTTTCAACCCAATGCCGAAAAAGGTATCCTCGTAGCCATACTGTTTAAGGCTCTCTTCGAATCTGCATTTTTCAAATACAGATTTGGAAATCAGCATGTTGAAGGGGGTGAATGCGCGATATGGGTCGCGGTTTCGTTCAA
This sequence comes from uncultured Bacteroidales bacterium, assembly GCA_946409645.1. Taxonomy (GTDB): domain Bacteria; phylum Bacteroidota; class Bacteroidia; order Bacteroidales; family WCHB1-69; genus F23-D06. The sequence continues at coordinate 593 of CAMJXE010000022.1, forward strand.
AGGCAGGCCGTACTTCACGCTTGATGCCGTAGCGATAACGCAACAACTTGGTCTTCTCAGGCTGCATTTCGCGATAACTCAACCCTCCTAATACGACAAAATCTGTCCCTTGGAGATCTTTTTCTTTCAGGAACTCCAGATAAACCGCAATATAGTTGCCGTTTTTTACGCGAGCGTCGCAATCCATGAAGAGCAGGGTGGGGTATTTAGCGGAATCGGCTAAATTGTTGCGGATTTTTGAACGGCCAATGTTCTGATCGTTTTGGATGTATTGCACGTGGTCCTGATCCGCCAACAAGGCATTGTGATACCTCACCGATGTGTCGGATGAGGCATCGTCAGAAATGATTATCTCGTACTCGATGTTCAGTTCAATCAGTTGCGCCTGCAATTCAGAAACCAGCGGGTGCAGATTAGTATTATATGTTGGAATTAATATTGAAAGCATTTCAGTTGGCTGTTAGCTTTTAGACTATAACTTAACCTTAACCTTGACTATGACTGCCTGTCTTTTTATCTCTAATCTTCTAATCTTCTAATCTTTTCACCTTTTCACCATTAACCGTTATAGACGAGGACATATCTATTTAGCCCGTTCAATTATCAATTATACCAACGAATCGATCAGCTTCCCGTCTTCGATGCAGATTGCTCGGGATGGGAACTTGTCGATCATCTGGAAATTGTGAGTTGCCATGAGGATGGTGGTGCCGGTCTGGTTGATGTGGTGGAATGCTTGGAAGATTTCTTCTGCAGTGATGGGGTCAAGGTTGCCGGTGGGTTCGTCGGCCAGAATCAGGTCGGGACTGTTGAGCAATGCCCGGGCGATGCAGACGCGCTGTTGTTCGCCGCCCGAGAGCTGAGAGGGCAGTTTGAAGTCCTTGGTGGACAAGCCGACCATGTTGAGGACCTCTTCGCAGCGGTTGAGCATGGCGTTTTTGTCTTTCCAACGGGTGGCGCGCAACACGAACATGAGGTTGTCGATGACCGTGCGGTCTTGCAGAAGCTGGTAATCTTGGAAGACGACCCCGATTTTCTTGCGCATCTCGGGAATCTGTTTCTTCTTGAGTTGCAACAAATTATAACCGATCATTTTGGCCTCATTGCCTTCGGGCTTCAGCTCTCCGATGAGCGTTTTTAGAATTGAGGACTTGCCGGACCCCGTTTTGCCGATCAAATAGACAAACTCCCCTTGCTTGATGGTGAAGCTGATATCGGTCAGTACCCGTAGGTTTCTATGGGAGATGTTGACATTCTTGAATGAGATGACATCAGCAGGGATAACCGTTCCTATTTCAGGTGTTTCAGGTTCTTTGTTGATGATTTCGGTTTCTTCCATGATGGTTCGTTTTTTTATCCCAGGGCTCGCTCTTGCTTGCATGCCCAGGGCTCGCTGCGCTCACCCTGGGTTGACACGTGTCGGGCCTGCAGCCCTCTTGGAATATTTTGAATAAACTATGCGTCGATGTTCGCGTAGGTGGCGTTCTGTTCGATGAATTCGCGGCGCGGCGGCACCTCATCACCCATGAGCATGGAGAAGATGCGGTCGGCTTCGGCGGCGTTTTCGATGGTGACTTGGCGGAGGAGACGGTTGGCAGGATCCATGGTGGTGTCCCACAGCTGGTCGTCCTTCATTTCACCGAGACCTTTGTATCGCTGTACGTGGACTTTACGGCCGTTGGCAGAAGCCTCAGCGGTGAGTTGGTCGCGCTGTTCGTCGGTCCAAGCGTATTGCAGTTTGTCACCCTTCTTGACACCGTATAACGGCGGTGTGGCCAGATAGACATGCCCTTGCTCGATCAGTTCGCGCATGTAGCGGAAGAAGAAGGTGAGGATCAATGCGGCGATGTGGCTACCATCGACATCGGCATCGGTCATGATAATCACTTTGTGGTAACGTAACTTGGAGATGTTCAACGCTTTGTTGTCGTCCTCGGTACCGATGGTCACGCCCAAAGCGGTGTAGATATTGCGGATTTCCTCGCTCTCGAAGATGCGGTGCTGCATGGCTTTCTCCACATTCAGGATCTTACCGCGCAAAGGCAGGATAGCTTGGAAATGGCTGTCACGGCCCTGTTTTGCGGTGCCGCCTGCGGAGTCACCCTCGACGAGGAAGAGCTCGCACTTGGTGGCATCTTTGGAAGAGCAGTCGGCCAATTTGCCGGGCAGTCCGGAACCGCTGAAGGCGGTCTTGCGCTGCACGAGCTCACGAGCTTTGCGGGCGGCGTGGCGTGCCTGGGCTGCCAACACCACCTTGTCGACGATGGTTTTCGCGTCTTTCGGGTTCTCTTCCAGATAGTTGGTCAGCATTTCGCCTACCATCTGGTTCACTACACCGGCGATTTCGCTGTTGCCGAGCTTGGTCTTGGTCTGTCCTTCGAACTGAGGCTCAGCCACTTTCACGGAGATGATGGCGGTGAGGCCTTCGCGGAAGTCGTCGCCGGATATTTCAATCTTGTTCTTCTCAAGTTTGTCGAGCAATTTGTTGTCGTCGGCATACTTTTTGAGGGTGCGGGTGAGTGCCTGACGGAAGCCCGTGAGGTGGGTGCCGCCCTCTATAGTATTAATATTGTTGACGTAGGAGTGGATGTTCTCGGAGTAGGAGTCGTTGTATTGCATGGCGACTTCCACGGGGACACCCTGTTTTTCACCTTCAATATATATGGGTTGTGAGGTGATTTTGGCGCGGCCCTCGTCAAGGTGCATGATGAAGTCTCGCAGACCGTTTTCTGAGTAATAGACCTCTTTCGGATGTTCGCCGTTTTCATCGGTCTTGCGCTCGTCCTCGATGGAGATGTGGATGCCTTTGTTCAGGTAGGCTAATTCCTTGAGACGATGAGCCAGACGGTCGAACTCATAGACGGTGGTGTGGAAGATGGTCTCGTCGGGCTGAAAGGTGATTTTGGTGCCTCGGTAGTCGCTTTCGCCGGCCACTTTCACGGGGTATAGGGGTTTGCCGTAAGCGTATTCCTGGATGTAGTGCTTGCCGTCGCGGAAGACCTCGGCGGTGAGGTGTTTGGAGAGGGCGTTCACACAGGAGACACCGACGCCGTGCAGACCGCCGGAGACCTTGTAGGAATCCTTGTTGAACTTGCCGCCGGCATGCAGGACGGTCATGACGACCTCCAGGGCGGAGCGTTTCTCCTTCGGATGCATGTCGGTGGGGATACCACGACCATTATCAAGGACGCTTATCGCGTTGCCTTCCAATATTTTAACTTCTATGTTGTTACAGAATCCGGCGAGAGCCTCGTCGATGGAGTTGTCAACCACCTCGTTGACCAGGTGGTGCAGACCGCGGTCGCTGACATCGCCGATATACATGGCTGGACGTTTACGTACGGCCTCCAGGCCTTCCAAAATCTGAATATTACCCGCACTATAGGTTTCTTCGTTCACTGTCTTATTCTCTAACTCGCTCATTATTAATGGTTTTACTTTTTCTCTAAAAACCTGCAAATATAGGAAAATTTTCGGTAAGTTGGGCGGGAAATTTGCAGGTGGATTTTGGCCAACTGCAAATAGGGGTTCCACCTTGAAAAAAATGTTATTTTTGCCATCATTTAAAAATAAGACGATTATGATTTTAACCACCACTCCGACTGTTGAAGGCAAACAGATTGTGAACCACCACGGTGTCGTGTTCGGCGAGGTGATCACGGGTATCAATTTTGTGAGGGATTTCTTCGCGGGAATCCGTAATATCGTAGGCGGGCGCTCTGGCTCGTACGAGGAAGAGCTGATACAAGCGCGCGAGGCAGCCATGCAGGAAATGGAGAAACGCGCGACCGAGATGGGGGCCAACGCCGTGGTCGGCATCGACCTTGATTATGAGGTGCTTGGCGAGAACAACGGCATGATGATGGTCATCGCCTCCGGCACGGCGGTCACGGTAGTGTAGGAGGCAACGTCTCCGAACGTTGCGCTGTTGTTGCGTTCTTACGGGTTTGGAAGCGTCGGTTTTGGGAAATCTCAGAGTCCCTCGAGCGCGTCGTCGATCACTCCGAACACGTAGTGGTCCTTGTCATATACGTGCCCGAAAATCTCTTTTGCTTTCAGGAAATACTCCTTGGCGGCGGCTTTGTCGTGCTCCATAGCGAGAGTGCCGAGGTAGAAGTGCAGGTTGCCGAAAACCTTGTCGTTGTTCACGTATTTCGGTAGCTGTGCCTTGTAGAAAATAATGTTTTTCCGCACAGTAAGACACGGAAAGTTGAAAAGGTTGCAGTTGGGAAGGAGATTTTTTTTTTATTTGGGCGAGCCGGCGCGGCTTAGGGGCCGACGCTTCCAAGCGTAGCAAACACGCATTCATGGACCAATATTGCGAAACGTTGTTCCCCTCCCGCCGCGCCGTCGGGCTTTCCGCTACAATGTTTTTGGCCATCCGTTACCGTAGGGGCGAACAATTATTCGCCCCTACAAACACCACATGTACGGGCGTATCGCATACGCCCTCATGCCAAAACCATTTCCGCTTCAATCCCTCTCGCGCGCCCGTCCGTGACATCTACCCGTTTTGCGGCGAACCATCCAATCCCTTCGCCCGCACTTTTTCCCGCGCCGCGAACTCCGCGTCCGGACCTTCTCTCAAATAAATGGGAACATCGCCCGCATCCGGCTACGGACATGCAACCGCTGACGCGGTTGGTCGCAGTTCCGATTCATCATGCCTTTGTGGATGCGCTACGGCTCGAACGAGGGGAAACACTCACCTCCTCAGATGTATTCTCGGCAGCATCACCGCCGACTCCACGGTGTCGTTCTCGCTGCGCTAGGCAGCCACGAAGAAAAAAATAGTGCCCGCAGGATTGGACTGCAGGCACGTGATTACAAGAAGCAAAAGAGTCTAAAGCATATTCGCCATGTTTTTCCACCCAGTTAAATTGCCTTTCTGGTAGTGGTAAACTTGGGCGTCATTACAATACCATTGACCGTTTTCAAAGATGACAATACCCCCGAAGAATTGGTCCTCTCCCAAAGCAGTATTCATATCGGCGATACGCTTGGCCAACGCCTCCGCCTTGTCTTTCACTGCTGAATCGGTGGCCGTGATACCTCCTTTCGTGTCGAATATGCCGATGCGTCCGTCTTTCATCTGAATCAGCCAATCGGGGTAAAAAAGCGCGTATTTGTTTTCTGTTGAATTGAAATACTTGAAAGCCAGATATTCTTGACCATAATCCCCATTCTTAAACCACCATTTGATATTTTGGTTCGGGTCAATGAACCTGATGAAATCTTCCTCGTTTTTCCGACCATTGAAATTCTTTTGGATGTAAAATGGGGTGAGGACACAAGCATCGCTTGGCAGAGTCAGTTCTTCGTAATCGTCGGTGAAACTGTACGAATCTTGAAGCTTGAAAGGGTTGGAGGTGCCGCTCTTTTTGGCGCGGGTAACTAATATGCTATTCAAGATAGGACGATAGTCGATTAACGACTGCGTAATGGCTTTTTGGAACACGCTGTTTGCTCCTTTGCGGATGTCGGCGATAAAAACTTTGTAGCAAATGATTGTGTTTGGATTGACGGCACGGCGCATCCATACGCGCAACGCTGATTTCAAAGGACTCCAGGAACGGGCTATGTTGGAAATCTTTGCGTCATTGGATGTTTGTTCGGCCAACACTTTCATGCAATACATGGTGAATGTCTTTTCCAAATCATTTTCAGAGGTCTCATTTTCCAAATCATTTCCATCGGATAAATGATCGCTGACAGCGTCAATGTCGCGAATTTCCACATCTGTCATGATGGAATTGCTGATGACAGGGTTCATATTAATGCCCTTTGCCGCCACTTTCTTTTGGCGATCGTGGTACTTGTCGGTGTCCATATCTATCCCAAAGAATTTGTTAAAGGTTTGGACCATAGACTTCTGGAATTCGTTAGAATCGGCCAAGTCGCCATAATCTACACGTGACTCGAAGTCGGTTTGCAGGCAATTGGGGAAAGTTATATTCTTGTATTTCAGGTTGGAGATGAATATAAATGGCTTATTTGCGGTGGATTGGTCCGGAATGCCGATTTGGTTGCGGGAATAGTTCGTATAGACAAATCCCGTTTTGAGTAACGGAGAATGAATGGGATGTATGCGTTTCGGTTCGGGAATGCGCAGAATCCTGCCCAAGGTCTGTGTGTAGAAGGTGTTGCTGCCGATTTCCCGGAACATCACCAACACGTGGGCACGCGGACAGTCCCAGCCTGTGCCTGCTGCCTGCTTGAAAAGCATAAAGTCTATTCCACGGTCATTTTGTGCAATATAAGGGTCTGGGTCTTTACCGTCGAACCAGCTCGAAATGCGGCTGTCGGGCACTCCTTTTTTCTTGAGGAAAGCCGTGACAATCTCTTCTTTTGTCGGAAATCCTTGCTCTAACAGCTTGTGGTCGTCATTGGGCAACTGAATCAGAACCAACGGGTTTATGTTCAAATGGTGTTTTTTGTATTCATCCACCAGCTCATCCCGTTTTTCGATGGCCATTTCCAGCAACATTTCATCTTGGTCACGGCCTTTATATCGTCGTACATCTTCCTCTGTTTGAAAAAGGATTTTTTCCTTGATCAGCCCTTCGGCAACCACGTCGTCATGTTTCACGACTACAATGTCAGCTTTTCCAGCGTCTCTTTCGATTTCAAATTGTCCGCGTTCGGAAGCATCCTTAAACGGAGTGGCGGAAACCTTGATGATCATCTTTGGATTCAGAGGCTTGATGACTTTTTTCTTTGCCAAATCACTCACGTGAGTGTGACTTTCATCAATGATGAGTACGATTTGGCGACCAGCGGCTGCGGTATTATCCACTAAATCCTCGAAATAATAGCCACTCTCTCGATAAAGTTGTGGATCGTCAGGACGGCGAAGCACACGGTCTTTCGCATTATGTGCAACCAACTTCTGCCAGTTCATAAACAGAATGTCATTCTTTTGCAGGACGCCTTCGTTGAAATCCGCCACGGTGAGCATCCGGCAGTAGTTGTTCGGGAAAAAGAAGTTGCGGAATTTATCGCGGCTTTGCATGGCCAATTTATCGTTGAACGTAATCCATACGAAGGCCACATCGTGTTGCCAATCGGGTTGGTTGACGAGCAGACTGATGAAATTCGCCATCATGAAGGTTTTGCCGCTACCCGTGGGCGATTTGAGCACCAACTGTGCGGGATGGTGTGGCGATGCCCAAAGTTGTTTGAATTTGCGAAGAAGCTCTTCTATTGCGTTTGCTTGAAAGGTATATGGATTCATTTCTTGACAGTTTTAGGGTTATTTTTGGCTTTCGATTTATTGCATGGCACTTTTGTAAGCATCCAAAATGGCGTTGGGATAGGATTTTACATCTACGTTAGATAGGTGCATAAACGCATTGGCGGCGTCGGGATTGTTGCTCCAGCTGAAAACATACACCGTCACGTTTCCGCCTAATTTCTCAATTTCCTGCCTGAAATCTTCAAATTGTTTGAAATCTTCCTGCAAATAAACAGCTGCAAACCTGCCATGGTTGTTGGTGAAAATCTGATAGTAATCGTTTTTGACAATTTCATACAAAGTGTTTTCCGCCAATGAGACCAACACGCCGGCATTTTTGGCGAGAGAAATGCGGTCTTCATCGGATGGAAGCATGATGGGGTCGCGATGAGGGTTGCCTGTACCCGTGAATGCGGTACGGTAATATTTCAGCGACCCGCCCAAACCGGCAACCTGTTCGCCCTTTGCGTTGATGTAGCCTTGCATGACTCGTCGGTTGCGCTCGTAAGTTACCTCTTCGCAGATTCGCTTATCGCCCTCGTTTTGCTGCATCATGATACATTGCCTGCTGCCCCCGTCTTCCGCGTTGAGTTTCAGTGTGGCGTGCAATGTGGTACCTGAACCTGCGAAGAAGTCGAGGATGATAGAGCTTGGCTTACTTCCCAACAAAATAAAATCTTTTATCAATTCAATAGGTTTGGGATTATTGAACACTTTTTCTCCAAAGATGGATTTCAACTGTCCAGTACCATTCCCGCTACTGTATTCTGGCTTATAAAATGTCGTTTTCGGTTTTTTACTAGGTAAATCTCCTAATTCAGGACGTTGCTTTTTGTATATAGCAACATTTTTTCCTTCTTTCGAAATGATAACATTGAAGGATTCTTTTCTGAACTTTTCCTTACTCCATCTCCATGACATTTCTTTCCCATCTGTTACTGGATATATTTCAATAGAATCAGGTATTCTTTTGTCCACACTGAAATTTCCATTATTGTCAACATAGATGGGAAAATATAAATTGGGACGTTTTTCACGGGGTGCATTTACTCCTGTTGATTTGAGATTAGCCCCCCTTTTATAATATCCTATTTCATCAATTTCCCAATCTGTAATGCTGTCATCATCTATGGGGAACGATTTGAATACTGGAGCTAATGGATTACGTGAATACACCACTGTATATTCGTGTGTGCCTGCAAACGCATATTCGTCCTGATTCCCTTTAAGATTCATTATTGTCGGTAAAGTGGCTATGTGATTTTTCTCATCAAACACCTTGTCGCACAACAGTTTCAGATTCGCTTGCTCGTTATCGTCGATGGAAATAAAAATCACTCCGTCGTCACTAAGCAAGTTCTTGGCTAATTCAAGGCGTTTGTGCATAAAGGAGAGCCAGTAGCTGTGGCGTAACGGATGGTCTTTGGGTACAGGCGTGCCGTCGGGATATTCCGTGAGGATGCGCTTGTCCTTATAGGTGAAACCATCGCTGCCTGTGTTGTAAGGGGGATCAATGTAGATGATGTCAATTTTTCCCTTGTGTGTGTATTGAAGGCAGGTGAGTGCGTGGTAATTGTCACCCTCAATCAAGATGTGTGTCGGCTTCTTACTATCATCAGTGAACGATTTGTCTTTCACCTCCTCCAAGATGGGGATTTTGTTTTCGGAGGCTTTTTCAAAGGCCTCGGGCACATCAATCCATGTGAGGCCGTAGCGATGTTCTTTAATCTGCTGGTGCAGATAGCCGTTTAGTTTTTCCAACTCCCGGATACGGCGCAGGAGTTCTTCTTCGTGTACAGTCATTTTGGCGAAATTTCTGTTGCTGATGAATGATTGGGTTGTCTTTCAAATAAGTGGCGCGGGTCACTTGTCCGCAACAGAGGTGTCGCCAAACACCCAAACAGAAAACAAGATAAACCCACGCCGTGGCGGTGGTTATCTTTTATTGCTTTCTGTTTTTATTCTACGTATTAATTATTGGCGAAATTTCTGTTGCGAGAATAAAAGCTAACGCTCTAAGTATATGTTAATTAAATGCTTATTCTGTATTTGGCAGATTTGATTGTCAGCTCCACTGTTTCTGTCCGGCTTGCGAATGCGGGAACTGTTTGCATCCGCAAGCCGCTGAAATCCGTGTCGATTTCAGACGGCAAAAATAGCAAAAAAGTGAATAAAAAATGCAGAAAAGTGTGAGAAAAACGCAAAAAAAAGAAAGTGAGTCTGCGACGTCGGGAGGCGTTGACCCTATGGCATCGTAAAAAAAGAGACGCCGTGACCCGGCGTCTCTGATTCTGCGTATTCTGAAAAGGTGGTTCGCTATTGCTTTGATTGCAAACCCCGGAGAACATCTATCTGATGTTCTTTGACTGGAACTAAGGGATAATCCGAGCCGGCAAGGTGTTGGGCATAGTCGAAATATTGCGCCAGGGTGGCGCCGTCCGATTTCCGGCGGAACAGCCGCACCAGTGCACCTCCGTGAACGGCAGGTCGGACGGACAATTCATCAGTGTCGCCGTTCAAGAATGCTATTATTTGCGTCTGGCACTCGCGCGGAACCAGAATCTCTTCCAAGCGGAACACACCGGACTGTCCCTCCAATTTGTAGCCGTGGCGGAGGAACGGGGCGAATGCGATCACACAGACTATCGTGCAAATTCCGATAGCCGTCCAATCTCCGCCGAGGGTTGTGATGAATACGCCGGCAGCGACCAAGATTCCGATAATCAGCCAGTCTGTCCACAGGAAAACTTGTTTGAACCTTTCCTTCGTCATATCTTCTGAATTAGCAGCTGCGCCTGGTCAGCTGGGAGTTCCACAATGTCGGTGACGGTCTGGAAGCTCAGCTCCTTGTATTCGGACAGCCGCGCGTAGGCGATGTCGGCGGGGGCGTTGAACCACACCTCCAACAGGACGGTGCCGCCCTCGTTGCCGGGCACAAGCTTCGGCTCCACTTTCTTGCCGCTGAGAAAATCCAAGAGGGATTCGCGGCAGTTGTTGTTCAGCTCCAGGCTCTTTTTCTGCAACGGGATGCCTTCGCCGTTCAGTTTGTAGCCGGATTTGTAGAGGATGAGGGAGAGTATGCCGCAGAGGAAGAGGCACACACCCGTGGCCTTGTGCACGAAGAACAAGGCAATGCCGGCCAAAATAATGCAGCCGGAGATGATGAGGTCTTTTTTCGCATGGACCTTTTGGAATTTGTTTTCCATTTTTTCTGATTTTTGGTGAATAAAATTGAGATGTTTGAGGATTGGCATACCGCACCTCGCACTTGTGCGGAGCGTACGCCAAGAAAGCCGCGCATACGGCGGCGGCATGTGAAGAATAGGGGAAAGTATGGAAAACGGTCTAAATCCGGATGCGCTGGAGGGCGAAAAGGTATCGGTCGGCAGCGAATGTGCCGGATTTCCCTTTGTCGCCGACGGTGCGGTAGGGGCGCCGGAGGATGTGGACCACCTTGCCGTTCCGGAGGATGTGGTTGCCGGTAGGGGAGAGGTTGTGCGGGCGGTTGTTCGACGGAACAGGACGCACGTTCGGTGCGGCACCCTCCTCTTCGCCGGCCGTCAGCAGAGACTGTGCCGAGCTGAGCAGCAGATCTTTGTTCGGCAGGTTGTCGGCCGTGAGCCGCTCCGACGCCGGCTGCGCGACAGCGGACTGCCTGTCTGTGTGCGGGTCGGGGCGCACATCTCCCGGGACACCGCCGAGAAGCAGCGCCCACAACACGGAGAATATGCCGATCAGATGGCGCATCGTTTGTTTCGTTTGACGCGGCAAAAGTACATTTTTTTGTGATTAGTGATTAGTGATTAGTGATTAGTGATTAGTGATTTGTGGTTAGTGATTTGTGATTTGTGAAATGCACGTGTCTTTTGTTTATTTCTGGGAGAAACTCGGCTTAGGGGGCGACGTTTCCAAGCGTCGCAAAGCTGCTTTCAAAAATCGCCCTCACACCGACGGCGTGATGAACACCCGCCAGGAACCGTTTTCGTCTTTGTCGATATAGCCGTTGCTTAACATCGTTTGAAGCATCTTCTGAATGGCGGAACGGTTGATGCCTATCGCTTCCTGTAAATACGAATAGGTGGCGTTTTTTTCAATTTTCAGCTCGCGAAGGATTTTGGCATAGTTGGCAGAACGGAATACAACACGCTCGCCGTCGTACCACCAGATATTCTCACCTTTGTCTGTGACAAACAGCACATCGTTCTCAACCTCATGGGCAATCAGATTTTCCATGTATTTGAGAAATGGACGAATATTCTTTAGCGAGGCATTTGCACCATCGTGCGGAGCCGCTCCCACAATCAAGTCGGCCTGGTGCAGAGCCTCCAGATATTCTTGCTTTGATCTGCTGCGTACCACAATCATCGGATATCCATGTCGCGACAGGATATAGTTGAACATCAGACGGGCGATGCGCCCGTTGCCGTCCTCGAACGGGTGAATGCGGATGTAACGGTAGTGGAACAGCACGGCCAGCTCCACGGGCGACAGCTTTCCTTCCTCTTCCGCCTTGTTGTACCAATCGACCAGGTCGGTCATCAAGGCCGGGGTCTCCTCCGGCGAGGCGTACTCGAACCGGTCCCCATAACGGGTGATCACGCTGTTCGGACGGGTCTTGTACTGCCCTGCGTGAACGGTGTAGCTCGTCTGCATCCCACCTGGGAGATTGCGGTAAACCGTGTAGTCTTCGCGTAGCAGGGTGTGGTGCAGTGTCCGGATGAAATTCTGTGTAAGCGGCTGTTGCGTCTCCAATGCCTCAACCGACATCATTTTCAAACCGACATTGCTGGCCTTCATCTCTTCATAATCACGGAATTCCGCCGTTCCTGACACTTTGCCAAACAACAACAGCAACTCCGTCTGCCCATACGTCAGCGTATTTCCTTCAATATGATTCGAATTGTAGTTGAAATCCACCGTAAACCTTCGACTCAACCTGTTCATGTCAACCTCCGACAAAGGTTGGACGCTTTGCCATTTTTCCAGTGCCGCTTGTAATTTTCTGTTTTCCATACTATAATCGCATAAATATTTACCACCAATTTCAGTGGTAATCGTACCACCGAAATCGGTGGCAAAATTACACTTTTTTTTGATTGTCACACTCATGCGGAAAAAAATGTACCTTTGCCGCCAAATAAAAACCACTATGAAACTTGCGGAAGCATTAAGCATCAGGAAAGACTTGCAGAAACGCATCCAGCAGATTGGGGTGCGCATCCAGAACAACGTGAAAGTGCAGGAGGGCGACGAGCCGTTGGAGAAACCGGAGGAGCTGATGAAGGAACTCGACACGTGTCTCGTGCAGCTGGAAGAGCTCATCTGGCGCATCAACGCCACCAACATGCAGACGAAGAACAGCGACGGGGTCACGCTGACCCAGCTGATGGCGCGCAAGGACGTGCTGACCATGCGGGCCGCCACCCTGCGTAACATCTTCGAGACGGCCTCCGCTGGACAGGACCGCTACTCCCGCTCGGAAATCAAGACGGTGACGGTGGTCGATGTGAAGGCCATCGGCAAGTTGGTGGACGACTGTTCCGCCCGTCTGCGCCAGCTGGACATGGAAATCCAGGCGCTCAACTTCCAGACAGAGTTGATATAACGACAGCCCCCGCGTCTGTAGGGCGAACCGAAAACCCGATCTTCCGATCGATTATCTGACCGCTGCCCGGAGCCGGCAGCACCCGTTCCTTCCGAACATCACGGCGCAGGCTCAGCACGTTGTCACCCGAATGCACGGCTCAGGCCGCACGGCGCACTACCGACCGGTTGACTATGGATGTGGGGGCTGTTTTATTCTATATTTTCGAAACCGAAGTTAAAGACAATTAACGTTCTTCTATTGCTCCGTGAAAACAAGATAGTAAGCGTCGGCGGGGTTGCCGACACCAACGCTTGGGGTGTACAGGTAAACGGCCACCTTCTTGGACGAATTTCCATAATAATGTTGGAATTCCTTCTGCCGGGAAACGCTCTGCCAGATATACTGCAAATCCCTCTCGTCGGTGACGGTCTCGTAGTGTCCACCATTGTTGATGAAAGAAATGCGGCTTTGCCCAGGGTAGGGGAGTCCGTTGTCCATCGGCAGACCGGCACGGAAGTTGTTCGGGAAGTTCAGCTCGCCGCAACCGCTCCAGATGATGGAACCGTCCATCAACAGGTTGTCGGTGTTGCGGTAGAACAGTTTGATGTAGCCGAAGTCTCCTGGCGCTTGATATTGCGAAACAAACGGGATTTCGTTGCCGGAGTTGAGCTTGTTGGTGACATTCAGCGCGTAAAACCCCTTGTATCTGAAAGTGAGGTAGTCCACCTTGGAAATAAGGATGTGCTTTTGGAGGTCTGTCTCTTGCAAATCGCTCTCCGTGAAATCGTTGGAAGGCTGTCCGGCAAGGTGGTTGATGATTTGCATGTAAACGCCACTGAGATCGGGCATCAGTACCAAACTGTATCGGTTAGCGTAGATGTCGTTTCCGTAGAATGAGGCATACATACCATCCTCTGGCGTGGAGGGAATGTTGGCGATGGCAGAGAGGAGTTCTTCTGGCGTGTTGAAGTGTTGGTTTCCATTCCCCCAACCGGTGCTGAGTTCGAAGGAACTTCTTACCAATTTTGTATAAGCGACAGAACTCCGTATCTCGTTCATCCATTGCGCGAAAATTTGCCGCTGGATGGCAAACTCACTGTTATTTACCACCATTGCAGCATTGCCGATGGAATGGTAATGCACCTCCTTGGTGACACCGTTCTCCGTTTTCAGGAACTTGTTGCCATCTCCGGCGACGAAACCGTGTTCGGTCAGCAGCGCAGTGGCTTCTGTCAGCGATTTGCCGATGCAGGCCTTGAGCAGGGTGAAGTCGTTGGTGACGGGCTCCGGCACTTCGGGTGTGTATTCAATGGGCTGCGGCTCCGATGGCAGCGGAACGATAGGCTCGTGTGTACAAGCAGTGAAACACAGGGCCAGAAATATTCCGGCCAAAATTAGAATGTGCTGAGGTATATTCCTTTTTTCCATTTTTGTGGGTTATTGATGCTGCAAAAATAACATTTTTCTATTACCAGGATGCACAAATCAAAAAGGTTACATTTTTAGTGTGTCTAAAACAACGGTGTAAGCCTAATCGTGGCTGCGGAGTTTTTTTGTACTTTTGCCGCCGAATTCAATTATTCCGATTATGACTGAAAATCAACAATATAACGAATCGGGTTATCCCGCCTCCCTTTCCCAGGAAATCCTTCATCGCCAGGATCCCGAACAGGCCGCGCACCTGAGCCGTTTCTTCAAGACCGGCAAGGGCGAGTACGGCGAGGGCGACAAGTTCCTCGGCATCAAGGTGCCCGTAGTGCGCGAAATTGTCAAGAAGTGCTGGCAGTCCGTCTCGTTCTATGAGCTGGAGGCCTGCGTCACCTCCGAATACCACGAGATGCGGCTCGCCGGACTGCTCACGCTGGTGCAGTTCTTCAAAGCGGCCAAGGGCGACCGCGGACTGCAACAGCTGAACGTAAGCTTCTATCTGTCGCACCTCCAATACGTGAACAACTGGGATTTGGTCGATCTCACCTGTTACGAGATCCTCGGCGTCTGGCTCCTCGACAAGGACCGCAAGATGCTCTACGACATGGTGGAGAATGGTGCCACCATCTGGGAGCAGCGCATTGGCATCGTCACCACGTTGCAGTTCCTGCGCCACGGCGAGTTAGACGACACCTACGCGTTGGCGGAGCTGTTCCTGAAGAAGCCCGCGCCCCTGCACGACCTATTGCAGAAGGCCGCCGGCTGGTTGTTGCGCGAGGCGGGCAAGCGCGACGAGCAACGCCTCCGCGAATGGCTCGAACCCCGCCGCACCACGATGCCCCGCACGATGCTGCGGTATGCGATAGAGAAATTTCCGGAGGAGGAGAGGAAGAGGATGATGGAGCGATAAACAATGTTTCGGAAGAAACAAAAGACAAGTTGTATCAAGGCGACCTGAGCACTACCGCTACACCTGTCAAATCCTCATACACGCCAGTCTCCAAGAACCCGATGATGCTTTGGATGATTAACGCCAAAGCATTGTCCACTTTCCGCAATTCCTTGCCGGTGTATTCATATTCGTCTAAAATAACGTCTTTGTGCGGCTTGAACTTGCCTCTCATCTGTTTCTTCCTAACTGAAATTTTGAGATTATACTCTAAATTGCAGTCGTTGTCAATATATGTTTGAGCATTGGCGTGATGATTAGTTGGTGATATTGTTGCTTCAAGAACAGCTCCATCATTTTGAGGAATACTAACTATGCCATATCCGCTTGCGCCTTGTGTCGGTTTTAATCCTAAAGCACTCTTTATGCATATAAGAAAACCACGTATCTTATTATTTTGTTGATAACTTTTTTCAAGTTTTTCTAAATTTACTATTGCAGTTTCACGATTAATGTGTATTTTTGCCGCGTCATTCTTACGAGAAGGTAGATTGGATGAAAGATTCCTCCTTGACAGTTCGTGGGAATGACTTTTTTGTTTTTGGTTGTTCGGTTTTCCGCTTTCATTTGTGCTATTAATGCCCATATTTTGTTGTCTTTTTTGTGTGAATAAATTGATTTCAATATCATTGCAAAAATACAACAAGAGAACCCTTTTGTCAAGAGTTTTGAAAAATAGTTTTATGGTTGATGTTCATAAAGTTGTGTCAAGTGCGTTAACTATTCGACTTTGAATAGTTAATTTTCGCGCCAGTTTTTCGCAGGAAATTTTTTGTTTACCACAGCATGTTTTCTGGTCTGTTGTAAATAGGGCTCTTCTCAGTCAGATTTCTGAAATTTTTGTCATAAAACGATAATCATAAAATGACAAAAAATAGAATTGGCGAATTAACTTTCTATGAATTAGACTGTTGCTTTTGCTTCCAACATCATTTCGACGACTCCTCGAACGTGACGTGCACCACGTCGCCGAAACTTTTCCCGATTTGCTTGCGGATGTCTTTGCGGATGCCGATGATGAAGCAGGGCGTTCCCATCTTGACGATCTGGCCGTCGTAGGGCACACCGTCGAAGGTGGCGTGGACCGAAAGGCGGCCTTTGCCGTACAGGGCTTTGATGTCGAAGGGGACCTCCACATAGGCGGCGTCCATGTTCTCGTTTTGGAGGATCACCGCGTCGAATTCCATCCGTCGGGTCGCCCGCTCCTGTCCGTAAGATTCCTCAAACTTCCGTCTCAGCGCGGCCTCGTCATCGATGGTTTTGCGCAGGGCCTCCAGCCGTTCGGCGTTGGGGGAGTGGTCGAACCAGAGGTGCAGGTAGCCGCCGCGACCGTACTTCTCGCGCAAGTGCTGCACCATTCGCTCGTAGTGCCCCTCCTTGTCCAACTCGGGGTAGTGTTCCATGCCGTATTGCACGGTGCGGCGGACGATGGTGTCGGGGTCGATGAAGCGGTCGGCCTCGGCCACGATGCGCCCGTATAGACTGCGCGGCGCGTGGCCGGAGGAGGCGCGGTGATCTTCCACGGCTTCTACCATCGTATGCAACTGGCTTTCCGTGAACCACTTCCGCAATTCGTTGTCGGCGAGCAGCATCCGCGCCGACACTTCGTGGTGGTGCTCCCGTCCCTCGCACAGCCCGATGTCGTGGTAGGCGGCGATGACATACACCATGTCCGCATCCACATTCATCTGCGCCGCCAAGTCCATGCTTTGCGAAATCACCATCCGCACGTGGTCGCGCTGGTGCGCCTTATCGAACTCGTCGTATAGCGGGATGATGAGCGCTTCGACATAATCGCGGATTTCTGGGGTAACGGAAAACTTGTTGCTATCAGGTAGATGGTTCATATAACGTTCTTCTATTTATAATCGCTTTGTCGCATCAAATGGGCATTTCGTCACATTGAAAAACTTTGTCGTAAGTTTGTTGGCGAGAAATATGGCGGCAAAAGTACAAAATTTAGGGACGGACACAT
Source organism: uncultured Bacteroidales bacterium (assembly GCA_946409645.1). Lineage (GTDB taxonomy): Bacteria > Bacteroidota > Bacteroidia > Bacteroidales > WCHB1-69 > F23-D06. Next base: position 17,766 of record CAMJXE010000022.1, read on the forward strand.
GGAGTTGCGGATAAATTCTCTTGTTTTTGCAAAAGTTAAAAATAATATTTACAATAAATTGTTAAAATAACAATATGTTTAAAACGCAATAGGTTAATATTCAGTGAGATAAGTTTTTTTTAAAAACTATATGAGGTCTGTTGTTTTTGTTGTATCTTTGCGGCATGTTTTTATTGAAAATCAAAGACTATGAAAAATGAAGTAGCACAAAAGGATTTTGACATGCCGCAGTTGAGGCAGATGGTGTTGGATAATACCGAGAGAATAACAAAGAATGAATTGATAATCAGTCAAATGCGTATGGATAATCTTGAACAGACTCGCAAAGCTGTTGAGCGCGACGAACTGTTGGAGAACTCCCGCAGGGAACACGACCGCTGGGCGAAACGAATGAGAGCGACGTTAGATGAAATCGCGCTAATAATAAGAAGATCGCAGATTGAACAGGAAAAGCGTGATTGTGAGCGGGAGAAGCGTATGCGGGAACATGAGGCACAGTCTGCGGAGAACGACAGGAAGATGCGGGAACGGATGGAGGAAAACGACAGGAAGATGCATGAAGAGTTCAAGGAGAACGACAGGAAGATGCGTGAAGAGTTCAAGGAGAACGAAAGGAAGATGCGGGAACAGATCGCGGAGAACGACAGGGAGATGCGGGAACAGTTCAAGGAGAACGAAAGATGGATGAAGGAGCAGTTCGCGGAGAACGACAGATGGATGAAGGAGCAGCTCGCGGAGAACGACAGGAAGATGCGGGAACGGATGGAAGAGAGCGACAGGAAGCTGAAGAAACAGTTCGAGGAAACCGAAAAGCAGCTGAAAGATACCTCGTTGGAAGTGAAGCGGCTGTCCCGTCAGCTCAACGGTACCACGGGGCATATCGTGGAAGGTCTGGTCAGCTCTTCGACAGAGAGGATTTTCCAGAAAGCCGGACTCGATTTGCACAACAGCGGCAAGAATCTGAAAAGGAGTCTTCCGTCTGAACATATTGCGATGGAGGTGGATGTCCTACTTAGTAATGAGGAAATCGCAGTTCCAGTAGAAGTCAAGACCAACTGCACGAAGGACGACATACGCAGATTCCTTCATCAGATGGGACAATTCCGGCGGCTGTTTCCCGAATATGACGGCAAGGAGGTCTTCGCCGCTATCGCCGCCATCAATTACGAGAAGGGTGTTGCGGAACTCGCCCATAAAGAAAATCTCCTTGTCATCCGTGTCAACAGCGATGACATCTTCTCCATCGACCCATTCAAGAGGGAAGACTTGCTGAAATTCTGAGGTTGAAACCTGAGACTTGAAGACAGAACAGAAACGGCGTGTCTCCGAAACGCCTGCACCCTCTGCTTGCCAAAAGGATTCCTCAAACTTTCGTTTCAGCCATAATGTTTCCCTGCTTTGGTATTGCAAAAAATCAAAAAATTTAAGTTTCGCATGTTTGATTTCCAATCATAAGTATCTCAGAAAAAAAAACTTTTTGCTGCCAATGCCTTATTGTTGGCGATGTCAACACTCTCGTTCGCACACTGTTTCCGGCCACGGCACACTGTGCCGGGCGGGCGAACTCCCTTTCTAAAATAGAAGGGGAATTGGCTTCGGCCGCAGCTGCCCGCTGTGGCCGGGAACATTCTTCTCACACTTGTTTTCTTCTTTTTTAACATGCGAAACTTGAGTCAAAAAGCTTGCATTTTTATAGATGGATAGAAGAGTTATGCTGACAATTTGTCATATATTAGTCGTTGGCAATGTTTTTGCAAAAGGGAAAGCGTTTTACAAATGAAAGGAGAAAAAAACAATGAATCCCAATAATTTAACAATCAAAACCCAAGAAGTGATTGGCAATGCCCAGATGCTGGCGGCGCGCAATCAGAACCAGCAGGTCGATTCGCTGCACATCCTCAAAGCTATGCTTGACACGGATGATAACGTGATCCCCTTCCTGCTGAAGAAACAGTCGTGTAACCCGCAGACCCTGAAGGCTGCGGTGGAGCGCGAAATCAACCGGCTGCCCAAAAGCAGCGGCAACGAAATCTATCTCGGCGGCACCACCCAGACTGCCATGCAGAAGGCCGCCATGTTCTGCGACGCTTCCGGCGACGAGTACATGGCCTTGGAGCATCTTCTCTACGGTGTCTTCATGGCCGGCGGTCAGGCCGCGCAGATGATGAAGGACGCAGGAATCACCGAGAAGAGTCTCAAAGCCGCCATCGCAGAACTGCATAACGGAAAGAAGGTGACCGGTGAAAGCTCCGAGGAGACCTACAACGCCCTGAACAAGTATGCCAAGAACCTCAACGACATGGCTCGCAAAGGCAAACTCGACCCCGTGATCGGTCGTGACGAAGAGATCCGCCGTGTGCTGCAGATTCTGTCGCGCCGTACCAAGAACAACCCGATTCTGATCGGTGAGGCCGGTGTCGGTAAGACCGCCATCGCGGAAGGCCTGGCCCAACGTTTGGTCAGCGGTGATATTCCGGAAAATCTGAAATCCAAGAAGTTGTACTCTTTGGATATGGGTGCTCTGATCGCCGGTGCCAAGTACAAAGGCGAGTTCGAGGAGCGTCTGAAGAGCGTTGTCAACGAGGTGATCGAATCCAACGGCGAAATCATCCTCTTCATCGATGAAATCCACACCCTCGTGGGTGCGGGTGCGTCGGGAGAAGGGGCCATGGATGCAGCCAACATCCTGAAACCCGCCCTCGCTCGTGGTGAGCTGCGCTCCATCGGTGCAACGACCTTGGATGAGTACCAGAAGTACTTCGAGAAGGACAAAGCGTTGGAACGTCGTTTCCAACCCGTAAAGATTGAAGAACCAGATAAATACAGCGCCATCTCCATCCTCCGTGGATTGAAGGAGCGTTATGCGAACCACCATCAGGTGAAAATCATGGACGAGGCTATCATCGCCGCTGTGGAACTGTCGCAGCGTTACATCGGCGACCGTTTCCTTCCCGACAAGGCCATCGACTTGATTGACGAAGCCGCTGCCAAGCTGAAACTGGAGATCAACTCCGTGCCCGAAGAACTGGATGACGTGCAACACCGTATCTCCCAACTCGAAATCGAACGCGAGGCATTGAAAATCGAGAAGGACGAGACAAAAGTGGCGCAATTGAGCAAAACAATTGCCGAATTGCAAGAGAAATGCAATGCACTTTCTACCAAATGGCGCAGCGAGAAGGAAATTATGGACAAAATCCAGCACTGCAAGGATGAAATTGAGAACTACAAACTTGAGGCCGCCGAGCAGGAACGTCAAGGAAACTATGGACGTGTCGCCGAACTGCGCTATGGTTTGATCAAGAACGACGAGGATCAGATTGTGAAGCTGCAGGAGGAGTTGGAGAAGTTGCAAGGCGACAATGCGTTGATTGACGAGAAGGTCACCGCCGACGACATCGCCGAAGTGGTGGCGCGTTGGACCGGCATCCCCGTCAACAAGATGATGCAGAGCGAAAAATCGAAACTTTTACACTTGGAGGAAGAGCTGCATAAACGTGTCATCGGTCAGGATGAGGCTATCACAGCCGTTTCCGATGCTATCCGCCGCAGTCGTGCTGGCTTGCAGGATGCGCGCAGACCGTTGGGATCATTCATCTTTATGGGCACCACGGGTGTCGGTAAGACCGAATTGGCCAAGGCGTTGGCCGAGTATCTGTTCAATACAGAGGAGGCCATGACACGATTCGATATGAGCGAGTTCCAAGAGTCCTACTCTGTCTCCCGGCTTATCGGTTCGCCTCCTGGATACGTCGGCTACGACGAGGGCGGTCAGCTCACCGAGAAAGTGCGCCGGAAACCCTACTCCGTGATTTTGTTCGACGAAATCGAAAAAGCGCATCCGGATGTCTTCAACGTTTTGTTGCAAGTGCTTGACGACGGTCGACTTACCGACAATAAGGGGCGTGTGGCAGACTTCAAGAACACCATTATCATCATGACATCCAATCTCGGCTCTAACATCATCCAGGAGAACTACTCCAAGTCGAACGGCATGTCAGACGAAGAGGTATTCCAACGTACGAAAGCTGAGTTGAACGAGCTGTTGAAGAAGACGTTGAAGCCGGAATTCTTGAACCGAATCGACGAGATCGTGATGTTCCAGCCGCTGTCGAAGCGTGAAATCAAGGATATCATCAACTTGCAACTGAATAACTTGCGCAAGCTGTTGGAGCAGAAGGATTTGAAGATCGAATTCAGCGATTACGCGATGAAGCTTTTGGCCGATTTGGGTTACGACCCGATGTTTGGCGCACGTCCGCTGAAGCGTGTCATCCAAAAGCAGATCATGAACGAGCTTTCGAAGCTCATCCTTTCCGACAACATCGGTCCGGGCGACACCATCATGGTGGATTCCATAGAAGACGGTAAGTTTGTCTTCTACAAGAAGTAAGAAAAAAAAGCGGCGATTCGCCGCTTTTTTTGTTTCTATTCGATAATCAGTTCTTTCCAGCGAACTTTCGGAACAATGTGCGTGCCGTTTTCGCGGTAGTAGGCGTGGCTTTCGTCGGCAGTAATCTCCTTCAACCGAATCTCCTCACCTCCCTTGCCGATGGCGAGGATGAGCACAGGCGGGCAGGGGAGCGCAAATTCTTCTTCGATCTTCTTTGCGTTGAACGCACCGATAATGATACCGTTATAGCCCAACTCGACCGCTTTCAGCAGCATGCTTTGCGCTGCGATGCCCATATCCACGTGAACCATTTTGCTTTCGGGAATGGTACTGCAAATAATAATGAAGGCTTTCGGTTCGGTGCCCGGAAAGGGCAGGTGCAACTCCGGCAACATGCCTCCCAGCTTGATGGTTTCCAACACTTTTTCCGCCCCTGTCTCCTCTGTGACTAGCTTGAAGCGCAAAGCTTGCTGGTTCTTGGCGGACGGCAGCAACGGGTTCACCGCCACAATCTTCTCCAACGTGCTTTCCGAAACTCTGTACGCCTGGTCATACCCGCGATAGCTCCGGTTTTTCTTGAACAACGAATCCAAAGAATTGCCGGCGGATTTATACACCACCTTTTTCTTGCTGTTGTATTCGTCGAATTTGTTCTCTATGTAATTGTCTGCCATTTTTAGTTTACAGGTTTACGGGCTTACGGGTTTACAGGCTCCAATACGTCATATTTTTTACCACGTTGCGGTACAATCCTTTGACGTCAACGAAGATGCCATTGCCGATGGAATGTTGTTGGAAATACTCTTCCGAAAGTTTTTTGTACTCATTGTGTGCGACAGCGAGGATGATGGCGTTGTAAGGACCTTCGGGCTTGGCTTTCAGCTCGATGCCATAGCATTTCTTTACCTCATCGGGGTCAGCGAAAGGATCGATGACATCCACGAGGACGCCGAAATCACGCAGCTCGTGGATGATATCGACGACTTTGGAGTTGCGGATGTCGGCCACATTCTCCTTGAAAGTGAGTCCCATAACCAGCACGCGGGCGTTCATGGCGGGTTTGCCTGAGGCGATGATCTTCTTGACCACATTCTTGGCGATGTATCCGCCCATGGAGTCGTTGACGAATCGGCCGGCGGAAATCACCTGTGTGTGGTATTTCAGTTCGGCGGCCTTGTGCACAAGATAGTAGGGGTCCACGCCGATGCAATGCCCACCTACCAATCCAGGGAAGAACTTCATAAAGTTCCATTTGGTGCCGGCAGCCTCGATCACGTCATACGTGTTGATGCCCATGCGACCGAACAAAATCGAAAGCTCGTTCATCAAGGCGATGTTGACATCGCGCTGGGTGTTCTCGATGATCTTGGCTGCTTCGGCCACTTTGACGCTCGGGGCGCGGTGCACGCCGGGTTGTACCACCAGTTCGTACGTTTTCGCAATCTGTTCTAAGGATTCGCCATCACAACCGGAGACGATTTTGACGGTCTTCTCCAAAGTGTGAACTTTCTCGCCGGGATTGATGCGCTCGGGAGAGTATCCGAATTTGAAATCCACACCCGCTTTCAATCCGGAGAGCTGTTCCAAAATAGGCAAGCAGTCCTCTTCGGTGCATCCAGGATAAACTGTGGATTCATAGACCACATAGTCGCCTTTTTTCAGAACTTTGCCAACCGACTTAGTGGCGCCAAGCAATGGCTTGAGATCGGGTTTGTTGTTTTTGTCGATGGGAGTAGGTACGGCCACGATGTAAAACTTAGCCTTGGCTAAATTGTCCAATGAGGAGGTGAACAGGATGTCTGCATTTTCGAAGATACTGTCTTCCAGTTCTTTGCAGGGGTCTTTGCCTGTCCGCATCACGTCCAAATGCGACTCGTTGATATCGAAACCGATGACGGAGGCTTTGTGTGCGAAGGCCATCGCCAAAGGAAGTCCGACATAACCCAAACCAATCACACCGATTTTGGCATTTTTGCTTAAAATTTCATCGTATATGGCCATATTATTGCTGATTTTCGACTGTTAATGTAGGATTTTGTCCAATTTTTCTTTTTCTTGTAAGGCGGTCTGACAAATGTTGTCATCCATCACCTCTTTCTTTTTATAAGGGAATAAGGGATTGGTCAATCGGAATTCGGTGCTTAAATCCTTGGCCCTTTCTACTATAACTCGTTCATAGAAGCGTTTTTGTGCTGTAATAGCCTCTCGGTTTAGCTCAAGGATACGGGTCGGCGTGACTTCACCCTCACACAAATAGGGCAACAGGTTCAACGCGTCATTGAAAGACATAAAAGAGCCGTTTTCATCTGTAAAATCCAACTGCAATGCATGTGCCTCTTTCAACGAGGATGTGTTGCAGATTTGACGCCATTGTTCAGTGGTCAGAATGTTTCCGCCGGCGTTAATCCACTGTAGTTCAGTGTTGACTTTTAGAATGTCAATCAAGTTTTCCGGTTTGTTGTTGAAGATGCCTTCTGCTAACATGTAGCAGAGCATCATTTCACGGTAGGCAGCTATGGCCTCTTTCTCTTTGAGGACGCGCACCGGCCGGTTCGACATCTCCATCTTGGGCAGATCCACTTTGCCGGCTAAATGTTGGGAGAGTAAACGGTGATTTTCCTTTACAATCTGTATAGTGTCAGGTGCCAGAGGTTTGTATTCATAGTATTGTGTGTATTTGATGCGTTTGTCACGGTTTTGGTACTTCCATTCGTTGCGCATGAGGGCGTAGGCGTTGTGCATCCACCAGAAGGCGGGCAGGATTTCCAAACAACCGTCCTTTACGTTGTTGTTAACCAGCGAGAAAGCGAACGGGATGGAGAGAGGTCTCGGGTAGTCGCCTTTGGCGATGAGGGTGTAAGGGGCAAAAAAGCAAGGAAATGCCAACGAGGAGCAGAGTCCAGGCCAGAAACCGCGGCCCGCCACCAAATCGACATCGTTTTTGCGTCCGTTGTGGTTGGAACCGAGCGTGGCGCCGGCGGCGACATTGCTCTGCCCTTGGATGTGCGCAGCGATGAGGAACGAATTGCTGTGGTGTTGTTCGTGGCAAGGGTAGAGGAAGGCGTGACCGACCTCGCAACCGGAAATATGGCTATTGTCGCCCACGGCGGACTGATACACCCGTGCCCCTTCCGCGACGCTAACCTGCTGTCCGACAAGCACATCTGCGAGATATGCGCGGGAATCGATGTGCGCACCCTTGTGCACGATGGCGTTGCGCAGGATGACTCCGGTACCGATGCGGGCGGGCTCTTTTTCCGAAGAGGAAATCCATGCGTGCTCTATCTCGCAACAGCCTGATAATTCAGCGAATGCGTCGATGTGGACATTGAGGATCGAGGTGACATTTTCGATGGTGCAGTTCGCTCCGATGCAACCTTGCTTCTCCGTTGGTGTTTCGTGTTCGAACAGCGTGGGATTTCCCGTGCAGAGGCACTGGAAAACATCGGTGGAGTTCATTTCCGGCACTGCTACTGCTTGAAAACGACCGTCTTCGTTGCATAGTTCCAATGGGTAACCGTAGTGCTCCTCGGTGAAGGTGAGCGATCCGATGTTGGAGATCCGGGTGTTTGCACCAATATGGTAGTTGGAAATATGTAAAACATTGGACATCACAACGTTATCCTCAATGTTCACGTTGCCATGAAAGTGGCAGTTGCGGATATTTAAAACAGAAAAAGTGCGGACGACGGAAATGGTGTTCCAGTCGTCTGCACTATTGTTCTGCTGTATCAGCTGGCTGATCTCAGCGTCTGTGAGCGATCGCCACATAATAGTTGCGGATTATTCGTCTTCGCCAAGAAGCTGTTTTTTCAGCTCATTGAGATCTTCCGGAGCATCTTTGAGGTCTTTTGCGTCGGAAGGAAGCAGGAACTCCGTGGCTTTCACCTTCTTGTTGGGTGTCACTTTGGTAGCAGTGGTGATAACGGTGATTTCTGAACCATCATATTCGGTTTTAGCCTCCGTGCAGAGCGGATAGCCTTTCAGACCAGGATACTGAGCGTAGTTGATTTCGTCACCCAGACCGAGTTCATCCGTGACCCATAATGTCACTGTGGTTTCCTCATCCGTTTCCAAATCGGTGGCTTTCACGAGCACCTTTTTACAGTTATAACCAGCGATGGATTTTGTCTCTGTAGTGTATTCATAATCCATTTTGATGTTTGCTCTGTCTTTGTCGAGTTCATCGGCAGTCTTTTTGACATAATATTTTCCATAACCGGGAAGATCGAGGACAATGCTCAGGGTTTTGGAGTTGCCATTGAAGATCTGGATCAAGTCGAAACCATAGTTCGCATTGATTCTCCAGTTGTTGCCCATGACGATGTATTCCTGAGTTTGTTCGGATAAAGCAGAGAGGAAATTAGGGTCGTCGGTGCCGATAGCAGTGTTTTCAAAAGTGATGTTGCCAGCGAAAGGTTTTTGCGCGAAAGTGCTGACACTGAGGATCATCACAGCGATGATCATGAATAAACGATTCATTTTTTTCATTTTTTCCTAAGTATTTTGGTTATAATTATCCATTTTATTTCAAACGGCAAAGATATAAAATTTACTGAAAAGTTTAAACGGAAAAAAACATTTTACATGTTGTCAGTTTCCAAGATTTTTTATTTTTGCTCTTTCATTTTAAATTGTAAGAATGATGGAATCGAAAAGGGTATTATTGGCCGAGGATGATATGAATTTAGGCAAGGTGCTGACTACCGTGCTCACAGGCAAGGGCTTCAGTGTGAAGCACGCCAACAACGGCGAAGCTGCGTACGAACTATTCTGCACCAATGAGTTTGACATCTGCCTCATCGATGTGATGATGCCGATCAAAGATGGCTTCACATTGGCGCAGGAAATCCGGAAAATGGACAAGCGAATTCCGATTATCTTCTTGACAGCCAAGACGATGCAGGAAGATATGATCAAAGGGTTGTCGATTGGCGGCGATGATTATATCACAAAACCGTTCACTATGGAGATTCTGTTGGCGCGTATGGAGGCGTTATTGCGGCGCACGGGCGTGCAGGTGGAACCCGAAAACCATATCGTGAACATCGGCAAGATCCAATTCGACCGGAAACGCCAAGTGCTCATTGTGGACGGCGAGGAGCTGAAGATGACCTCTCGTGAAGCCGCCCTGCTTGACATGCTCTATGAACAGCGCAACGACATACTTTACAGAAGTTACGCGCTGAAGAAAATATGGGGCGAGGACAGCTTCTACAACAGCCGTAACATGGACGTTTATATCACACGTTTGCGCAAGCTGCTGAAAAGCGAGCCTAACGTGCAGATTATCAATGTGCACAGCTCGGGGTTCAAGTTGGTTTGGTAGTGCTATTTTGTGGTTGTTTGCACCACTACTTCGGCAGCTTTTCGCGATGCTGAACCGTTGCCCAGCCTCGTATATAGTTCCTGATAATGCGCCTTCATTAGGGATATGTGGCTTTTGTCTTCCGTGATGAGGCGCAATTCTTTTTGCAGTCTTTCGATGTTGTAGTCGTGCTGGATCAGCTCCGTCACGACGGGTGCATCCATGATGAGATTAGGCAGGGAAATGTAGTTGATGCCGGATATTAAGTGCTTGGCTATCAGATAGGAAATCTCGCTTCCGGCGTAGCAAACCACTTGTGGAGTGCCTATCATCGCGGTTTCTAATGTGGCGGTACCCGAAGCTACTATAGCAGCCTTGGCGTTGGCGAGCAGGGCGTAGGTTTGGTCACATACGGTACTGACGTTGCCGTTTTGTAGAGACATTGCCCGCGATGTTTCTACATGTAAATACTTGTCGTACAGTTCTTTTGGGAGCCATGAAACCGTGGAGACCACAAATTGGTATTGGGGAAAATGATCGACAATGCTCAGCATGGTGGGCAGGATGGCGTTGATCTCCTGCTTGCGACTGCCGGGTAACAAAGCGATGATCTCCTTGTCGTTTATATGGTTGTTCTCTCTGAAATTTCGTACATCGGGGCGTTCGGGCAGGTCGCGACTGACAGCATCGAGTAGGGGATGCCCGACGTAGTGCACATCCATGCCGTTTTTGGCATAAAAGTCTTTCTCGAATGGCAAGATCACCATCATCTCATCCACATCGCGCTTGATTTGTTTGATGCGTCCTTTCTTCCACGCCCAAATCTGCGGAGAAATGTAATAGACAACTTTGATGTGTCGTTCTTTGGCGAATTTGGCGATGCGTAGATTGAAACCGGGATAATCAACCAGTACCAATATGTCTGGTTTCCATTCTAAAATATCTGTTTTACAGCGTTTTATATTTCCTAATACTTCGGATAGGTGTACAAAAACCTCCCAGAATCCCATGAAAGCCATCTCTTTGTAGTGCATGAGCAATTCCGCTCCTGCATTGCGCATCAAATCCCCGCCGCAGCCACGAAACTGTGCTTCGGGATCTTGCGCTTTGATGGCCTTGATTAGGTTGGAAGCGTGGAGGTCGCCCGATGCCTCGCCCGCTACGATGTAATATTTCATTAGCTAATTTATTGAGCCAAAAGGCGTTTCACGATGTCGGAGACCAACTTGTTGTCAGCCTTTCCGGCGAAAGCCTTAGTAGCCATACCCATCACTTTGCCCATGTCTTTCATGCCGATGAAACCGTTGTCCGCGATAATGCCTTTCAACGTAGCTTCTACTTCCTCCTCGGAAAGCATTTGCGGCAGGTAGTTTTTAATGATGTCGAGCTGGAATTGTTCTTCGGCAGCCAAATCCTCACGGTTTTGAGCTTTGTAGGTCTCCGCCGACTCCTGACGTTGTTTCACCAACTGCTTCAGAATCTTGATTTCAGACTCCTCGTCCAAGTCGCCAGCTCCGCCTTTTTGTGTTTTAGCCAACAAAATGGCGGATTTGACAGCGCGTAATGCGTTGAGTTTCTGTGATTCGCGAGCCAACATGGCCGCTTTGATGTCCTCATTGATTTTTTGTTCTAATGCCATAATCCTAATATTTTATGTTTACATATTACTGACTTTTTCGTTCTTTTGACCAGGAACATTCGTCATTCTGGACAATACTTTTTGCTTAGAGGAAGTCCTCCTATGTCGCTGCAAAAATATTCTTTTTTCACGTTCGATGTACTTGGCTTTTTACTCAACAACGGAGTTTATCGTTCCTTCATAAAGCTGGGTTACCAAATGGTCGCCGGGGGTGAGTTCCGTAACGTTTCTCACCGCTTTGCCGTCCTTCATCGTGATGCTGTAGCCGCGTTTAAGGACATTCTTCGGACTGAGAAGATGCAGTTTTTCGTCGATATTGTCGCATTCGCTGGCACGTTTCCGCAAACATGTTTGGATGTTTTTGGGCAAACGTTCGGCGGTGAGTTCCAAACGTTGCTGCTCGCGGCGCATGTGGAGTTGCATCTGTTTTCCGATGTCTTGCATGAGACTTTTTAGTTGAAATGACTGATTCATAGTCAATTCTTTTGATTTGAATATCAATTCTTTGTGGACTTCACTTAAACGATTTCTGTAAATACCTATCACCTTCGGAAGTTTGTATTGGAAAGCCGTTTCGGTGCGTATAAGCGACTGTTTCACTTCCGAAAGCCGCAATTGTGCCTGCTGCGCAATTTTCGTTATATAGTCGTTGAGTTGCTCTTCGAAGCGGCGGAAACACTCCAATAGGGAGAAAGCGACATCTGTGGGGGTGATGAAGTTGGCGTGAGCCACCATGTCGGTGACTGTGAGGTTTGTGGAGTGGCCGATGCCGGTGAGTATCGGGAGCGGGAAAGTGGCCACACGGTGGGTGAGTCCATAGTCGTCGTAACAGCTCATGCCCACATCTCCGCCGCCGCCACGCACAATCACCACTACGTCGAATTCCGAAAGCCTCGCCTCGATTCTCTCTAACTGACTCATGATGCCCGTGATGGCCTTCTCGCCTTGCAGGATAGACGGAAATAACTCTGTGTGAAAACGATAACCCTGTTCGTTTTGTTCTAAAGTCTGCATGAAATCGCTGTAGCCTTTGCTGGTCTCCACCGAGATGACCGCCACGCGTTTGGGGATCAAGGGCATCGTCAGCGATTTGTTAAGTCCGAATACCTTTTCCTTTTTGAGACGTTCGATGACCTCTTGGCGGTTTCGAACCATCTCGCCTAAGGTATAGGAGGGCTCGATATCTTCGATGTGCAGCGCGAGACCGTGGATGCGGATGTTCTCCTTCAACGGTTCGCCAGTGATTTGGGTGAAACGCCGGTTGATGTCGTTGAAATGTGCCGACCAAATCACAGCCCGCATCTCCGTTTTGATGGTATTGCCTTCACGTTCAACGAGTTCTGGGTAGCAATGACCGCTATATGGATAGTAGTTGAGCTTTAAAATCTCCGCTTTGATGTAGTAGGGTCGGGTGTAGGTACGCTCAATTACCTTGTGGATGCTCATTGCGACATCCGACAAAGAATAGACTGTATGGTTGTTGAATGTTTCTCGTTCTTGCATGTTATCTTTATTTGTCATTTCCCCCACACTGCGCTGCGCTTGTGAGGCTTGTTTACCCCCACACTGCGCTGAGCTTGTGTGGGGGAAATTGCGTTTCGCGCGTGTTGCCTCTCCGAGGCTGCTTAAGGAATATATTCCTCTTAAATTACAGGTCAATTATAGGCGATGTTTTTAGGGATTTTTAACCAATGCTCGTATGCAGGTCCAAGGCGACGCACGGTGCGAGTCCAGATTTCGTCGGCAGGCGTGTCGAAGACGAGGGATTGCGTGGCGGGAGCGACCACCCACATGTTGCGCCGGATTTCATCTTCGAGTTGCCCGGGTGACCAGCCGGCATAACCGAGCAGGAACCGGTACTTGAGGTTGGTGATGGCGTGTTGTTCAATAAGGGCAATCAATACCGGATTGTAACCGACATACACGCCGGGCAGTAATCGGGATGCCTCGGGACAAGATTCGAAACTGTGGAGCAGGAAGACGGCTTCGGTGAGTACGGGCCCCCCAAAGAAGATGGGTTCTTCTACACGGATTTCGTTCACCAGATCATACACGTTGTGAGGAAGTTGACGGTTGATGATCAGTCCAGCCGTGTGCTCTTCCTCATAATCGGTCAGCAAAACCACCGAATGGTTGAAGAAGGGATCGTTGAAGTAGGGCGTGGATACTAACAGCCGTCCAGCCGAAAGGGGAAGTCTGGTGGGCTTGATGTGCAAAAGGTCGTTGTAGTTTTTCATTTTGTTGATAATCAGTGTGATGATGGGGTGTTAAGATTCTGGTACTTTTGTGTCAGGGTTGGAGTTAGGGGTAGGTTCGGGAGTGGGTACAGGCTCTGGTTTTGGTTCCGGTTTCTCGCCTGAAAGCATTTTCTCGCGTTCATCGGCAGTGGCGAATTGAGAACCAAAGAACTCATTGACGATGATGCGCAGCAATGTGTAGGCAGGCACGGCGAAAATCATGGCGAAGATGCCGCCAATGTAGCCGGCCATCAATATGACGATGAAAATTTCCAACGGGTGAGAATGGGTTTGTCTGCCGTAGATATAAGGTTGTAAAACAAAGTCATCCACCATTTTTGCCACCCCGAAAGCAGCCACAATCTTGATGATGTTGGCCCAAATCAGTGACATTTCAGGGTCTATGGGCAACAAAGAAGTAATGCCGATGATGATGCTGATGACGATGGCGATGATGGTGCCTACGTATGGGATGATGTTGAGCAGACCGCCGATTGCTCCGATAATGATGGCGTTGGGTACCCCGAAGATGGCGCAAATCAGGAACTCTAAAAAGCCCACGATGAACATCTCCATCATAACACCCCGGAAATAAGCGGAAATCTGTGTGCCTGTGGCCTCTAAAATGTTGTCGAAGTTATCTTGGACGTTGTTCGGAAGCCAGCTGCGAATCATCTTGAAGAAGATCTTGTGGTCTTTGAGGGAGAAAAAGGTCATAAAGAGGATGGAGAAGATGGCCACGAATAGCGAACCGATCATGCTGGCGGTGCCGCTTACGATGCTCGACATGCTGAGCCGTTTCACCACCTCGGTCCATTCGTTCATGAGCATGTCCGTGACATGCTGGCGGCGTTCGAGCATGCCGTATTTGCGCAGCGGTTTGTCGAACTGGTTCAACCATTCCTCGATGCTTTCACCCACAGACGACATGTCAATGGTGGTCAGGAACTTGATTTCGTTCACCAAGGTGGGAATCAAAAGGTAGAACAGCAATCCGAAGATGCCGATGATAATCACCAGGGTGATGCCAGCCGCCAAAGAGGACGGAAATTGCCATTTTCCAATGCTGATGCGGGTGAGTAGTTTCACCAAAGGTGATCCCAAAAGCGAAAGGACAAAGGCCACAAATATGTAGATGACAATATCGGAAAAGAACCACAAAAGGAAAATGATGATTCCCAGACCGATAAGCAAGGCAATGGCACTTTTACTGTTGTTGTTCATTTTACTGATTGTTTTTGGATTTCTTTTTTTTCGATTTTGCCTGTTTTTTGTTGCGTTTACGATGGTCGAAGTCCTGTTTGTAGGTCAAGGCAGCTCCTGCTACGTAGTTGTTGGGGTTGTCGTAGTAATGATAGTCGTCTCGTTCGCCGATGTAGGTGAAAGCCTTTACCCGCCAAGTGCCCGATTGGTTAATCACGTATTCTACTGTAAGATCACCGTATATGTTATTGTAACCTGCGGTGTTCCGGTCGTCATAATATCCAATTCTCGTGGTCATGATCATGCGGTTGTTTAGCAGGTTGGCATTTGCGCGGACACCGTATTCCGCAGCCGTTGTCTCCGTCGCTTGGTTGTAGGTGATACCGAATCCCCCGTGTTTGCTGTCGATGACATTGCTGAGCACATTGTTGACAATGTTGCTGAATAACGTTAATCCCGACAGGCTGTTGATGAGATATGCGTTGAACAGATTTTCGTTCGTGAAACTGTTCGTTACCAAAAAATAGGCGAATTGTTTGGTCATGTTCTCCTTGTTCTGGGTGTCGATAGCAGTGTAGAAAAGGTTGCGAGTCTCGGGACTGCTGTTAGGAAGCTCGAAGGAGAAAGTCGGCTCAATGCGTTGCATCAGCGGTCCCTTCAGGTGAATGTAGGCGTTCACGTCAGCAGTGCCCGAAGGGAGAATGTCAGAGGAGATGATGTTGGCAAGTGATGTTTTGGAATACTTGTAAGCACTGATGTTGACGGTCATGTTTTCCAGCGGACCATCGAAATTGATGTATCCTCCAGGCACCATGGTGAATTTTGAGTTGACAACATCGAAGAGCGAGATTTTGAAGTCGCCGGAGTGCAACAAAAGGTTGCCATAAAGTTTCAGATCGTCATTGCCGTAAAGCAACTGGAAACGACCGTCAGCGCGGGCATTTAATGTGCCGCCAAGTGATTCGAGCTCCAAAACCAAGTCGGCATCGTTGGTGACATTGAAAGTGAAGTCGAAATTGAGCGAGGTGGAGGAGGACTCCTTTTCAACGACAACAGTCGTGTCTTTGTCAACGCGGGCATGGATGTGGATGTAGTCCGTTTCGGAGGCGGAATTGGTGGAGTTGACTTGCAAAACGATCTTGGATCCCTTGAGTGTTTGGATATTCGGACCGGTGAAGTAGAGGTTGTCGTCATCGCTGGAAATGTATATGTCGCCTTTCACGTAGCCCGTGCCATAGAATATGGAGTTGATCGTGCGCGGAGTGTTCAGCGCGAGAAGCCGGTCGGTGTGGACGTGTAAATCCAAGCGCATGTTGTTGAACATCTGGTGATAAATGTCACCTGAAAGAGTGGCGGTGTTGTTGTTTTTGTCGGTGAGTTTAACATTGTTGAAGGAGATGCCCTCTTTGTTGAATGTAATGTCTTGATTGTTAATGTTATATTGGGTTCCTAAGGCCGATATGCCTAACTGAGCATCCAGAATATGCACTTTGCCGTTCAGATAGGAGGAGTCGGGGGTGGAGTAGAAATCCATAGCGCCCGATGCGTGCCCCGAAAAGTTATCACTGAAAGAGGAGAAGAAAGGCTCTAAAAATTCAGTGTTCAAAGTGTCGAAGGTCGTTTTTATTACCAACGACGGGTTTTCGTAGGTTCCTGATACATTAGCGATAATTTTCCCCAGATTCCTGAAGTCGCGGATGGAGAACCCCGTGAGGTAGTCGTAGTCTAATTTTTCATTAGTTGCATCGAAAATGCCGCCAGCGAAACGGATGACGTTGTCATTGTTGAGACCAGCCATCAAGAAAAGGTCGCCCAGTCTTGAATCGTTCATGGTTAGCTCATCGGAAAGCAGCTTGCCGAAAACGAGTCGGCGGTTGTCGCGGTTCATCAGATTAAGGTCTGCCGAAACCCACCCGCCGATGGACATGCCGCTCAACAGCGGGTTGAGGAGCGTCAAGTCGAAACTCCGGGCAGCCACCCTCAATCGACTCGAATCCTTGGTGTCGTAATCCCCGTTCACCAAAATGGAACTGTTGTGCGTGGAAAAAGACAAGTTGTCTATCTCATAGCGATGTGGTTGGATATGGATGGCATTCTGGTCATTAAAATTGCACTCATAATCCTTCAAGAAGATCTTTGAAGGATCCAGACGTATCACAATGTCATCGGTGTGCGTGACATCCACGGAGCCGGAAAGCGAGGAACGGTTGTCGTCGGAGTTGAAGGGGTTGTTCCATGCAAAATCATACTCGATCAGGTTGTTCATGGTATTGGCTTTGAAATCCAACTGGTTGAAGTTCAAGGTGTTTTCGCCGATAAAGACAACGATTGAGTCTCCTCCCAAAGCAACGTCCAGTCTTTGGTGGCTCTGAGTTTTGCCGTTCAGGGTGAAATGATATAACCTCAACTTGTTTCGGAGGGAGAAGTAGGGGAGGTTTACCTCCACACGGTCGTTACTATGGTCATCGGTGATTTCTACATTAATGGTGGAATTGGATGCCAAAAACATGTCCGGGCGAAGTAGTTTCGTGAGAGCACGAGTGTTGTAGGTGGTCATGCTGAACTTAATGTAGTCTTTGCTGGCTTTGGTGAACCCTGTTTCGGAGGATTTGTCCATGGTGTTTGTGCGTGCAGCGGAAACCAGAGAGGGGAAGAAGTTGTGAACGATGTTTTGAAGTGAATCTTTCACAGTGGCAAGAGGGTGGGAGGATTCAAAGTTCGCATTGGCTATGTTGGAGGTGAGGATGTATTTGTGCAATCCTTCATGGTTGAAGGTGGTGAGTCGGAGTCTGTCGTTGGTGACGCTGTCTTCGTTGTATTTGATCTTGAGATTGTCGCAGCCGATATACCCGTTGATATTGTTAAGGTCGGTGCCGTGCATAACAATTTGGAAAAGGTCGAAGTTGAGTTGCAATGTGGGGTTATGCTGCATGACGGCAATGAGTTTCTCAATCCCTTGGGCGTTAACAGAATCTACCAAGGGTAGCTGTTTCCCGATAGCGCCGGCAGAAATCTGGAATCCGTTGATGTTTCCCTGCAAAGCGGGAATATCCTGAGTGCGATCCAGTTGTGCGACCATCTCGCCCTTGAAGTTGGGGTCGTCGGCAGTGAGCGTGGCATAGATGAAGTCGTGATGGTAGTCACCCTCCATGATGATGTTTCGCAAGGGATATCCCAACAGTTGGAAACGTTCGGCACGTCCGGAAATGTGTGCCTCTGCGGTCTTGAGATTTTCAGCAGAGATGCTGGAAGAAGCCGTTTGACCATCGATGGTCGCGTTTATATGGCAGGTTCCGAAAGTCTTGTAGTCGCCTGTCAGTTTGGCAAGATTGAAGTTGGTGGATTTCACGTCTCCTTTGAAACGGAGCTTCCCGTCCATGGTGTTGGTGATCAGTGCCGCACTGACGGAACCGAGGTCGGTGGCGGCTTGGAGTTGAGCGTTGAAATCACTCAGCACACCGCGCATATCACCCGAAAGGGTCACGTGGCCCACTTTGTTGAGCGTTGCGTTCGTGGGGATGGTCTTCCCTCCTGGCAGCGTGAACTTCGCCAAATCAGGAAGATAACAGGTGCTGGAGTCCAAAGACAAGTCATAACGGGCATTCAGGAAATCGACGACATTCCGGATGGCGATATCTCCATGCACACAATTGCGGTCGTTCCAAGTGGCCTTCATGTTTTTGACACGAAAATCGTTGACAATCCCGTCTAAAGTATCGGATTGTAGATGGAAAACCTCCTCCATGCCACGGATGGCGGGCGCGTAGTCGGCGACATCGTCCATGGACAACACGCTGGGGCGAATCTCCGCACCAATACGCACCGAGTCTAAAAACTCCGCGTAGGAAGTCCAATCGTCATAGCGGAAGTAGAGATCCATGTCTAAATCACTCTTGTCCGTTACTAATTTTAATTCTTTGAAGGTCAGGTCTTTACTGCTGATATGGAAATCGCCGCTGCACTCTTTCAACAGAAAACCGCCGTATTGGGTGAAAGCGAGTTGCCGAATGTCCATGCCTATGTCATCGTTCACCAATACGAAATCCTTGGCCTTGATGGTGATGTTGGCAAACTCAAGGAAGGAGTAGTCAATGTCCGGACATCCAGATGTTTCGTGAACCACCCGGTCGTTGTCGTCGATGTACACGAAACGGCCATGAGTGATGTCCACCTTGTTGGATGTCAGTTTGAAGGTGCTGCTGGTGGTGTCGTCGGTTTCAAATACTTCGCACCATTTGGACATGTTGTTGATTTCCTCGTCTTTGTAGGTGCGCAGCACCACGTCCAAGTCGTCAAGCACCACGTTCAGAAGTCCGAGATGCATGGGTTCAAGTCGGAAAGTGCGCAACCAGCACTTCACGGTGCCGGAGTATATCATGTTTTCGTTGTGGTGGTCCTTGATGCTCACCTCGTGCGCCACGACCTTTAACGTAGGAGTGATGCGAATATCTTTGATGGATACTTCTGTACCCCAAGATTTACTCAGAGAGTCTGTAACTTTGTGAACAACAAAGGTTTGTATTGCGGGTACAAACAGCAAGCCCACGATCAGCAGGTCGAGTGCCAAAAACACACCCACGATCCAGCCCACCGCT
>CAMJXE010000023.1 GCA_946409645.1 uncultured Bacteroidales bacterium
CACCGCACAGATAGAGAGCGCCTGCAAACGATAGGTGAACCAGAAATGCTGATAGCTGTGATTAGAAAAGACGAGATACCACAAATACGGCATCACCGCCGTGAACAACAGCAAGATATCACGAACCCCGAAGTTCCCTCGTGAGCGAACAATCCCCACAATCAGGAAAACCAAAGCTATGAGCAACATGATTGTGAGCGGAAGAAGCTTCATGTTTTCCATTATCCCGTCCCATCGGGTGAATCCCTCCGCGCCCACGCGGTACAATCCGGATTGGAAAGCGTTCGACAAGACCCCAGGACCGAGAAACACCGCTCCACAGAGCCATTTGGAGAGGAAAGTCAGTACATATCCTGAGACCCACAACAGTCCCCAAACCAAAATGTTACGCAAGCCCGTCTGCAATGTGAGCGTTTGCTTGTCGGGCAATGTAAGCCAGATTGCCAAGGGCCATCCGAAAGTGAGTAACGGAACTGTCAGATTATCGAAAAACGCCGACAAGGAGGCTATAGTGAAAAACACCATACCCAAAATTGGCGGATTTTTCCGAAAATGTATCAACAACAAACATGCTATCAGCGAGATAGCCAACACCGGAAAAAATTGCAGCGAGGCAGGCATAACAAACCCATAAACCATCAGCCAGCTGACGAGGAAAGCCATCGAATTCCACAATCCTGCAAGGGGGTAATAGCTACGAAAAAAGAGAAACATCAACAAGAAAGAGACCATGTATTGCAGCAATTTCAACTGATTGAACGTGAAAAACAGCAGCAAAAAGCGATAGAGAAAGGTACTACCATGCCAATAGTAGTTATACTCCACCTCTTGCAGTCCCTCCGCATGATGGGTTTTCTGGAAAAGTGCCCCCGTCTGGTCGTAGGCGGGTTCTGCCTGACAACGAACGACGCGCATGGCCGACCGTAACGGTTCATGCCTGTCCACACTATATATTTGATTGAGTATGAGCGCATCTGTAAAATTATCCATCTGACATGCGGTCTCATTTATGAACACTTTGGGATAATTCCCTTCAAGATACAACGACTCGGAAGCCGTTTCAACATGTCGCTGGATGGCTTTGTCTGGCAGAAAAGCGGAAACCACGACAAAGGTGAAATAGGAGACCACCAACAGTATAAACAGTATGGCGTATCGAGCGAAAGGGTTCTTTATATGGTTCATATCCTTTGTTTTAAAAATCACACTTCGGCTGGCAAAAATACGAATTATAACAAAACCACATCAAGTAAAAAAATGCTATTTTTGCCCCCGTATTGAGCAAATGTCTATGAATGATAAATATCCTTTGATTGTATTCCACGCCAACCAGCCTGTCTCCATCAACAGCGTGCAGGAATGGGAGAATTTTGCGCGTGATTTCACCCTGATTCACGCGGCCGGCGGCATCGTTTCGAACGCAAACGACGAGATTTTGATGATCTTTCGATTGGGATATTGGGATTTTCCGAAGGGCAAAGTCGAGGCTGGCGAAGACTGGGAAACCGCCGCCATTCGTGAGGTAGAGGAGGAGACCGGGCTCCGCAACATCCACATCACACGCCCCTACCCCAACACCTATCACACTTACACACTGCATGGCACGCCCATTCTGAAAATCACCCACTGGTACGAGATGCAGGCATCGAAACAGTCGCTCACCCCGCAAACCGAAGAGGACATCGCACAGGCGGTGTGGGTGCCACGAGCAGAAGTATCCGAGCGACTGAAATCCTCTTACCCATCCCTTTGCAAACTTTGGACAAAGATACAATAACACGATGTTTTTATTTGACACTTTCCTCGAGCAGCCTCGGAGAGGCAAAACGCGCGAAGCGCAATTAATCCCACACAAGCGAAGCGCAGTGTGGGGCATTCCACATGACAAGCGAAGCGCAGTGTGGGGCATAGCCCTACTCTTACTCACCGCAGGATGTCTCTCTGCCCAGAACCTTACCGGCTACTGGGAGGGCAAAATCGGTGTGACGAAAAGCAATTCGTTGACAATCGGCTTGCAGATCGAGTATCAAGGAGACACGTTATATATCGAGTTAGACAGTCCCGACCAGTATTTCACTGGGCAACCCGCCTCAAAGATCAGTTTTGAGGATTCCGTGCTGTCGTTTCGTGTACCGGAATTCGGACTGAGCTATAAAGGCACATTATCTACTGACGGTCAATATTTTACGGGAGTATGCACCCAACACAAACAGAAATTCGACTGCCGTTTGTCGCAAGGGGCGCAGCGAAAGTCCTTCCCTCGTCCACAGACCCCCGCCCCACCCTATCCGTACCGCACGGAGGAGGTCAACTTCCGCGACCGTGACGGCAAAAAAGGTCTCATCTACGGAACGCTCACCATGCCGAAGGAGCAACCCAAAGGGTTGATCATCTTCATCAGCGGGTCGGGTTGGCAAGACCGCGACGAAACCATCTACGCGCACCGTCCTTTCGCCGTGATTGCCGACACGCTCAGCAAGGCCGGTTACGCCACCTACCGCTACGACGATTTCCCAACGGCCATCTACCGCAAATCCACCACCTTCGACTTCGCCGACGGCGTGCAGCTCATCCTCGATTCGTTGCTACAACGAACAGATTTACAAAATGTTAAAGTTGGACTATTAGGTCACAGTGAAGGCAGTTTGGTGGCCAGCATGGTGGCGGCCGACGACAAAAGGGTCAAGTTCACCATCCACCTCGGTGGTGTAGCGCAACCCTTCGAGGAGATATTACTCTATCAAAACGAAGCCATTCTTCGCGTCTCGGGAGAGATGACCGAAAAGGAGATTGAGAACAGCGTCAACATCAACAGGCGCATTTATGATATTGTCTTGAAAAGCAAAAGCAAAGAAGAGGCCATAAAACGAATCGGAAAGCTTTGGGACGAGCTCTCCTCGCAGCTTACCGACGAGGAGAATACCAAATACGGCCTCACCCCTGAAAACAAGTACCAGATCATGCAACTCTTCAGCTCTCCATGGTTTTACACCATCTTCAGCATCAACCCTATAAAATACATTAAGAAAATCAAGACTCCGGTCTTGGCCATTTCCGGTGAAAAAGACCTGCAGATTGATGCCTCCGTCACCTTAAACAACTTCCCTAAATACTTGAAAAAAAACAATTACCATCAAGAATGCCTTGTTCTGGGTGCCAACCACCTATTGCAGCCCTGCACCACTGGAAGTCCCGACGAGTACGGGCATATTGAGACGACGATTGCTCCAGAAGTGCTGGACATTATCGTACATTGGCTGGAGACCGGATTTTAGCCTCCACACCACAGCGATTGTCACGGGTTGGTCCCCACAATTCGTTTCGCTTGTGCGGGGTTAATTGCGCTTCGCGCGTTTTGCCTCTTCGAGGCTGCTTTAGGGAAGAGCTTTTTTATTTGAGGTGACCGTTCCTTCAGCCTATTCCCTAAATTATCACATTTTATCAACAAAAGCTCCTCTCAGCTTGTTTTTTTTGTATGTTTGCCGTTTTATTATACATATTAGGAAATTTATACATATCAAATATGCGGAAACTTGTACTACTGACGATTTTAGTCATCTTTTCCGGCTACAGCATCTTCGCACAGGATGACAAAACGGACAAGAAAAACAAGAAAAAACAACAACAGGAAACGGTCACCTCGCAAACCTATGACGACGATGGCAACGCATCCCCTATGATAGAGGAGAGTGAAGATGACGACGATTCCGGAGGCAGTCAATTCGTACCGAGTTTGTTACACAGCAGCCGCGATGTCTATACGAACAACACCTCTTACGCATTCAGCATCGCCTACTTCAAGCCGAGAGGTTACGACAACCGCTACCAGGATGTCTTTGTCAACGGCTACGACATGAGAAGTCTGGTGACGGGCCGCGCCATCTACTCGCAGTGGGGCGGGTTGAACCACATTTTCCGTTATCCGGAGGTCATCGCCGGTCTGAACGATGTGCCGTTTGATTTCGGAGACATCGGTGGGGCGACCAACTACAACGTGAGAGCCAGCAACTTCCGCAAGCAACTGCGTGCCACCTACTCTTTGACCGACCGCACCTACACCAACCGCCTGATGCTGACCTACAGCACGGGCCTGAACGAAAAGGGCTGGGCGTTCACAGCTTCCCTGTCGTCGCGTTTCGGCAACAATCTCGCCTACGTGGAAGGCACCTCTTACACCGGTTTCTCCGGATTCTTGGCCATCGAGAAAAAAATCAACCATGAACACTGGCTCAACCTTGCCGCTTTCACCAACTACCAGCAGCGCGGCATGCAGTCGAGCTCCGTTCAGGAGGCTTACGACCTGCTCGACAACAACTACTACAACGCCAACTGGGGCTGGTACCAGGGCAAGCAACGCAACGCACGCATCCGCACGGTTTGCGAACCCGTCATCATGCTGACCCACAACTTCACCCCCGACAACAACAAACTCATCGTACAGACCACCCTAACTTCTACTTTCGGTTTCAACAACACCACCTCCCTCAATTGGTACGACGCGCAGGACCCGCGTCCCGACTACTATCGTTATCTGCCAAGCTACCAAATCACTGACGGAGACACCTCCCAAACCTATTATGACGTGCTGGCTTTATGGCAAAACAACGACCAAAGTTATACCCAGATCAACTGGGACAACCTCTACAATGTCAACCAGTTGGCTGCAACGCAGGGCAAGCGCGCCCAATATATGGTTGAGAATCGCCGAATGGATCACTACCAAATCGGAGGAAGCACCAACCTCAACTGGTCTATGGGCGAACACTGGAAACTCTATGCCGGCGCCAGCATGCGCGGCATGAACCAACGCAACTACAAAACCATCGCCGACATGTTGGGCGGAAGTTACTGGTTAGATGTCGATAAATTCTCCGAAGGCGATTTCCCTGAGGACCAGAATGTGCAATACAACGACCTGCAACACAAGGGCGATTCGCTGCACGAAGGCGATGTGTTCGGCTACGACTACGACTACCAGGTGCTTGAGATGAAAATATGGGGGTTGGTGAAGGCCAACTATAACCACTGGGACTTTTACTTTGGACTTCAGACGGGTGCCACGCAACTTTGTCGTGTGGGACACATGCAGAACGGCCGTTATCCGAACGAATCTTTAGGCAGATCGGATGTGAGAACTTATATGGACAACGGCGCGAGAGCGGGTGTCACCTACAAAATCAATGGACGTAACTATATTGTACTAAACGGTTTAGGAGAGACCAAATCTCCAAACATCCTCAACTCCTTCCTCTCTCCCCGTATCAATAACAGATATGTAAATGGGCTGACCAACGAGAAAATCTTCGCTGCCGATTTGTCATACGTATTGAACTATCCCGGCATCAAGATGCGCATCACGGCATTTGCCACGAAAATCAACGACGCTTCTCGCCTGATCAGCTTCTATCATGACGATTTCTCCAGTATGGTCAACTACGCCATCTCCGGCATCGACCAGCGTTACCTCGGAATCGAGGCAGGTGCGGAAATCAAGTTGGGCAGCATGTTCGCCTTGATTTTGGCCGGCACATGGGGTGACTATCGCTACACCGACCGTGCGCACGTGACGATGAACGCCGAAAACGGCACCGACTTCGACGGCCAGATGGATCGCATCGTTTATTGGAAGAACTACCATATTGCCGGCACTCCGCAAGTAGCGGCCACCGCCGGTCTGAAATTCAATTACAACTATTGGTGGTTCAACTTGAATGTCAACTACTTCGACAAGATTTACTGTGACATGAACCCAGAACGCCGTACCTCCACCGCCCGCGGTTCCTTGGACGAGAATTCCGATCTTTACCACCGTATCGCTGACCAAACCCAACTGAAAGGTCAATTCACCGTGGATGTCTCGCTGAGCAAATCATGGCGCATTGACCACAAATACAACATCGGCTTCAACGCCAGCATCACCAACCTACTGAACAACAAGAACTTGGTCACCACTGCCTGGGAGCAGTACCGCTTCGACTACACCAACTACAACGTTGACAAATTCGCCAACAAATACTACTACGCTTTCGGCACCACGTTCTATATAGGCATTAACTTCCAGATGTAATTATAATATAATATGTGTATTCCAAAAGGGCTGTAAGCCCGACACATGTCAACCCAGGGTGAACGAAGTGAACCCTGGGACTAAAAGAAAAGGATATGAAAAAAATAACAATAATACTAATCGTCATCGCCGCCATTCTCACTGGCTGCGACCTCAAGCAGGATGTAGCACCGATGCCCACCTTCATCGGAGAGGCCAACACCACCATCGCTGAACTTCTTGCCATGCATCCGATTGGATCGGAAGACTCATACGACTCTATCCCCTTAGGGTCCAACGTCGTTATTTGCGGTTATGTCACCACCACCGACGAGTATGGCAATAACTACAAGTACATCAACATCCAAGACTCGACCGGTGCCATCCAGATCAAAATCGACAACAAAGCCCTGTACCACAAGTACAGCATCGGGCAGCGCATTTATGTGAAGTGCGACGGGTTAGTGCTTGGCGACTACCGCAAGCTGCCCCAGCTCGGTTTGTGGGCCAACGGTCAGATGCAACCCATCCCCAATTTCAAGGCCTACCTTTACCTCTTCCCTGACGGACCTCCCTCCGCCAGTTCCAATCCCTATGTGATGACGAGCATTCCGGCTGCCAACGACATCCCTTCCACGATGTACAATCGTTTAGTACGCTTAGTGGGTGCCACCTTTGTGGAAGGCGGCATGGCCACATTTTCCGACCCTGGCTCTGCCACCAGTCACGAAATCAAGATGAACGATGGATCCTCTATCGTGTTGAGGACCAGCAACTACGCCAAATTCGCAAGTGACATTCTGCCCTTGGGCACCGGCAATATCACCGGCATCCTCACTCGATACAACAATACGGTGCAAATCGTCATCAACAGTCCAAGCAGCCTTGTGAATTTCGTGGAACCCGTGGAACGCCAAACCATCTTCAGTGTCAACTACGCCAATGCCTTCAACGAGGGCTGGATCAAGACCGGCACAGGCAACCCATGGCAGACGATGGTCAACACCAACTTCAGCGGCTTCTACGTCAACCCGGCAGAGAACGAGGACTACTACTTAATCTCCCCTGAGGTTCCGTTAGACAACATCAAAAGTCCGGAGTTAGTCTTCACACACCGTTCCCCACAGGGATTCGATTCCAACACTATGATGTGCTTCTACACTCCCCATTACACTGGCGACGTAAGCACCACCGTGTGGACCAAGCTGCCACTCAATGCCCCCGACGGTACCACTACTTCCGCGAACGAACTCTTCTCCCTGCCAGAAGCGGCACAAACCTCCAATTTCCGATTCATGTTCCACATCACCTCCACCTCATCAGCCTGGTACCTGTCCGACATCAGGATTACGGGATTGGCGCAATAGAATGAACAAGGACGAACACCCCCTATAACATGAAACATCTTCCTTGAGCAGCCTCGGAGAGGCAAGACGCGCGAAGCGCAATTAACCCCACACAAGCGAAGCGCAGTGTGGGGAACCACGAACAAGCGAAGCGCAGTGCGGGGAAAGAAAAGCACACAAGCGCAGCGCAGTGCAGGGATAAAAAATGAAAAATAGAACAAATATGAAAAATAGAACACTCTTTGCAATTATAGTCTGTATGGTGCTGGCCGGCTGCAACCGATGGGAAGCCCCTGAATTCGTGGCGCCCGTGTATGACGGTCCGGCGGCCAACAAGACCATCGCGGACATCAAAGCGATGCACCCGTCATTGGGCACCAACACGCAAGACTCCATCTGCCGATACGACGAGCAGTTCATCGTCAAGGCCGTGGTAGTAAGCTCTGACGAGGGCGGCAATTGCTACAAGTACCTCACCATCCAAGACGAAACGGGCGGTATCGAAATCGCCATCGATCGTTCGAGTTTGTACAACGACTACCCTGTGGGCCAGACCGTCTATCTGAACTGTGCTGGCCTAATTGTGGGCGACTACCACAACAAGTACCAAGTCGGCTGGGTTTATGAGGGTTCCGTCGGTCGCATCGCGCCAATCGCGTTGACGCGCTATCTCAGCAAAGACGGTCTCCCCGACCCGACCAACCCGCTGGTGGCCAACCCCATCGAAATCAAGAGTGTTAACGATCTCACGGCCGAGAATGTGAATTGCCTCGTGAAAATCGACGGATGCAGATTCTCCGCCGCCGACGACGGTTTGCCGTTAGCCAACAACGACTTCTCCACCGACCGTGTCATCACCTTTAACGGCACGAACGTGACCGTGCGAACCAGCAGCTACGCCTATTTCCGGAACACCCTCATCGACGCCAGCAAAGAGTACTGTCTGTATGGCATTCTAAGCATCTACAACAAAGATTATCAGTTGACGTTGCGCACCAAGGATGACATCCAAATGGCCTCTTCGTCAGAACAAATCGTGCTGGCAGACATGACTTTCGATGAGAACAGTCTCACCACAGGCGGTTGGTCGCAATATCCTGACAATCAGTCTTGGAAGTTCCAGGCGTACAACGGAAACAACTTCCTCTACCACAACACCGCTAATACGGCCTGCGACGACTGGCTGATTTCGCCCGAGATGAACCTCGGCAACCTGAGCGGTGTGATGCTCTACCTCGACCACCAGAACAACGTGGGAGGCAGTCCGGCGACCTACTACCAGGTCTATTACTCCACGACTTACACCGGAGGTGCCTTCAACGAAGACGACTGGACGGCCTTCAACCCGAACCTTAACAACTTCCCGAGCAGCTTCGGTTTGAGCAACGGTCTGGACTTGAGAGCCATCGGCAACCAGAAGTTCCGCATCGCGCTACGCTATCACAAGAACGGCAACATTGACGGCACACGCTGGGCCGTCCGCGGCGTGAAAGTGGTGAAATTAGAGGATTAGAGGATTGGAAAAAGGTCGTTCTGGACAATTCAGTTCCGAACGACCTTGCCTATTGCCTATTGCCTATAAGCCCAAAACAAAGCAGGTCGCTCCAAACGGAACGACCTGCTTTTGTATTAACGATTGATTATCCTTAATCACTAATTACCCTGCAACCGCTGCGACAGAGTTGTGGAAAATGTAGCTATTCATCAGCACGTAGCAGCCGGCGCCTGCGAGGTAGCCGAGAAGAGCGTACGGGGTGATTTTCTTCAGATACCATATAAAATCGATCTTTTCCATACCCATCACAGCCACACCAGCGGCGGAACCGATGATGAGGATACTGCCACCTGTTCCGGCACAGTAAGCTAAGAAAATCCAGAACATGTGGTCCATCGGGAAGCTATACATACCCATGGCTCCCGCCACTAATGGCACATTGTCAATGATGGAGGAGAGCACACCCACGACGGTATCAATCAGGTAATAATTTCCGTTAAAGGCACTGTCCAAACCAGCTGCGAGCAAGGATAGGTGTCCTGCGCTTTCCAAACCAGCAACAGCCAACAAAATACCGAGGAAGAAGAGAATACTGGGAAGATCAATACGTGTGATCACACCGGCAATCGTGTATTTGCGATTATCTATGCGGCCGGTACTGTGCAAAATTTCAGTCGTGATCCAAAGGATGGAAAGTCCAAACATGATGCCCATATAGGGTTTCAGATGCGTCAAGATTTTGAAAACCGGGACGAACACCAGCGCAGCAACACCCATGAAGAAGATGAGATTGCGCTGCCAAGCAGCCACAGACGAGCTCTCATCGTCGTGCGGACGCTTCGAAGCGTCGATTTCACCCCTTTCCACAAAGGAGACCACTATCAACGGGATAATCATGGAGATAAGGCTCGGGACAAAGCATTCGAGGATGACGCTGTAGGTAGAGACTTTGCCCGCAATCCAAAGCATGATGGTGGTCACGTCACCGATAGGGCTCCACGCGCCGCCCGCATTGGCCGCCAGGATGACCATACCTCCGAAGAACCAGCGGTCGTGTTTTTCTGGAAGGAGCTTCCGCAACAGAGCAACCATCACGATGGCGGTGGTCAGGTTGTCGAGAATAGCGGAAAAGAAGAAAGTGATGAAGCTCAGGATCCAGAGCAGCTTCACCTTGTTGGTGGTCTTGATATTGTCGGTGATGATATTGAAACCTCCGTATGTATCAATGAGTTCCACAACAGTCATGGCACCCATCAAGTAGAAGAGGATTTCGGAAATCTCGCCCAAATGGTGGAGCAGCTCGTGGGAGACAAGGAATTCCGAGAAGGGATTAGCCACATCAGGATGAGCGGCTTTGAATGCTTCGAAACCCGCACCGAAGTTGGCATTGGAAAAGATATCCGGTCCTGCCACAATGAAACAGGTCCAAATGAGGACACCTGTCAGCAATGCGAATGCCGTCTTGTTGATTTTCAACGGATGTTCAAGGGCTATACAAAGATAGCCGATGACAAAAATGACAATCATTAAGTAAAACATAACGGGGTGATTTTAATGAATAATTCTAAAATAAGCTAAACGAAATACCTAATGACATCGGGCGAATCTTCGGCCCTTTGTTGTCGGCAAAAAGCGGTGTAACTTGATAGCAATAGTAGAGATCCACAAATTTCCAACCGATACGGAGATAGAAATCCACATTGTACTTCATTTTGTTATTGATCATCAGATTCTTGTACATCGCAGTATCAGCAGGGGTAGAGGGATTAGCGCCCTTATATTCCTGATTGATGAGAGCCACCCAACCAGCACGAGCTCCTATCGAGACTTTGAATCCATTGGAATGACGATAGCGGAATTCCACCGGAACATTCACACTTAAATAATTCATAACCGCATGGTTGTATTTCAAGTCCGGCGGAAGAACATAGTATTTCATAAAATCGCTGGTCTTGTCATACTGCAACAACGCATTAGAATATTGGGTGTAATAGCTCAGGCCAATACCCAGACCTATGGCAATCGGTTTTTTCTTGATTTTGAAATCCCAAATGGCCGAAAAATTGACACCTGGATCAAATTTCATGTGTTTAACCTCGACCGGCATTCCCATCCAAAAAGTATGGTAAAAATCTATGACAAAGCGGTCGCGGAAAACCACAAGAGGCTCTTCCACAGTATCTTTCGGAGCGGTATAAGGGGTTTCGGAGGTTTGCGCTGTCAACAGCGAACCCGCACAACAACATATCATTACTACAGTCAAAAATAATCTCTTCATTGCTATTAAATATCAAACTGCAAAAGTACAATTTTTTTCATCACGAAAAAATCGTATATTCGCGGTCTGAAAATAATTGGAATCAAGATTATAAAACATTAAAATTCAGAAAGATATGACAAGAAACGTAAAATGTCTCATCATCGGTTCCGGCCCTGCAGGATACATGGCCGGCGTATATACAGCACGTGCCGACCTGAAACCCCTCCTCATTGAAGGGATGCAACAGGGCGGTCAGCTGACCATCACCAACGAAGTGGAGAACTTCCCCGGCTTTCCGGGTGGCGCGGGCGGTCCGGTCATCATGGATAAGCTGCGTGAGCAAGCACTGAAACTGGGCGTGGAGATGCAGCCCAAGAGCGTCGCGAAGGTCGATTTCAGCAGCCGGCCGTTCCACTGCCAATTAGATGACGGTGAGGAGATTATCGCCGAGACGGTCATCGTGGCCACGGGCGCGAGCGCACGTTGGCTGCACCTGCCCGGCGAGGACGAGTTTCGCGGCTTCGGGGTCTCCACCTGCGCCACCTGCGACGGCAACTTCTTCCGCAACCGCACCACTGTGGTCATCGGCGGCGGCGACACCGCGTTGGAGGACGCCCTCTACCTTTCGCAACTATGCACGAAAGTCTACATCGTGCACCGCCGCGACCAGTTCCGCGGCACCGTCGCGCTGCAGAAGAGCGTGCTGGCGACTCCGAACATCGAGGTGGTGTGGAGCCACGTGCCTGTTGAAATTCTCGGCGAACAGAAAGGGTTCATCAAGAAGGTGACGGGTCTGAAGGTGAAGCACGCGCAAACTGGCGAGGAACGCACCTTGACGGTCGATGGCGTGTTCGAGGCCATCGGCGTGGTACCGACCACCGAACTCTTTGTGGGGCAATTAGATATGAACGAGCAGGGTTACCTCATCACGAAGCCCGACAGCACGAAGACCAACGTCGAAGGCGTCTTTGCCGCCGGCGACGTGCAGGACCCCGTCTTCCGCCAGGCCGTCATCGCCGCCGGCACCGGCAGCATGGCGGGCATCGAGGCGTCGAGGTTTTTGATGGAGCAATAGGAGCCAACCGCGTCTCGCAGTTGGAATGCTGAATCACTTCCCGCTCTTCCGCCGGTTGCAGTCCCGGCAGAGCATCTGGCAGTTCTCGGCGACGGTGCGGCCGCCCGCGTGCCACGGCATGATGTGGTCGGCCTCCATCTGCGAGAGGTCGAAATGCTTCCCGCAGTCGGCGCAAAGACCTCCTTGCCGTTCGTATGCCGCCAATTTCTGCGCCTCGGTGAAGGTCCGGATAGAGAGATACTTCTCCTGCCGGGTGAGGATGTAGGGATAGATGCCCGACTTCTTGGTAACGTCATCGTCCAAGACGAGCCGCTTCACCTCATTGTCAATTTCACTGAAGTCGAACACCTTGTCTTTGAACTGCTTGTATAGCATCCCCCAATCGACACCCTTCATGATTTTCTTGCGCTCCTTCGTGGGACGGAAAGAGGTCTCCACCCATGTGATGACGGCCTGGAAGAACTGCCACAGCGGAGCCGCGTTCGCATCGTGCTGATGGTTCGACATATAGACCTCGATATTGCCGTCTGAGATCCACGAGATGGCGGTTTCGAGGTAGTCTTGCCGGATGGCGGAACCGGTAAGGTAGTCGCTCCCGACTTTGGCTGCGGGTGCGCCGTTCTTGCTGAAGTAGCGTTTGGCATCGCTCACCCAAGAGCCCGCATACACCGCGTTGCGCAGTTCCTGATCCGTCAGTTCTTCCCCTGCTATATTGATGGTTTTGAACCACTTGAGTTTCTCGCTGTCGGTGCCGCTACAGATATAGACCTGTAGTTCGTAGTTGAGAATCCGCTCCTGCTCGTCGTCCTGCAAATTATGGAAAGCCCTGTAAGTCGGGACATTGAAACAAACTGCCGAGAACTCGCCATGCACATACTGGCAGATGCTGATGGTGCGCTGCTGTCCGTCGATGATTTCGTAGGAAACAACGCTTCCGGGCGTTGCGCCGCTGTCATCGGAACGTCCGGAATCGTCCTCCCGCACCGCCCAATACATCACGTTGAGCGGGAATCCTTGTGTGAGGGTGTCGATGACGGCGTCGCGCTGTTTCTCCTTATAGACGAACTCGCGCTGGTAGGGCGGGCGCACGTCGAGGCGGCCCCCGTAGGCGCGCACGCCGTTCTCGTTGTTGTCTTCGTATCCCGCCACCAACTCGCGGACGGTGATCTTGTGCAGCTCGATTTTCATAACGTTGTTTATTTGGAGGGCGTATGCGATACGCCCGTACGATTATATTTTTCGGGGTCTTCCGCCGCTAACGGCAAGGTTGTATCGGGCTGGTTATAGGATGCCGGTTGGTCACCCTGCTGCGGTTTGCGGCGAATGAGGATGCGGGAATATGGACACCTATTTATTCCATTGATAGATAATGCTATATCTGTTCTTCCTCGATAATTTTTTCTCACACCAATTTTTTTAGCGATTTCACCACTACCGATTCCTATAATCTCAAATTGATCAGGATTAAATTGCCCCAAAAAGGAATCTGGAACACCCATTATTCCATAATAATCACAAGGTATTTCACTTATCGCATTAACATCAATCGCATCGAAATTTTCATATTTCGGATATTCCTCACCATTGTACGTTTTGAATAGTATCAATTCCTCGTGCCGTTTTTGTATATCAAGATTCGTAAACCATAATATGTTGCCAAATTGTTGATACCGAACACCATTTCGTATTTTTATAGTTTTGCTTTCAAAATCGTCAGGGATTCTAAAAAATTTAGGCGAGCTATACCCAATCCATACAAGATTATCCTTAATTAAAGGAAATATTTCTTTGTAATGAAGAGCATTCTGATTACCCAAAATCACAAACTTCTTCCCATACTTCATCAGCTGCGCCACATATTCCCGGAAGAGCGAGAACGGCGGGTTGGTCACCACGATGTCGGCTTGCTTGAGCAATTCGATGCACTCGGCGGAACGGAAGTCGCCGTCGCCGTTGAAATAGTGGATGCCGATTTCCTCGGGGTTGGGTACACGATCTCCGTTTTTGTCGCCAAGGTATTCCAACCATATCGCCCGTTCGCTGTCGTTCTGTGAAAATAGGTCGCGGTTTTGGTTCTTGTAGCAGGTGGTAATCAGCTTTTTCAGTCCCAATTGCTCGAAATTATAGCTGAAATAGTGGAAAAAATTGCTCACGCGTGGGTCGTCGCAGTTGCACAGCACCGTTTTCCCCTTGAAATGGGGCTTGTAATGTTTCAGCTCGTTCTCGATATCCACAAGCTGGGTGTAGAACTCGTCTTTCTTGGCGTTCTTCGCCTGGTTCAGATTCTTGTTGGCCATTGTGATTGACAATTACCGCAATAACTATCAATCACTTATCGGCAAAAGAAAGGTGCAGGCCTTTCTATCGCATTCACGAGGAGCGTCGGTGAACCCCGCACCATCTTTAGTCCAGCCCACACCAGTTTGGTGCGAGCATCAACTACGCAAGATGGTAACGGAGCTTTGCGCTCTCGTGAATATTATCCGATAATTCTAAATCATCAGTTTCCGACGCTTTTGATTCGAATGCGAATAATAGCTAATGCTTTGGTTTATAATATGTTAATTACTATTCTTTACGATATATCCTTGAATTGGTTCTTACTCTATTGAAAATCAGCGGCAAAAATAGCAAAAATATCGGGATTGGGGAAGAGGTTTTGTTCGTTGTTGATGAATCTCGACGTCAAAGGCACCGAATCGAGCTCTGCGTACTGAAGTTTGTCCTCCTAAAAAATTCGCAAAAAAGATAATTATTCGAGAATTTTATTATCTTTGCCGTCTGAAAATTATAGTCAACGATGAACATTGAATTTAAACTCGGAATAGTCGTTAATGCTTTATTGATTGAAATATCGAAACATTATGAATAAAAAGGAACTAACCCCAGCAATTGCAACACATCCTGGAGAATTGATCAAGGATGAACTGCGAGAACGGAAAATGACACAAAAACAGCTGTCTGAAGAGACAGGAATCAAGGAATCGGTGTTGAGTGAGACTATCAATGCCAAACGTCCTGTCTCCATCAATGTAGCAACAGCCTTGGAAAAGGTCTTTGGCATTTCCGTGGATTTTTGGATGAACTTGCAAAGCCAGTACAATATCGACAGTGCGAACATAGCGGATAGGAATACCCACAAACAAACCGTCAGTTTGACAATCCCCGTCTCTGACAGAAACCTGCTCCGAGAACTCGCGCACAAATTCGGATGGGTATGTATGCTCTAATCCAGCATAAACAACTTGCCCTCCTATCGGACCCGCGTAATTAAATTAACCCGTCTGATGCAATTTCGCGACGCTTGGAAGCTCCGCCTCCTACACGCCGGCTCGCCCAAAATAAAAACCGCCGGCAATCCCGAAAAATCGTATCTTTGCCGCCGGTTTGAGGCGATGATACGACGACTGGCTTTTTTCAACCTGAAACCTGAAACCTGAAACTTGAAACTTGAAACCTGAAACTTGAAACTTAAATGAGCGAAGAAACAAACAACCAAAACCTGCTGAAAGACATCACCGACAAGGAATACGAATACGGTTTCGTGTCGGACATTGATATTGAAGATTTCCCCAAAGGGCTGAACGAGGACATCGTGCGGCGGATTTCGCAGCGCAAGGGCGAACCCGACTGGCTGCTGGAGTTCCGGCTGAAGGCCTACCGCTACTGGACCACCCTCGAAGAACCCGACTGGGGACATCTCGAGTTCGAGAAACCCAACTATCAGGATATCCGGTATTTGGCCATCCCCAAGAAGAAGAAACAGCTCGCTTCGATGGACGAGGTCGATCCCGAGTTGCTCGACACGTTCAACAAGTTGGGCATCAACCTCGAAGAGCAGAAAGTGCTGGCGGGCGTGGCTGTCGATGCGGTCATGGACTCCGTCTCCGTGAAGACCACCTTTTCCGACACGCTGAAGAAGTACGGCATCATCTTCTGCTCCTTCGGCGAGGCGGTGCGCGAGCATCCCGACTTAGTGCGGCAGTATCTCGGCACCGTGGTTCCCTACACCGACAACTTCTTCGCCGCCCTCAACTCGGCGGTGTTCAGCGACGGCTCGTTCTGCTACATCCCCAAGGGGGTGCGCTGCCCCATCGAGCTTTCCACCTACTTCCGCATCAACGCGGCCAACACCGGCCAGTTCGAGCGCACGCTGCTCATCGCCGACGAGGGCGCGTACGTGAGCTATATGGAGGGCTGCACCGCTCCGCAGCGTGACGAGAACCAGCTGCACGCCGCCGTGGTGGAGCTCATCGCCATCAAGGACGCTGAGATCAAGTACTCGACCGTCCAGAACTGGTACCCGGGCGACAAGAACGGCAAGGGCGGCATCTACAACCTCGTCACCAAGCGCGGTCTCTGCAAGGGCGCGAACTCCAAGATTTCGTGGACGCAGGTGGAGACCGGCTCGGCCATCACGTGGAAGTATCCGGGCTGCATCCTCAAGGGCGACAACAGCGTGGGCGAGTTCTACTCCGTGGCCGTCACCAACAACTACCAGCAGGCCGACACGGGCACGAAGATGATCCACCTGGGCCGTAACACCCGCAGCCTGATCGTCTCCAAGGGCATCTCCGCAGGCCACAGCCAGAACAGCTACCGCGGACTCGTGCGCGTGGATAAGAACGCCGAGAACGCCCGCAACTTCTCGCAGTGCGACTCGCTGCTGATGGGCGACAAGTGCGGCGCGCACACCTGGCCCGACCTGCAGTGCGCCAATTCGTCTTCAGTACTGGAGCACGAGGCCACCACCTCGAAAATCTCCGACGACCAGCTCTTCTACTGCCAGCAGCGCGGCATCGACCAGGAGAACGCCGTGAGCCTCATCGTCAACGGCTACGCCAAGGAGGTGCTCAGCAAACTACCGATGGAGTTTGCTGTCGAGGCGCAGAAACTGCTGAGCCTGACGCTGTCGGGGAGCGTGGGGTGATCGGTTCGTTGGACAGGTTTGAATCTATCCGGCAATAATTGTAAAGCTATGGACTATAAGAAAGTATTCGACACAATGGTGAGTGAGACAGCAAATTATCTCACCAAAAACGGGTTGAAATCCATGATTCTGGGCCTTTCCGGCGGAATCGACTCCACCGTGACGGCCGCCATCTGCCACGAAGTGGTGAAGCGCTATCCCGAACAACGGTTCAAGTTCATCGGAGTCAGCCTGCCTTGCTCGTCGAACTCCGCCGAGGAGAACGACTCGGCATACTTGGCCATGAAAGCCTTCTGCGACGAGTATTGGGTGGAGAACCTGCAGAAGGAGTATCTGCTGATGAGGGCCACCTGCGAGCAGCGCTACCCCTCGACTCCCATTTCGCAGGGCAACATCAAGGCCCGTCTGCGCATGATCTACCTCTACAACCTCGCCTCGGTGACCGGCGGGCTCGTCATGGACACCGACAACCTGACGGAGCACTATCTCGGCTTCTGGACCATCCACGGCGACGTGGCCGACTACAACCCCATCGGCGGACTGTGGAAACACGAGGTTTACGAGCTTTGCAAGTACATCTTCACTGAAGTCCATCCCGACGAGAATTGTCCGTGCCATCAGGCTCTGCGCGCCGGCTACGACATCACGCCCACCGACGGCAACGCGGTGGCGGCCGGTGGAGACATGGCCCAGATCGCCCCGGGACACACCTACGAGGAAGTGGACGACATCCTGAACACCTACCTGCAGCACGGCGGCGACGAGCAGGAGATGAAACGACTGAACGAAGCCTACGGCGCAGAAACCGTGGAGCGTGTGCTGACCCGCCACCGCAAATCCGAATTCAAGCGCAAACGTATGCCGTTAGTCATCGAAAGATCCCTGTATGACACGGGAGAATGATACTGGTTTCAAGTATCAACTCCAAACCCTTAAACCAACCTCATCATGTACTTTACCGACTACATCTCCGGAACCGTCATCCAAGGGCTCGGAAACGGGCGCAAGTTCGGGTTCCCGACCGCCAACGTGCAGCCCGACACGCCCGTCTCGCTGGAGAAGGGCGCATACGCCACATGGGTGAACTACGACGGGAAGCGCCACAAGGGGATGCTCTACGTGGGCACGCGCCCGACGCTGGGTCTGCACGAGCTCACCTACGAAATACACGTCATCGACGCCAGCCCCAAACTCTACGGCAAGAAGATTGCATTCAAGCCTGTTTACAAAATCGCGGAGGAGAAAAAATTCAGGAACGAGAAAGAACTCATCAAGGCCCTTTTTAGCTACAAGGGAACCGCCAAAATGATGCTAAGTCCAAGCCGTTCTCATCTTTTCAACCCAAGATTAGACGACATAGACGACATCATGAAAATCATCGGGCAGGCGAAAAACAGGATGAACAAGATGGGGCTCGACCAGTGGCAGGACGGTTACCCCGATGAAGAGACTATCCGCAACGACAAGCGGAAACATCAGGCAGTCATCGTCAAGAACTGGTTTGGACCCGCCGCCTACGCAGCCATCGTGTTCGACAAAGCCCCCCATTACGAAAAGATTGACGGGAAGTGGCTCAGCGAAGGCGAGCCCTACGTTGTCGTGCACCGTCTCGCTGTTGCCGACGAGTACCTCGGCCTCGACCTCGCCAAGCACATTCTCCGATTCGCGGAACGGAAGGCCCGAGCCAAGGGCGTTAGATGGTTCCGCATAGACACCCATCACGACAACATCCCGATGCGCAACCTCATCCGCAGTTTCGGGTTCACCTTCTGCGGCGTGGTGCAGGTGAGGGACGGGAAGAGGATGGCGTATGAGAAGAGAATTAGGAATTAGGAATTGGGAATTCATAAAGTTATGGGCAGAGGAGGTATATTTTTCATTTTCATAATGACTGTTGTTAGTTCTAGCGTTTTTTCGCAGAAGACGACGCTGCTTTATGCGCCTGATGACGACGGGAAGGTCTTCACGTCGATTGAGGAAGCGTTGAAATCGGAAAAGATAGTGTATCGGTTGAAAATCACGAAGTTGGCAAACAGGGACTCGTTGCCGGAGGAGCTGTTCCAGCTCACGGAGCTACGCGAACTCACCGTAAAAGGTCGTAAACTGTGCCTTCTCAACCAAAACATCGGGAAACTTGTTCATTTGCAATATCTTAACCTGGACCATAACCAACTGTTGCGGTTACCCGAAACCATCGGTAACCTCACCGATTTGCGCACGCTCGTGATCTCGCGCAACATGATTGAAACGCTGCCCGAAAGCATCGGCAATCTGCACCATCTGACCATCATCGACGCCTGGGGAAACCCGCTGTTTGTTCTTCCTTCCTCAATCAAAAATATCAGCAAATCGTTAGAGATCTTGGACTTACGACAAATTCCGCTCACCAAATGGGAATACGAAGCGATGGAGTTGCTTCTCCCCAATACAGACATCAAGTTCACGGACATCTGCGAGTGCGAAAACCGCCGCGACCACGATTAGGCGACAGCCAAAGTCAAAGTCAAAGTCAAAATCAAAGTTAAAGTTAAAGTCATATTCAAAAAACAACATCCAATAGCAAAAAAAATTGTATCTTTGCCGCTCGAAATTTCAAAAAACATCATTCTATAAAATAAAAAAACATTATGGCATTCAATTTAAGAAACAGAAGCTTCCTGAAATTGTTGGACTTCACTCCTACCGAGATTCAATTCATGCTTGATCTGGCACGCGACCTGAAACGCGCCAAATACGCCGGCACCGAGCAACCTCGTCTGAAAGGCAAGAACATCGCCCTGATTTTCGAGAAGACCTCCACCCGCACCCGCTGCGCTTTTGAAGTGGCCGCATACGACCAAGGCGCCCACGTCACCTACCTCGGACCTTCCGGTTCCCAAATCGGCGTGAAAGAGTCTATGGAAGACACCGCCCGCGTGCTCGGACGCATGTACGACGGCATCGAATACCGCGGTTTCGCACAGGCCACCGTCGAGAAACTGGCCCAATACGCCGGTGTTCCCGTCTGGAACGGCTTGACCAACGAATTCCACCCCACACAGGTGCTCGCCGACTTCCTCACCATGAGCGAACACGTTGACAAGCCCCTGAACCAAGTGACCTACGCTTACCTCGGCGATGCCCGTTTCAACATGGGTAACTCCCTGATGGTCGGTGGCGCCAAGATGGGCATGGATGTCCGCATCGTGGCTCCCAAGGCTCTCCAACCCGACAAAGCCCTCGTGAAACAATGCCAGGAAATCGCAAAACAGACCGGCGCGAAGGTGACCGTCACCGACGACGTCAAGAAGGGCGTCAAAGGTTGCGACTTCCTCTACACCGACGTTTGGGTCTCCATGGGCGAACCCGTCGAAGTGTGGGCTGAGCGTATCAAATTGCTCAAACCTTACCAGGTGAACAAGGAGATGATGGCACTCACCGGCAACCCGAAATGCAAATTCATGCACTGTCTGCCCGCTTACCACAACCTCGAAACGCAGGTGGGCCGCGACGTGCACAAACAATTCGGCCTCGATGGCATCGAAGTTACCGAGGATGTTTTCGAATCCGAGAACTCCATCGTGTTCGACGAAGCCGAAAACCGCATGCACACTATCAAGGCTGTGATGGTTGCCACCTTGGGCGACTAATTTCGGTTGGCTTTATGCCCCCATAAAAAACGGCTGCGGGAATGCAGCCGTTTTTTTTGACCCGTTTTCTTTTTTCAGATATCCTATTGGTGATATGAAAAACGACAATGAAATATTGGGAGAATACTATTATGCCTCAGGGACCATTTCTGGCTCCTTGGACGTGCTGTCAGCGGAGTTTTCCGGTTACGAGAAGTTGCCTGTTCGGAGCCGGCAGCCGGGCAATGTGCTCTACCGAGCCCGCCGTTTCGGTCGTTACTACGTACTGAAAGGTCTTGCGCCCGAGTATCGTGACGACCCCGCTATGCGCGAGTATCTCTCCAAGGAGTACCAGATCGGGGTGCAGCTCGACCACCCCCATATTGTGCGGGTGAACAGCTTGGAAGAGGACCCCAAGGCGGGGCTCTGCATCGTGATGGAGTACGTGGATGGCCAAAGTCTCGATCAGTGGCTGCTTACAAAACCGTCCGCTACTGCCCGCAAACGGATTATCCGGCAGATTCTGGACGCTATGGCCTACTGTCACGAACGGCAGATCTGGCATCTCGACCTCAAGCCTTCCAACATTCTGATTACCAAAGACGGGCTGACTGCCAAGATCATCGACTTCGGGCTTTCCGACAACAGCGGCTTCGCCTTTCGGCAGACGGGTGGCACGCGCAAGTACGCCGCACCCGAGCAACTGGCCGGACAGTATGCCGACCACCGCAGCGACATCTACGCGTTGGGGGGCATACTGAAACGGATGTTCCCGCACCGTTACGGTCGTGTTGTCCGCCGTGCGCAACGCCCCGAACCCAACAAACGCCCGCAGTCGGTGACCGCATTGGCAAAGCTGATGCGGCCGCGATGGGAGCTGTGGCTGCTGCCGGTGCTCCTCATCGGCCTGTTCTGCTTCTGGATGCATCCCGACGGCAAGAAATTTCCCGTCACGTTGGATTCCGGACAAACGGTCTATGCAAAGGTGTTGTCGCATTGGCACCGCACCGTGGCCTTCGTATGTCCAAGCGATGCGAAGTCTTGGAAAGATGTCCCCAACGCCCCTTCCGGTGATATGGTCATTCCCGCACACATCCGATGCCGATGGGTCCGCTACCGCGTCACCGATCTGGACTCCAACGCCTTCGACAATTGTTCCAATCTTATGCATATTGTTCTTCCTGAAGGTCTTGAACGAATCGGATGTGGAGCATTTTCTGCTTGCAATAGGTTATCTGACACTTTAGTCATTCCTCGATCTCTTAAAGTCTTGGAGTCCAATGCTTTCGATGACTGTCATTCTCTGACTGTCCTCGTCTGGAAAGCACTTGACTGCACTACGGGCACACTTCCCAATTTGAACGACCAGTTTTTCTATCGATGCAATTCCTTAAAAAAAGCCATCGTGGATGATTCCGTCTATGTTTTGCCTGCTCGCATTTTCAACGATATGAGCTGGTTAGAGGAGATAGAGATTCCGAATCATATAGTTGAGATTCCCAGAGATTTCGCAGCGTTCTCCTATTCTCTTCGCGACTGCCGCCTCCCTGACTCCTTGCGCAAAATCAGTCACGGCGCATTCTATATGAGCAGTCTCGAGCGTGTTGTCATTCCCGACAAAACAGAATTGTTGGGAGCCTACAGCTTTTCCTACTGCCGAAAATTACGGGAGGTGGAAATCGGAAGCGGGGTGAAACGCATTGGAAGCTATGCATTCAACGATAATGTCGCTCTACAGACGATGATCATCCATTGCGAGGAACCGCCCACCATGCTGCCGAACTCCCTGTTCAACATCCCCGACAGCGCGGTGCTGTACGTGCCCGCCCAGTCGGTGGAGAAGTACCGGAAACATGAGGTGTGGGGGAAGTTCAGGAGGATAGAACCAATTAGTAATTTGTAATTTGTAATTAGAAATTATCTTCCTTGAGCAGCCCCGACAGGGGCAAGAGCTCGGTAGAGCATAAAAACATCTTCCTTAAGCAGCCCCGTCAGGGGCAAAAGCTCGATAGAGCATAAAAACATCTTCCTTGAGCAGCCCCGACAGGGGCAAAAGCTCGGTAGCTTTTGGATTACGATGAATATTATTTCACGGTTTCCACCGTCAATTGTGTCACGCCAGTTTTGCGACCGATTTCGTAGAGGGTGGCGAAGGAGTCGTCTTGGACGAGGTTGGAGAGGATGAGGGGGGAGCCGGTGGCGAAGAAGGCGGTCTGGAAGGTGTTGCCGGGTTTCAGCTTGGTGCGTTCGCTGCTGACCACACGGTAGGCGTTGCTGCCGAGGTATTCCACGGTGCAGCGGCGGCCGGGGTCCCAGCAGAGCGTCACGCGGTCGCCGGGGCGCAAATCCTGACTGCTTACCACCTTGCCAAGCACCTTGTCGGAGGATTCCGCTCCCTCATCGCCGTAGAAGCGTTTCATGTCCTCGAAGTTGCGGTAGCCTACGGACTTGGACAGGACATCCAACGTGAAAATGCGCGGGGCCACGGGTGTGTTGCCGTAGTTCCAGATTCGTTTCAGTGTGTTGAGGCCGATGTTCTCGTGGGTGCGCTCGAAGATATACGCCTGCAGGAACACGAAATCGGAGGAGCGGTTCATCTGCCGGTCCAAAGCCTCGCAAAGAAGGGTTTTCAAGTGTTCAATGTAGATTTTATCGTTGTCGTCCATGAGGAATCCGTTTTTCGGCGGCAAAAATAAACATTTTGCGGGTTGTCCGTGTTGCCCATTTTGACCCATTTGAGAGGATTTCAAATACAAAGACTTACCTTTTCGCCACTTCGCGTCGGAAGCTCCAGCGTGGCATGTTCCTTAATAAGCAGATGCAATTGACTCTCACTTACAGCATCATGAAATAACGGTGTTTTGCAATATCCATAATGTCAAATGTTTAGGATTCCTTTTGTGTGTTGTTCCAGTGATTTGGAACGATAAGAAGGGATTAAAGCTTTGATTATCTTTTTGTCAAGAGGCCGAAGGTTGTCAAAATAACAGTTCCCGGCACTTAAATACACCATATCCAAGAAGGCACGTTCCGCAGAGGCAATACAAACATTATCCTTTTGCACAATCCCTTCTCCACCCAACCACAATTCTGGCTTTATTTGTCTATAGGAGTACACTTGCCCGGAAATCTCCACAGTGCGCGAGAGGTAGCTCACAGAAGTCAGGGCAGAGTCGTATTGGAAAATGACCCCGGCCTGCTTCAGAACATATTCCAGAGAGAGGTAGGAAGGATGAAAAATCGAACATGCCAACTCTTCGGCATTGAAAATGCGTTTCGTGTAAATTCCGCGTCTTG
This sequence comes from uncultured Bacteroidales bacterium, assembly GCA_946409645.1. Lineage (GTDB taxonomy): Bacteria > Bacteroidota > Bacteroidia > Bacteroidales > WCHB1-69 > F23-D06. The sequence continues at coordinate 24,058 of CAMJXE010000023.1, forward strand.
GATTAAGGATTTCCCCTTTCTTGACGTAGTAGTTCAGCATTTTCGTCAATCTCACACCATCTGAAATGCCTGTCAGCAGAACCATCGACTGGATCTGGAACACTGTTCTTTCGGATTCCAGTATCAACTTCAGTACGTTATTTTGAGAACTCATAATACGAATAATTTGTATTTTCAGTTTGCAAAAATACATTTTATTTCTTAACCCTCAAAATCAAAATCTATTTTTCTCCCATTTTGGCCCATCCAGACCTATCCAAAAAAATTGTAGTTTTGCGGGTCAAAATGGACGGGATAGATTTCCATCCCGTTTGTCAGTGTCACCAAAATAAACAGTAGAAAAAGAACAGAAAAGAAACAATCGAACATATAAAATAGCGTTTGCAGCTATCCTTGACTCTCATTTTCCACACTTCCTCTGTTAAACAGGGGACAAACACACATCAAGGACAGATTCCGCAAGCCGTTTGTAACGGCGTGGAATGCTTGTCGGATGTGTGGGAGTGGAAACCCGAGAGTCGGACAAGCGAAATTCCACGCCATTTGTATGTCACAAACGGTAGAGCGATGAGCGAAGAGAGTCTGCACATAGGGCAAGTCATCCGCCGGGAGGTAACCCGGAAGGGGATCAAGGTGCCGTGGTTGGCGCAGCAGTTAGGCTGCCACCGCAACAACGTCTATCTCATCTTCTCCCGCCAGTGGATTGACACGAACACGCTGATGAAGCTCGCCCAAATCCTCGGCCACGACTTCTTCGCCGACCTGAGCCGGTCCTACCAAGAACAGCAGGGCAGCCTGGGGAATATATAAACGGGATGCGGGAAAGTTAAGGTGCGATATTTTACTGTTTTCCAACCATGCAGACTGCGATATTTTACTATATTGCTGTTAATACAGCAGTCCGAACATCCACAAAGGGATGCGGTTGCCGTGGCCGAACTCGGTGTCATCGATAGCTAAGAAGCTGTCCGGCACATCGGCAATCTGATCGAACGTTTTTCTGCTGCCGCCCACTTCAAAGAGATATTTGTCGTTCACAAGAAAATCGCCCTTCGTGGGATATTTGAGCTCGTTCGCCACGCGGAGTTGGCTGTAGAAGAACGTTTCCCGCTCGTTTCCTTTGTCTATACGAGGGCACAAGACGTGCATCAGGTTGGGGTTGCCCAAGTAGATTTTGTCGGGCTTGTAGAGGTGCTTGTAACTCTTGGTCTTCGAGGTGAGCAGCCCAAGAATTTGTGCTTTGTCGAGCGCGTATAGCATGCGCAGCCCTAACTCGTTGTTGGTGTCAAGCTGTTTCCAAAGCATGGACATGTTCGGTTCGAAAGGAACCTGTTCGCAGATGATCATCAGCAGGCGTTTGACTTTCTGAAGGGTTTCGAATGACACGTTCTCCACAGAGGGCAGGTCGCTGTCGATCACAACAGATACCGTTTCGCGAAGTCGGGATGGAAAATCCTCGATGGACTCGCGATAAAAGGGGTAGTAGCCGTGGCGCAGGTACGCCTCGAAGAGCGGGGCGACTTTGACAGCACTTGTAATAGCCATGGCGTGGCGGACGTGGTGCCGAATGAGCTCGTTTAAGGGAATCGGCTCAATATTCAGGACATTCTCAAAGACGAGAAACTCCCGGAACGACATACCGTAAAGCGTGTAAACGGTCTGTCGGCGAGAGAGATCCACCTTGGCGTTGTCCATAACGAGGAGTGAGCTGCTGGTATAGACGATGCTCATGTCGGGATAGTTGTCATATATGTTCTTCAGGTTGATGGACCATTGGTCATAGCGGTGTACTTCATCCAAATAGAGGCGCATGATGCCATGCCGGTAGGCCCAGTCCACGAGTTCGACAAGGGTATGGGAGGCAAACCAGAGGTCGTCAAGGGAGGCGTAGAGGGTTTGGTCGATGTCATCGTAGTTCTCAAGGATGTGCTGGAGGAGCATGGTGGTTTTGCCGACACCGCGGGGGCCTTTGATGCCGATCATCCTGGCCTTCCAGTTGATTTGAGGGTAAAGGTAACGTTTGAACCGCAAGTCTATCTTGGCTATCTTGCGGTGATAGTTGTCGAAAAGGGGTTGTAAATCAGAGCTTTCCATAACATCCTTGAATTTGAACGACGGTGCAAAAATACAATTTATATTTTAAACTGCAAAAATCTCCACTATTTTTATAGTTCAAACTGCAAAAGCATAACATTCCGCCGCTTCCGCCCATTAATTCTGTGCAATCCGCCAAGCAACACTTTGCTAAACAATTGATAATCATAATTATATATTGTATATTTTTGACCCCTGATAAGAATGGGAAAGAAAGCGTCATCCCATGAAGCGCACAGCCCATTAAAATGGGTCAAAATGGGTTATGGCGGTTTGATGGGAAAGTTTTTATTTTGCGGGTGGAAAAGAAGGGGATTGGAAAGGTGATCATATTTAAATTGAATTTCAAATATAGCCATTTATTATGTACAATGAACAGTTAGAGCAGTTGATCGAAGCGGCCTTAAAAGACGGTATGATGTCAGGAAAGGAAAGACAAGTCCTTTTCAACGAAGCTCAATCTTTGGGTATCAATCTTCTTGAGTTTGAAAACGAACTAAATAGGCGTATATTGTCGCGCAAAAATGAAAGTGTTTCAGATTCTCCAAACAATAACAACAATAATCCTATTTTCACCAAAGTAGAACAACTAAAACAAAACGAAGAGAGCAAAGGGACAAGAGAACAGGAAAAAGAGGTGGAAGAGACAAAAGACGAGACAGAAGAATTCGAGGAAAACGAGGAAGAAATAAAAGAAAGAGATGAGGAAGACAAGGAGGACCCGGAGGATAAGGAAGATACGGAGGATTACGATGAAGACGAAGACGACAACGACTCGTTAGTTAGGGATATTGTGAACGACTTCAAAGACACTGTTAGCGACATAAAATCGGATGTTTCCGATATCTTACACGATATTATAGGAAATCCCAAACATACAATCAAGTCATCTGCGAGTCAAAAGAGGCCTCAAAAAAATATCTCCAAGAACAATAAAACGCCTTTGAGATCAAATTCGTCCAATAGGAGCAATTTTGCCCAGTTGCTCAATAGTGGTAATCTTTCTTCCAAAAAACTGAATGACATTCTTGACGACATTGTTGATGGTGAGTATATGACATCTGCTGATTGTGAAGACATGTTAGACTTCAGAGAACTTAAGGCACAGAAAAAACGCGTAAAAGAGGCTCTTGTTCAATTTCCTACCCCATCTGACAAAGACGACCTACTTGATTTTATGCTTTACCTGAAACCTAAAATCCAACATTCCGAGCATAGCGACGCTTTCTTGATGAAATATAATGAATGTGTGGAAAAGGTGGAAATGCTTTATCCCGAAGACCCTGATTTTGAAAAGATAATTGGTTCAAAAGTAAAGAAAAACGGTTGGGGAAAATTCCGGGGAAATATGAAAAAGACAGGGATGGTAATGGGTGGAATAGGACGCGTAGTGTGGGTGATATTAAAAACAGCAGGAATTCTGTTGATTATTGCGATTGTATTGTTTATAGTTTTGATGATACTTGGTGCTCTGTCCTAACAACCACAATCGAAATGTTAAAGCAAACGATACTATTCAACAGATCAATTCAGAATTCATCTAATCAGTAATCACTGCAATATGGCAAAGACTATTAAGCGGAGTAAAGCTGCTTTTGGAAAACAAGTCGAATTATACGTAAAGGCCTTGTTATTAAAAGAAGGTGCTGATGTCTATACTCCAGAAGTGGATGATAAAGCAATAGATATCTTGGTCAAAACTCCGACGAACCATTTTAATGAGATACAAGTGAAAGCAGTAACAAACGGTGCTCTTTTTGCCGCTATTTCTCACAATAAACCGCGAAATAATTATTGGTTTATCTTCTATTCCGAAGAATTAGATGTATTTTGGATTTTATCCTCGCAAGAGTTTGTTGCAGAAGCTTCGCAAAATAAAAAAGGAAAACACATTGGAAAATATTCCATCCAGTTTCATAGCAAAAGCAATGGAACGGTCGTTGCTAACCCTAAATATTCAAAATATGAAGTTACAAACTTTCGACGAATAACAATGTGATATGTGGATTGGTGTGCGAGCAAGCAGCATAAAAAAGTTTATTTTGAAATAGATTAAAATAAAATGATATGTATAACGAACAATTGGAACAGTTAATTGATGCGGCGTTAACGGATGGCACGTTGACTGAAAAAGAAAAGCAGATTCTTTATAAAAAAGCCATGGTCATGGGTGTGGACTTAGACGAGTTTGAAATGGTTCTAGAAGCTAGACTAATCAAACTCAAAAAGGAAGTTGAGGAAAAAGTAGCTTCATCAGCTCCTAAAAGCAACAAACATGGTGACATAAGAAAATGTCCGGCTTGCGGGGCACTAGTGCCCCAATTGACAGGATTTTGCAAAGAATGTGGCTATGAATTCTCAAATGTAGGCGTGTCCACCACATCCCAATTAGTGGCAGATGAAATAAAAAAGATAAAAGAGGAAAGTGCTCGAAAAAAGCAAGAACTGAGAATGAGCGGTTTGTTCTCAGCAGAAAAAGAAGAAGGAGAGAGTTATTCTCCTTTAGAAAAAGCTCAAGACAATGTTGACAGTGACAGCCGAAGTAAGATTCATTCATTCATCGAGTCTTTTCCAATACCAAACACAAAAAATGATCTGTTAGATTTCATTTCATTTTTGAGAGTGGAGGGCTACTCGGAAAAATGCAAACAATGTCTATCCAAAGCAAAATTATTGTTTCCTGATGACCCTGTATTTGAGCAAATATCCGCTGAGATAACGACGGAAGAGAAAAAAAGAGATAGATTTATGGCGTTGTTGTGTTTTCTTATGTTTGGATTACCTATTATTATTGGAATATTAGGACTTATTTTACATTGGTGGACTTGGGCAGACATACGTTCTTTATTCCATTAATATTCATATCATATTTGGGTTTACTTTGTTTAAAGAACACACGTTTATTACTAAAATTTCAAGGTGAAAATCATGGACATTGGAATAGCAAGTATTATTGTCGCTTTATTATTGAGTACAGGTGGAATCGTAATTTCTTTTATGTTTGGACACATTCCTCGGAAACGGAAGGACGAGATAGTTAGAACAAAGAAAGAGTTACTTCAGCTTTATAAAGATGTTTTACAGTTGCTTGAAGAAGAAAAGATGTTGTTGGAAGAAACAGAAATGAGCAAATTGAAAGCAAGGAAGGATAGGGTTATTAGTAGTCGATGCGAACCTGCCCGAATCAAAAAAAGAATCAAAGAGTTAGAATCACAAATGCATAATTATGGGACTATTTAACAGAAAAGAAGGCGGATTGATGGATGTCATCCGCTGCGATGAACCGGAATATTTAATTTGGAAATGGCGTCCTGCAGGGCAAGACGCAAACAGCACAAAAAAAGAGAACGCCATCCGCTACGGCAGCAGTCTGCGGGTGAAAGATGGCGAAGTTGCAGTTTTTGTTTACAAACAGGATGGTGGCATTATGCAGGATTTCATCGAGGGACCATACGATGACACTATCAAAACTGCCAATTTCCCAATACTCACGAGCATCGTTGGCTTGGCGTTCGGGGGCAACTCTCCATTCCAAGCCGAGGTCTTTTTCATCAACCTCTCCCAAGTGATGCAGGTCAGGTTCGCTGTACCTTACTTTGATGTCTTTGATCCGCGATTTCTTGACTATCCTGTGCCTATGGCTGTGAGGGGGACTCTGACATTTAACATTTCTGATTACAAGGCGTTTATTAAACTACATCGCCTCATCAATTTTGAGTTGGAAGATTTCAGCAAACAGATTAAGGACGCCATCGTTAAATATGTGAAAGGGGTGGTGACCAACGTGCCGCAAGAAAATGGCATCCCTGTCTTGCAGATGGAAAGGAAAATATTGGAAATCAACGAAATCGTGGTTCAACATTTGAAACCCAGATTGGAGAATGACTTCGGAGTGAATATGAAAGCGGTTGACATCGCAGCTATTGAACCTGACAAGGAAAGTGAAGGTTATCTTGAGTTGCGTAAAATAACTGCAGGTCAGCAAACCAAAACCATTGAGACACAAACAGAAATCAACCTCAAGAACATGCAGGAAATGCAGCGTATCAATGCTGAAAATATGGAGGAGTCGCTCCGTGTACAGCGTGAAGAAGCCCAGCGCGCGCAACGTCTGCAGACAGAAAATGCAAACATTGCTGCTCACAGCATCAACAAGCAGACAGAGGTACTCTCTGCAGCTGCACAGAATCTCGGTGAAATGAGCCAAGTGAACTTGGAGAATGGCAATGTGGGTGGAATGAATCCCGCCGGGATGATGATGGGAATGGCAATGGGTGGCGCTATGGGAGGCCAAATGGGGAATATGATGAATCGAATGGGGCAGCAGATGCAACAAGCGAGCATGCCGCAACAGCCACAGCAACAAGCACAGCCACAGATGACACCTCCACCCATGCCTGGTGCCGTGAATGTGGCTTATCTGGTTTCTGTCAATGGACAACAATTCGGTCCCTACAACATGCAACAGTTGCAACAATTGGTGCAGAACGGACAGCTTACTGCACAAACTTATGTTTGGAAGCAAGGGATGCCCAACTGGGAGTTTGCAGGTAACGTACAGGAACTCGCCAATCTGTTTGGAGCCGTCCCGCCGCCTATGCCTCCATCCCCTCCAATGCCGTAACATTTAATAAAATAGTGAAATATGGACAATAACAATTTCTTCTCCATCGACCGGCTAATCGAGTTCGGTATGAGTATGGCCGTTGCCCAGCAGATGGTTCAAACAATGAACCAAACGATGCAAAGTATGTACATCCCAGGGACGATGAACCCGATGACACAGGCACAGCCTTCGCAAGCTGCGCCAATGCCGCAACCTCTTCCACAAGTTTTCTATGTCGTCATTAACGGAAATTCCGTCGGGCCTTTGTCCGAAACCGAAGTCATGAAACTCATTTCCTCCAAACAAATCACCAAAGACACTTACGTCTGGAAGCCAGGTATGAGCGAATGGCAGACAGTGGAAAACACGCCAGAAGTTTTGAAATTAGTTTTGTTGGCACCGCCAGCGTTTAACCAGCCAAAATAACGAGAGTATGAAAATAAACAGTATTCCCACCATTATTGCATTAGCCATCAGCGCATTGATTGGCTATGCCTTGTATGCCCTCTGCAAGGCCGAAGGGCAGGAACTGCTTTTGGGCATTGGCGGCGGCATCGCCACATTCATCCCTTTGGCCACCGCTTTAGGTGTCCGGTTCGAACAATCCCGCACTTCCGGCAACATTGCCGCACTGGGCGGCGCATTCACCCTCATCATGCTCGTCTGCTGTTTCGTGTATGCCTTCGTGCAATTCACCCCGCCTGCCTTCGTCATTGTAGTAGGTTTGTTGATGTTGACTTTCATTATGATTGTCTATGGGATAGCTAAGGCGAAACAATAAGTGCGCGTTTTGGGCACATCCCACAGAAACGTATCTATTTATTCATATTTCATCAATTTAATTCAAATCATTATGACATCACAAGATTTATCTGTTTACATCAGCGATTTTTTCAGTTACGCGTACAGCCATAAAATCGAACTCTATAATGAATATTCATTGCAGCACGAGCTTGGCATATTCTTACGCAACCAATGCCCCAATTACAGTGTGCAATTTGAGAGAAACACTAGCTTCTTTGGAATAAATACAGCCACTGTAAAACAAGAGATTGACATTGCGGTATTTGACAAGAACGAAAAGTTCGCCATTGAACTAAAGTTCCCCCGCAACGGTGCCTACCCAAGAAGAATGTTCCAATTCGTTGAAGATATTTGTTTTATTGAGCAGTTGAAACATAATGGATTTACTGGCGGTTGTACTGTTGTCCTTGTTGACGATCCGAAATTTTATTCCAATCAAGGACTAAACACCACAGGTATTTATGGCTATTTCCGTAAAAAAAAGCCAATTACAGGTGTAATCAACAATCCTTTACAGAACAATGGACCAACACAGCTTATTGTCAACGGTTCTTATAAAGCAATTTGGAGCCCAACAGACATTTTGCTCAGAAATAACGTGGCGGACCCAATCACGTCTGTATCAGCTAAATATTACATCATTGAAATTTAGTTGGTTAAGTATTCAACAAGGCATACATTCCTGTTTGTAGTTTATATTTGTATTTGAAAGGTATCAAGGAGGAAGCCGAAAATCCATAAAAGAGTAGGCAACTTAAAATCGTATTATCATGAGGTATAAACTTTTAGTAACATTTTTTGGCCGCCGTCGATGGAAACAAGGTGACGATTGATGGGGTCAAGGCGGTAATACAACTGTTGAAATCTGCAAAATGATGGTAAATTCCCAATTATTATGACCGCCCTCCTTTGGCTCATCCAAAAAATCGCGCCCATCACCAACCTCGTCGGACTGCTTGTCCTGCTCTCGGAACTCGCCTACAACGACATCGGCGTCGGGACGCACGTATATGTCCTCGCGGGCGGGCTCGCGCTCGCGGGGTTCATCCTCGGGTTCACGAATTGGGCCTTGGACGTTCCCCCGAAATTCTTCTGGACCAAATCGCGGGTGCAACTCTTCGACAACCGCGTGGGCAACGCCCTCGGCTACGCCGTCATCTTCTTCTTGCTGCCGTTCTTCGTGGCGGGGGTGGCGGTTGTGGTGGGAAAATGGTGATGGAACCCCTACGGGGTTCTGCGGAACATCGTGGGGGACCGCACCGGGCTACAGACATTGAACCCCTAATGGGGTTCAAAGGGGACAACGGAACGTGCATGCCATCATCCCCGTAAGGAAATGCATATCCGTAGAAGTTATTTCATCGCAATATATTGCCGTATCTTCTCGACAAGCTGACGTGCCGGTTCTATTCGGGCAACAACGTCATCCTCAGACACATCGTAAGAGCAGTTGTAATCGGCGCTTTCTCTCATTGATTGTAATTGGGAATAGAAACGGCCTTCTTCAAGCGTAAACAATTGTGTCTTGACATAATATTGCTGAAATCTAATGGCAGCCCCTTTGTGTGTCCCTACTTCATGACCATCGTTGATTAACAATGCACTTACCGCATGGAAAAGCGCATAATAAAGGCGATTGGCCATGGTGCTCCAAAAGCCTGCCTGTCTCAAAATTTCCTGCTCCGCAAGAATGCTTTCAGCTTTTTCAAGTTCCAAATTGACGACAATCCGTCTGTCCTCGTCACTAAGATTCATATAGTAATTGCTTGTCTTGTTCAACGTTATAGAAAAAAAGGGCATGAGGTCCGCCATACCACTCATCCTTAGTGTAAGTGTGTACACTGAAGTATTGCCAAAGGTCAAATCCGCGCTCCATGATAGGGTATGCGTATTTGTCGAAATCATCAGCACCTTTCTTGGGTTTGTCGAGCAGTAGCAACAAGTCCCAATCGCTGTCTTGACGATGGTCTCCGCGCGCACGTGAGCCGTAAAGATACAGAGCACTTCCTTTGGGCAGCACATCTTTCGCCACCTGTTTGATACTTTCCAAAATGTTTGTTTCAGTCATTTCGAAATTCTTTTTTCGCTGCAAAAATACAATAAAATCCAATACTACATCGCCGCAATAAAATCCATGGCTCACGTACCAAGCTCCCATAGCGTCCAAATCGTGACTAACTGAGCGTGCAGGATGCATAACATTCCGTCTCTTCTGTGACCGTTCCCCCGAAATTCTTCTGGACCAAATCGCGGGTGCAACTCTTTGACAACCGCGTGGGCAACGCCCTATAGGAGACGCGCCATGGCACGTCTCTCTCCCAAGTCCCAAGTCTCAAATCTCCGAAAATTGTGTACTTTTGCCATCCGAAAAATTGACGAGGAATGAACAAAGACATCACCCATATTGCATTGGACATGGGCGGCGTAGTGCTCCACATCGACCACGAGCAGGCCGTCTCCAGATTCGAAGAAATCGGCGTGGCAGACGCACGCAATTATCTCAACCCTTACCATCAGCAGGGACTTTTCGGTCAATTAGAGGGCGGGCAAATCTCGGCAGAGACATTCGTCGAAGAACTCAGCCGCCTCATTGGCAAGCCGCTCACGCACGAGCAATGCCTCTATGCGTGGCTCGGTTACCTCATGGAGATTCCGCAACGCAATCTCGGCGCTATCCGGCGACTTCGCGAAAAAGGCTATCGTGTCTGCTTGCTCTCCAACACCAACCCTTTCTTCTTCGAATGGGCCGAAAGTGGAGCCTTCGACGGCCACGGTCACCCCATCGGCGACTACTTCGACAGCCTCTACGTCAGCTTCCGGTGCAAACTGCTGAAGCCGTCACGGGAAATCTACGAGCATGTGCTCCGCACCGAAGGCATCCGTCCCGAAAACCTCCTCTTCATCGACGACAGCGAGCGCAACACCGAAGCCGCTGCGGCGTTAGGCATCCAGACGATGCATGTGGAGACGAATGCGGACTGGACAATGTTGGTTTAACGGTTAAAGGTTAAAGGTTGGTTATAGGAATAAATTGGTGGTTTATGGGAAATGGTCAATTAGAAGAAATTGTTCGGGAATTCCAAGTTGAAGGGAGTGTTAAGTCGGTGATTCCTTTGGGGAACGGGCTGATTAACGATACGTTTTTGGTCAGAACGCAAGGCTTTGGCACGCCGGATTATGTGCTGCAGCGGATTAACCACCACATTTTTACCAATGTAGATTTACTACAACGCAATATTGAAGCCGTAACGAATCATCTGCGCGGAAAACTTTTAGCAGAAGGTGTTGCCGATGTCGATCGGAGGGTGTTGCGTTTTATTCCCACAGACAATGGCAAAACCTACCATTTTGATGGAGAAAACTACTGGAGAATTAGCATTTATATTCCTGATACGCTTACCGTTGACGAGTTGACCCCGCAGAGCAGCTACGACTGCGGCCGGGCTTTCGGTCGTTTCCAGCAGCAGCTCATCGACCTTAATGAACCGTTAGGCGAAACCATTCCCGACTTCCACAACATGGAGTTGCGACTTCGACAGTTGCGCGAAGCCATGTCTAACAACGTGGCAGGGCGTTTGAAAGAGGTGACCAAAGAGCTGCAACTCATTGAAGCTCACGCCGATGAAATGTGTTTGGCCGAACAGCTGCATCGTGAGGGGGTGCTTCCGAAGCGCATTTGTCACTGCGACACGAAGGTCAACAACATGCTCTTCGACCGCGACGGCAACGTGCTCTGCATCATTGATTTGGACACGGTGATGCCCGCCTTCGTCTTCTCTGACTACGGCGACTTCCTCCGCACAGCCGCAAACACA
>CAMJXE010000024.1 GCA_946409645.1 uncultured Bacteroidales bacterium
AATGGTATTGGGTTCCGTTTGGCGATGGATGCCGAAGGGGTTGAGCCGTGAGACAGGGACGATGCCGAATAGAAAAAATCACCATTCCACCCAATATTCTCCCCATAAATCACGTTGTTACATATAGAAACCTATTCCAAAACCTTAACCGTTATGAAAAAAACAGCCTTGACCATTCTTTTGCTCGCCGCAATATTTTCTTTTATAGGTTGTTGCAACTCTCAAACGCATGCTGAAGAGATTGATGAGATTCGAATTATTGAACCAGTGGATACCCTCGCAAATATACCTATGACTATTAAGTTTACATCCGTTTACATCCCTTGTACCGTTAATGGCAAAACCAAATTGTTTATTCTGGATCCTGAATGGAAACACAATTGCATAGAAAAGAGGTTTATATCAGAATTATACGACACTACAGGAACGTTGCGCACTTCATTTAAGGATGGATACTCTACTGTTTTAAGTATTCATACACTACAATACACCATCGGAAATCAAAATTTCATGCTGGATACGTCTCAGGTGATTTCGCACAACGACAGTGACTGGTACGGATATATTGGGAAACCATTATTCAACGAGAAGGTTGTTTGTATAAATTTTGACGAAAAAGAGATGTATATAACGAACAAAGTGCCTGACAGCATCCCTGGTTATATTCAAAAGGATTACATGGTTAATAAGAAAGGACATCGTGTCATTACCGTAAATTTTCCAACATCTGAAGGTGATAAAAAATACAATTTGATTGTTGACTTTGGTGCCCCCACCTCTAATCTCGACAATGATTTAAAAGAAATTATCACCATAAATGATAATAAGCCAAATCCTACTGATATTGCGCAAATGCTAATAACTTTTTGTAATAGTATTCGTAATCGGAACCAAACCCATTGGACAAATTCGCAAACCGGACAACCAGATGACCCCTATAAACGTTGGGGTTGTGATGGTTCAATTGGATTGGACATCATATCCCTCTATAATTGGATAATCGACTATCGTAACGACAAAATCTACTACACACCAAACGAACATTACAAAAAAAAGACGAAGCAATGAAAAAACACCTCATTTTCATCGGAATTTTAGGAAGTCTGCTGTCGTGCACCGGTCAACCGAGTGGCGGTGATGCCGACAGCCGTTCCGTTCAAAAATACCCCTACCGTTTCCATACCTTCACTCCGCATATCTACGTGGATGCATTCCTGAACGACAGCTTGCCCGTCAAGTTGGTTTACGATTGCGCCGCTCCTTTCGTGTGGTTGGACAGCTCTTTTGTGGACGACCACTACGGCTACGAGAGCAAGCAGACAATGGCTTTTGAGGGAATCGGCACGGAAGGACGTCAAGTGGTGAAAGCCTTCCAAGACTGGAATATCACGATTGCAGGAAAGCGAGAGGGGTTTCCGATTATTCCCGCACCCAATTTGCGAAATACGTTCAACGACAGCATCGAAGGGGTAATAGGGCTTGTGTTTATCAAAAAGCATGTATGGGCATTTGATTTTGGCACGCATTCCTTCGATATTCTGCCTTCTGTCCCTGATTCGGTGCGAAAAAACTGGCACGCCCTGAAACTGTTTTATCGGGACAAGGACTATTATTTCGAGGCACCTGCCACGCTTTTTGTGACGGACAGCCTGAAAATTTCCGGAAAACTGTTATTCGACTCCGGGATGGGCACGGATCTTTGCCTTTTCGCGGATGTGGTGCGGAAATTGGATATTGGAAGTTTGGATATAGCCAAGGATTCAAGAACCACCCAAGGGGCTTCAGGTAGTAGCGCCAACGAAGTTTTTGACGCGAAACGTCTGGTGATGCCGAACTTTGTGGTGGATTCCGTGCATACGTGGGCGAATACGGACGCGTCCGGTCACGCCAGCAAGGCTCCCTCCAAGGATGTTATCGGCTATTTCGGTTTCGGGTTACTGCAACGCATGGGTGAAGTGGTGATTGATTTCCCGAATCAGGTGGTATATTTTAAGCCGAAGGGGGCGGAATGAATCCACTTTTTTGGAGCTGGTACAGTTCCTCTCGGTTTTGTCAGAAACAACGCGTTTATTCCTCTCGGTTTTGTCAAAAATAATATGTTTATTCCTCTCGGTTTTGTCAAAATTTGTATCTTTGCGGCCTGAAAGGATGTAATAAAACATTTTGAAATGTATATTGAAAGACAAATTGACACCTTGCTTTTGGAATGGAAAAACAGCAGTCGTCTCAAGCCGCTACTGCTTAGAGGTGCTCGCCAAGTGGGCAAATCATGGGCTGTGAAGCATCTGGGCGAAACGTTTGATTATTTTATTGAGGTGAACTTTGAAAAACGTCCCGACATGTTGGAGGTTTTTCAAAAAATCCACGAAGTACACGAGTTGACGGACACACTGAGCATGCTCTACAACACCCCTGTTGTGCCTGGAAAGACCTTGCTTTTCCTCGACGAAATCCAGAATTCAGTCGATGCCATCAAGAGCCTTTGGGCTTTCAAGGAGGACTTTCCCGATCTTCATGTGGCTGCTGCCGGGTCGTTGCTGGAATTTGCCCTTAAAGACCTGCCTTCCTTCGGGGTGGGACGGATACGCTCGCTGTTTGTCTATCCCTTCTCGTTCGACGAGTTTCTTGTGGCTGAGGGTAAAACCGCTTGGGTGAAATCCAAGCAGAATGCAACCCCCGAAAAGCCCTTGCTTACTACACTGTACAACGATCTTGTGCAACACTATCGTACTTTCTTAATGGTGGGTGGAATGCCTGCCAGTGTGGCCGCCTGGGTGACAACCCGCGATTACCGTCAATGTCAAACAGAGCTTGATGATATCCAGCTGACCTACTATGACGATTTTCCCAAGTATGCTAAGAAAGTTGACCCTACGCTGCTGCGTAATACGTTGCAGAGCGTCGTCATGCAGATTGGCACCAAGTTTACTTATAGTCGGGTGGAGGGTGGCTATCGTGCCGAAGAGGTGAAGAAAGCACTGTCGCTTTTGTGCGATGCGGGCATCGTAAAACGCGTCAGCCACACCGCTTCCAACGGCCTTCCGCTCGGTGCCGAGGTTAATGATAAATTTCGCAAATATATCTATCTCGACAGTGGTCTTTTGCTGCGCATTCTCGACATGGATTTGGGAGGCGCACGTCAACTCACAGAACTGATTCTTGCCGGCACTGCTGAAGATTTGGTGAACAAAGGTTGTCTGACTGAGATGATGTTAGGTTGGGAACTGGTGAAATACAACAATCCCCGTTCTCAACACGAACTTTACTATTGGGAGAACACAGCCGAAGGAACACGCTCTGAGGTGGACTATATCATTGCCCGTGACCTGAGGGTGCTGCCTGTAGAATGCAAAGCAGGCGTAAGCGGTAAGATGAAGAGCCTGTACGAGTTTATGCGTCAGAAGCACCTGACCGATGCAGTCCGCTGTACTCTTGAGAATTTTTCAGCTATTGAACATTGCGACAAGAAAGATAACGATGTTGTGCGTCACGTTCAGATACTCCCACTTTTTGCAGTGTCCAATTTGTATGACAAAATTGAAAGCATGGCCGATTTGAAATAGGCCTGAGAGTGATTCCCCCGGATAAGGACTCGGAAATCGAAAAAACACACAACCTCCTGTAAGGATTTTCGGGCGGTGTTGTCTAACGTCATAAAATCCCAAACGGTCAGATGAAAAGTGCCAAAGAAAAGCAATTCGAGGAACTGGTGAAACAGTACAAGCGGACCATCTACTCCGTCTGTTACATGTTCTCCCGCGACAAGGAGGAAATCAACGACCTCTTTCAGGAAATTCTGGTCCGGCTGTGGCTGGGCTTCGACCAGTTCGAGCAACGCAGCAGCGTGAACACGTGGGTCTATCGTATTGCGCTCAACACCGCCATCAACAGCGACAAACGGGCGAAACGCCGTCCGCAAACAGTGCCGCTCAGCACTGACATCGACCCCTACGACCCGCAGGAGTCCTCGCTCGAACAGGTTCGACAGCTCTACGCGCTCATCAACCAGCTGGATGTCATGGACCGCGGACTCGTGCTGCTGTGGTTGGAGGGCATCGGTTACGACGAAATTGCGGCCATTATGGGCATCACGGTTGCCAATGTCGGCATAAAACTGCACCGTATCAAGGAAAAATTGGTTCAGAAATCAAAATCCGTCACCCATTAATTCTTTACCATTATGACAACAGAAAATCAAAACCAAGAAATGGAGCTGGATGACTTGAAGGTGCAGTATCAGTCGCTCCAGGAGAAGTTCAACCAGCAAGAGATCGTCAACAACGACCTGATTCACGAGATTATACATACGAAAATTGGAGATTTCAAACACCGGAATGTGGTAATTATCTGTACATACGTGCTATTGATTTCTTCCGTTAGTTGGAGTTGGGCTTGTTTCCAACTACAACTTTCCTTTAGGATAATGTCCGTACTTCTATTTTTGTTTATCGGACTATTTGAGCTGCTTAGTAGTAGAAAAGTGTTGAAAATAAATACGGAAGATGCTGATGTTCAAACGCTTGTCCAAAAGATGAAGAACTTCCGGATCCGTTTCTCGTTAGTTTGGATTATCGGGGTGCTGGCCATGTGTCTATGGATGATGTGGTATGTGGCGGAGGTGGACGCAAATCGGAAAATGGTCTATTTACAACCTTCATTCGCTATTGTGGCATTCTCTCTCGCTATATCCATCATGTTGATAATAGGCAGCATAGATCGTCTTTCCAAGATAATCGATGAACTTTTGTCATTGACTTCGCAACTGAATGGCAGTGAAACCGAAGAAACGACCACCTATCGCCGTGGAGAAGCGTATTGGACAGGTGTTGTCCTGCTCGTGTTGAGTCTTGTGGGCCTCGTTTTCAAGCTGATGCACTGGCCGTTTGCAAACCTTATCTTCTTAGTGGCGTGCGCTTCGGGACTGGTGTTTGTGTTTCTTGCCAGCCGACACTTGGCGCGTGTGGTACCGGAAGAACGCCCCGTAATCCGAATTGCAGAGGTGGCGTGTCTGTTTCTTGTTGTCGATGCAGCATGCAAAATGTTCCATTGGCCTTTGCCGAAACACAACATCCTCGCGCTCACCTGCTTGTCGCTCCTCCTCACCGCCGTCCTCGTGTATTGGCTGAGGCAGCGGCGGGGGAAAAGACAGGGGGAGGAACAATAACCCCCAATGACATGAATGTCATTTTTTCATGAGTAATCCACGGAACGTAACAATATTGAAAAAAATGTATTTTTGCAATCTGTAAACATGTAAACATTTGTTCAGTATGACAGCAATAGATTTAAGAGCAAGCATTAACGACGATTTAAGTTCAATGTCGTTGAATATGTTGGAGAAAGTGGCCGAATTTGTCAAGTCACTGACGGGGAAAAGTACGCGCGACCATAGCGTTTCCCCTTTAGTATCCAGCATGTTGACAGGTCATTCTGTGAATCTGTCAGACGAGGAACTTGATACTCTAAAGATGGAACACCTTAAAGAGAAGTACTTATGAAAAGAGTGTTCATTGACACCAACATCCTGCTGGATTTGTTGCTTGAGCGTCAACCATGGGTGCATCAAGCTTCGGTTTTGTTCAGCATGGCCGACCGTAAAGAGTTGGATCTACTGTGTTGTTCGCTGTCGTTTTCCACTGCTGTTTATCTGATGCATCGTCTAAAATACAGTCGAAAAGAGATAATCACCAAGTTGACTATCGCCAAATCCCTCTGTACGGTTACAACCGTTGATTCGTCTGTGATTGATCGCGTTTTGCAATCCGATTTTTCGGATTTGGAAGATGGTATGCAATATTATTCAGCATTGGCGGCAAATGCGGAAATGATTGTTACTAGAAACGAGAAAGATTACGCTTTATCCAACATACCAGTTTTGTCTCCGACAGAATTTCTAAACGAATAGTTTATTCTTCTTATTCTGTGTTAGTTGCGATGCAAAACTTCATCATCAAAATAACATCCTTGCTTCTGTTCCTGCTTTCAGGTGGCAGGGATTCTGTCGTGCCGTGTGGGGCACGAGGCGGAGGGTCTGTGACAGCGTCTCGGAGAAACGCAACCCCTATTTCCCCGTCGTGAAAGTGATTTCCATGTTCTTGCCGGCACTGTGCCCGTCCTTCGTGGGGAATTCGGTGCCCATGACAACGAACCCGTATTGGTGCGACGGTTCCAGGGAGAAAATCACCTCCAACGTCTTGTCGTTGCGCCAGGCATAGCTGATTCCCGTTTCGTTCTGGTATTGGCGAGCCAGCTGCACGACGGGATGGTCTTTGTATGGCCCGAAAACGGAATCGACCTCGTGCGCGTATTGCGGAACTCTGCAACGATTGTATTCTTCGGCACCGGACAATCGCCAGACCGTGGCCATCAGCTCCACACATTCGTCGAAGTGCGCCGGAATCGGGCTCTGGGCGAAGGAGGTCAGCGCGGAGAGGACGGCGCAGAGGAGAACGGTTAATGCGTTTTTCATATCATCAAGGGTTGAATCTGGCTGCAAAGATAGTCATTATATTCATTCAGAGTACTTGAATGGATTGTTGATTCCATTTTTTGTATTTTTGCGGCGTAAAATAAAGTATTTAATTCACGTTTTGCATGTTTGGAAAAACAGATATATGAAAAGAACGTCATTCATTTGTATGATGATACTCGGCATCATTGCCATGAGTGCCTGCAAACCCGGAAACGTGAAACCCGACTTCGAGAAACTGATTGTCGGCAAATGGGAGGTGAAGACCTGTTATCACTGGTATCACGACCTCACCGACGAAATTTGGTCCTCTGAAGAGTCGTACACCTTGCCCGACACCAACTATATCGGCTATGACTCCATCGAGTTCAATGCCGACAAAACCTCCCGTTGGCATAGAAGCGACCTTTATGTCCAACAAGGAATGTATGAGGACCCCTACGCAACATTCAACTGGCAAATTGTCGATGACACGTTGATTATCGCTTCCGAGTCGAAATATGCGATAAAAGAACTTAACAAAAACGATCTTGTCATCGAGGAATATGCCAACAACGGAGGTGAACAGTATGGCCATCACCACTGGGAGCAAATACACCGCTACGCCCTCAAACGCGCCCAATAGCTGATTCAAAAACGGCCGCCGACCGTTACCCGCATCCGATATGTCATGTCTCCTGCGACGGTGGTGCCGTAGTCACCAAGATTACACACCTGTAGGTAGCTGTAACAAGAAAAAAAATCCCCATGTAATAATTCCTGTTCTTTTGTTGTCTAACTTGATGAACGTTGCAACGAAAGTAATGTATTATGAACAACGACAAAGAATATCAGTTTGAACAGTTGGTGCGGAGCACAAGCGGACCATCTACACGGTGTGCTACATGTTTTCGCACGACAAAGCTGAGGTGGACGACCTCTTCCAGGAGATCCTCATCCGGCTTTGGAAAGGTTTCGACACCTACGAGGGCCGCAGCGACGCAAAGACATGGATCTACCGTGTATCGCTCAACACCGCTATCAACCAAGACAAGAAGGAACGCCGGCGCATCGAAACGGTGCCGCTGACCGTCGATATCGACCCCTACGAGGCCGACGACCCTTCGACCCGTCAAATCCGCGAACTCTACGACCGCATCTCGCGACTCGACCTCATTGACCGCAGCTTGATTCTGCTTTGGCTGGAAGGGGTCAGTTACGATGAAATCGGCGCCATCATCGGTATCACGCCCAACAATGTGGGTGTCAGGCTGATGCGCATCAAGGACAAACTGGTGAAAATGTCAACAAAAGAATGAAAGGAGATCATCATGGAAAATCAGAACAATAATAATTTCTCCGAATTGGACCAACTGAAGGCCCAATACGAAACGCTGAAAGAGCAGTTCGACCAACAGGAAATCGTCAACGACCGGCTGATGAAGTCGTCCATCAAGCATAGTGCCGATTTTTATGGGCGGTATAGACGGATGCAAATCATCCTTTATCCGTTAGCTGCCATAATCGGCATGTTGTGTATCCAATGCTTTCAAGGCAACCACCTTTCGTTGAGCCTGTTTTGGCTCACCTTCTGTTCGGTTTGCTTTGCCATTGAATTATGGTTGACGCGAAAACTGAAAAGCAAGGAGCTGGAAAACAACGATTTGCTCACCATGTCCCATCAAGCCCGAAATTTCAAGAAACTATTTTCTCTCTTCACGGCACTGAATTATTCCACAGCTTTTATCATTATTTTCGGGGTGGTGATTGCCAGAATGGGTATAGATATAAATTTGCCGAATTTCGGTGCTGTGGTTTTGTCGTTTGTTGCGTTGCTCGCCTTTTTTGCACTCGTGGGCTTTTTTGAAATACGCTATAAGACAAAAGCTTGCGATGACATTATCCGGCAGATAGAGGCCGTTGAACCTGCAATGGACAAGAAAACGAATCTTGACAGACCTCAAAAGTGGTTCCATATCGCCATGATTGTCGTGTTTATAAGTCTCGATATTTGGGCTTGTCTGCTGGTGGCCAAATACATCAAAACACCTCCGGTGTGGCGTTAATCGAAGTATGTGCTGGAATATGAGCGGGGAACGGACAACTTTGTGACGGAAGAGAAGCTGGAAATTTGGGACGTGGATGCCGACACGTTGGCCATCAATTCGGAAGTTTTGGGTGGCAAGCCTATGGTGCAACATGTGGAGGTGACGGTGCCAGGCAAGAAAAGTGACCCCGACATGGTGCAAATCAACGTGACGTTGACCCCTGAGGCGAGTCTGCAATGGTATCGATTCACCAGCGAGATAAAGGGCCACCATGCCGCACTTTACCTGAACGGCAACCAGATTCAGGACTGGGAAATCAAATCTGGAATAAGCACCGGAGGCTTCTTCATCATGAAGGAACGTTCATCGAAGGAGGAATTGGAGGCCTTCTGCGAGCAGTTGATACGGCAGTAAGCGATATGTCTTTTCCCCGTCGTAGAGACGCGATTAATCGCGTCTCTACCGAATATCGAAACAAATTATATATAATATTATTGTTTGTTAAAATGATTTTTATATATTTGCCGCCGAATCATTAAAACAATAATGTTATGGATAACAACCTTTTTCAGAGCAAGTATCGTATTCCGTCAGCAAGAGCAGATTGGCATGACTACAAAAATGGCATGTATTTTACCACAATATGTACCAAAGATAGGGAATGTTATTTCGGTAATATAGCGAACGGAGAAATGCGTATGACAAAGATCGGATTATTTGCCCAAGAACAATTGCAGAATATCACAAACCATTATTCGTATGTAGAAGTCCCTTTATGGGTAGTAATGCCTAATCACATTCATTTGGTAGCAAGCATGCATAGTGATAATGTGCATGGACCCTCAGTTTGTAGAGACGCGATTAATCGCGTCTCTACAGTTGGTGGAATCACAGGCCTCAATAACCCTATGCTTACAAATAGTTTGGGAGCAGTGATTCGAGGTTTTAAAGCGCGTGTCACCCATTTTGCCCGTGCCAATTTCATCCATTTTGCATGGCAACCTCGCTTTCATGATCGTATTATTCGTAACACTGATGAATTAAACCATATTGCTGAATATATTGTTACCAATGTGGCAAAATGGGAATTTGATAAATTTTATCAACCGTCGTAGAGACGCGATTAATCGCGTCTCTACATGGCCGCACTCCAAATGACCACCGTAATCGTCCATTTTTTAGACACTTCAGTCTCATTTTTAGACACAGATTTTACACGGTTTCAACGCTATGACGTTGATGTTGAAATATTTCCTATTTTTGGCGCGGTTTTTGGAATGTATTCCTTGAGCAGTCCCGGAGGGACAAAACGTACGAGGTAGAGACGCGATTAATCGCGTCTCTACAATAACCCCACACAAGGCGATAGCCGCAGTGTGGGGACGAAACACGAAAAAAAATGAACAATACCATCATCATAGTGGACGACAACCGCAACGTCCTCGCGGCGCTGAAACTGCTGCTGGAACGCGAGTTCCGGCAGGTGGTCGCGCTGCCGTCGCCCAACACCCTGCTGCGGCAGATCGAACAGTGCCGGCCCGACGTCGTGCTGCTCGACATGAACTTCTCCGCCGGACTCAACACCGGCAACGAGGGCCTCTTCTGGCTCCGCGAGATCAAAGCCCATCACCCGGACCTTCCCGTGGTACTCTTCACCGCCTACGCCGACATCGAGCTGGCGGTGGCGGGCATGAAGGAGGGCGCCGCCGACTTCGTGGTGAAGCCGTGGGATAACGACCGACTCATCGCGACACTCACCCGCGCCTGCACTCTCGAAAAGGGCACCTCGAAACGGAAATCGCAGGACGGAAGCGCCCTGTTCTGGAGCGAAAGTCCGGTGATGCAGGAACTGCGACTTATGGTGGAGAAAATCGCCCCGACGGATGCCGCCATCCTCATCACGGGCGAGAATGGAACGGGCAAAACATTGTTGACCAAAGAGATACATCGTTTGTCCACCCGTAATGACAAACCCTTCGTGACCGTCGATTTGGGCGCATTGGCGGAGACTCTCTTCGAGAGTGAGCTTTTCGGACA
The DNA here is from genome assembly GCA_946409645.1 of uncultured Bacteroidales bacterium. Lineage (GTDB taxonomy): Bacteria > Bacteroidota > Bacteroidia > Bacteroidales > WCHB1-69 > F23-D06. The sequence goes on from CAMJXE010000024.1 coordinate 10,534, forward strand.
CGTGAAGGGCGCCTTCACTGACGCGAAAAGCGACCGTGCAGGCAAGATCGAGGAGGCCGACGGCGGTACCCTTTTCCTCGACGAGATCGGCAACCTCGCCTTCCCGCAGCAGGCCAAGCTGTTGACGGTCATCCAGCAGCGCACGGTCACGCGGGTGGGTAGCAACAAAGCCATCCCCGTCGATTTCCGGCTCGTCTGCGCCACCAACCAGAAACTCGGTGAAAAGGTTCTGCGCGGAGAGTTCCGCGAGGACCTCTACTACCGCGTCAACACCATCCATCTGGAAATCCCGCCCCTCCGCGACCGCCGCGAGGACATCCTGCCTTTCGCGGAGCGTTTCCTGACGGTTTTCGCCGAAAAGTACCACAAGCCCACCCTCAGACTGAGACCCGAAGCCGCCCTCAAGCTGATGGGACACCCGTGGTACGGTAACATCCGCGAGCTGGAACATGCCGTGGAACACGCGGTCATCGTCAGTGACGGCACTGAGCTGCGGGAACAGGACTTCAAGCTCACGACCCCGATACAAAAGGATAACGTGCAGGAAGTCACCACCTTGGACGAGATGGAGGCCGAGATGATCCGTAAGTGCATCGCAAAGTGCGCCGGCAACCTCACCGCCGTGGCCGCCACCCTCGGCATCACTCGGCAGACCCTCTATAACAAGATGAAAAAATACGGAATTTAGTGAGCAGTGATCAGTGAGCAGTGATTAGATATAACGAAAGAGCCCCCATATATTGAAACTTCTTCCTTAAGCAGCCCCGGAGGGGCAAGAGCTCGGTAGGGGCACGGATGAGGGAGATGATGCGATGATACGATGATATGATGATGCGATGATACGATGATATGATGATGCGATGATACGATGATGCGATGATGCGATGATGCGATGATGCGATGATGGGATGATGCGATGATACGATGATATGATGATGCGATGATGCGATGAAATGATGAAACGATGAAACGATGAGACGATGAAACGATGAGACGATGAAACGATGAGACGATGAGACGATGAGACGATGAAACGATGATGCGATGATGCGATGATGCGATGATACGATGATGCAATGATACGATGACGACGATAATCATAATAGGAATAGTAATCGCTTGGGGCCTCACCACATGGCTTCTCGTCCGGCGGAACCAGCGGATCAACAACCGCATCAAGTTCCTGTCGGAGGCGGTAGCGGGCGGCGACTTCAGCTTCACCTTCCCGGAGGGCGACCCTCGGCGCAGCGACCGTGTGCTGGCCGCCTCGCTGAACCGCATCCGCGACATGCTCAGCCGCACCCGTCAGGAGACCATCGACAAGGAGCGCTACTACGCCCAACTCCTCGAGAACGTGCGCACCGGCATCGTGGCGTATGACGAGCAGGGCTTCGTCACGCAGACCAACCGGGCGGCCGCGGAGCTTTTCGGATTGCCCGTGCTGACCCACATCCGCCAGCTTGACCGTGTCAGCAACGGACTGGCGGACGTGTTGTTACTGTCGGCGGCAGGCGACATCCGCACACTCACGCTCCACAACGGCGACAGCACCCGACAGCTCTCCCTGCAGGTCTCGCAAAGTCGTATCCGCGACCGCAATATCCGCATTATGGTCGTCAATGATATACACAACGAATTGGACAACAAAGAGATAGATTCATGGATTTCGCTCACCCGTGTACTCACTCACGAGATCATGAACTCCATGAGTCCGATTACCTCGCTGAGCGAAAGTCTGCGAGAGTTGGTGCCCGAAAGGGATTCAGAACTCTACAAGGGTTTGGAAGTCATCCACTCCACGGGCAAGGGCATCGAAGGATTTGTGGAGTCGTATCGGCAGTTCACACACATCCCGACACCCGCACCGACTCTGTTTTACGTGCGGGAGTTAGTGGCCCGTGCCGTGCAGTTAGTGCAGTCCGTGCTTGAGAATGCCCGCATCGACTTCCGTTGGTCGGTGGAGCCCGGTGACATGCTGCTGCACGCCGATGAGAACCTTGTCGGGCGCGTGCTCAACAACCTGCTGAAGAACGCTGTAGAGGCGATAGGAGAGGGGAGCGACGGCTGGGTGGATGTCCGAGCCTTCCTCAACGAGCGCGAAGATGTCGTCATCGAAGTCACCGATAGCGGCGACCTTATTCCGCCGGCGGTTGAGGAGCGCATCTTCATCCCGTTCTTCACCACCAAGAAGGAGGGTTCAGGCATCGGTTTGAGCATTTCCCGCCAGATCATGCGGCTTTCGGGCGGCACCCTTACGCTGCGGACACGCCCGAATACTACGTTCGTGATGACGTTTGGAAACTGATTAGGAATAAAAAAAGGGACTGCTCCAGATGGAACAGTCCCGTCTCGTTATAATCCAATAGATAAAAGCCAATTAGTATCCAAAAATCTCTTCCAAAGTCAACGTTGTAACCTTCCCGTATTTCTCCAAACCCTTCAAATCAACTTCGTCCTTGTTGCCGAGAACGACGACCGCTCTCTTCTGACCTTTGATGTAGCTTCTGTTGAAATTGATGACATCCACCATGGTCATCTTTTGGATGGCATTGTAGTTGGTTCTGTCGAGCGGAGCTTTCAGCCCCATCTCCTCGCAGGTGAGATAGTAGTTGATGATGCTCATCTTACGGATGCGGTTGGTACGGTATTGCGAAATGAGCGCGGTTTTGGCAAGGTCGAAATTGAGTTGTGACACCGGCATCTCATCCAGCAGTTCAGTGAAGGCCTCCATAGCATCCATCAGTTTGTCGTTCTGCGTGCCGATGTGGGTCATGTTGTAGTTGAGTTTGCCTTTCTCGCTCGGCTCCACGTAGTAAGCCGCTGCAGAGTAAGCCAAAGAACGTTTCTCGCGGATCTCTTGGAAGACGATGGAGTTCATGCTGCCACCGAAGTATTCGTTGTACATCTCGATTTGCGGGCTGAGTCCCCAGTTGGCGGGGATAGAGGTGGTGAGTTGACGGCACAGGGACTGTTTGGCGTCGTAGTGGGCGAAATAGACCTTGTTGTCTTTCGTGGCCAAACGGTCATAGTCGGGTCCCATTTTGACGGGCTTCTTGGCTGGGTGCACACTGTGCTTGTCGGTGATGAGTGTCTGCAGGTCGTTGAGGCTCAGGTCGCCGTAATAGAGGATGCGTTGCGGCTGGGAGGTCATGGTCTTGATTTGGTTGACGACATCCTGTGCCGTGATTTTCTGCACCTCTTCGTTGCTGACAAAGTACTTGCGTACATTGTCCTTGCCGTAGGAAGCGTAGCTCAGCATTCTTTGGAAGATGGTTTGTTGGCGAGATTTGGCGTCGTTGCGGGATTTCAGCACGTCGGCGATGGAATTACGGACGGATTCCTCGGAGATTTTCGGGTGGTTGAGGATGTCCTCCACGATAGCCATGGCTTTCTCCATGTTTTCGCTCAGACCGGAGATACGGACAGTCGCGTATTTGCTGCCGAAGCCGATGCTGTAGTCGCAGGCAAGGTCGTACATCTGGCGGTTGATTTGGCTCAGCGTGCGGTTCTCGCTCTCTAACTGGTCGAGGAAGGAGTTGGTGATGCCGGCTTTCTTGTCATAATAGGAGCCATATTCGTAACGGAAGACGAGTTGGAAGCGGCCATTGTCGGTGTTATGCACATATAGGATCTCGTTGCCGTTGGCCTTGCCCTTCTTCATGTCTCTGTTGAAATCCACAAAAACGGGTTCGATGGGGTTCACCACCATTTTCTTGACCTCTTTGAGGAAACTGCTCTCCACATCGCGGTTCATCACCACTGGGGTGATGGCTGGCTTATCGACTTTCTGAACATTGCGTTGTTCGCCCTGACGTTTATAAACCACTACATAGTTGTTTTTCTTGAAGATACGGTTGGCAAAGTCGATGACATCTTCCTTGGTGACGTAGCTCATGTTTTCAGTTTCGTTAATCACATCTTGCCAGCTTTGGTGTGAAAGGTATGCGAAAGCCATCGCCATAGCACGGTTGGAGTTGCTTTCCAGACTGGTCATGTCTCTGAGTTTGCGGTTGTTGATAGCTGCGGTGAGCAAGTCCTCGTCCCAGTTGCCGGATTTCAAGATCTCGATTTGTTTCAACAGCAGGTCTTTCAGCTGCTCCAAGGTTTGTCCCTCTTTGGGTCTGCCGTAAAGGCGGAAGTAGGAATAATCGTTGAGGTCGCTTACGCCGGAGGAGGCGGACAATGCCAGCTGCTTCTGGTTGATGTTCTCATCGATGATACCGCAAGAACCGTTCATCAAGACAGCGTCGGCCATCTCAGCGAGGAGCACATCGCGGGAACCAGTACCGGCATCGATGCGGTAGCCGATTTGCACGTTTTCGGGTTCCAAACCATAGACCTCCACTGTCTTCACCTCGCGGATGGGCTTCTCGTGTACGTAGGTGAAATCAGGGATGTATTTCGGTTGAATCTTTCCGAAATATTTGTCAATCAACTTGATAGCCTCTTCAGGATTGAAGTCGCCCGCCATGGCGATACAGTAGTTGTTGGGCACATAGTAGGTGTTGAAGTGCTTGTTGATGTTGGTCAGGGAAGGGTTTTTCAGGTGCTCGATGGTGCCGATGGTGGTCTGCGTGCCGTAAGGGTGGTTCGGGAACAGCGCTAAGTTCATCTGCTCGTATGCGGTGCGGCTGTCATTAGCCATGTTCATGTTCTTTTCCTCATAGACGGCTTCCAGCTCCGTGTGGAACAAACGGAAGACGGGGTTGGCGAATCGCTCGCCCTCAATCATCAGCCAACGTTCCAGCTCGTTGCTCGGGATATCTTCCTGATAAACGGTCATGTCGTTGGAAGTGAAAGCGTTGGTACCTTGCGCACCAATCATTGACATCATCTTGTCGTACTCGTTCGGGATAGCATACTTGGAAGCCTCGTAAGAAACAGAGTCGATCTCATGATAGATTTGTTTACGCTTTTCGGGGTCGGTGGTGTGGTTATAGACCTCATACAGCGCTTCGATCTTTTTGAGTTGCTCCTGTTCCTTGGCCCAGTCCAAGGTGCCGAAATGGTTGGTGCCCTTGAACATCAGGTGCTCCAAATAGTGGGAGAGACCCGTGGATTCAGCGGGATCGTTCTTGCTTCCCACGCGCACGGCGATATAGGTCTGGATGCGCGGAACGTCTTTGTTTACAGACATGAACACCTGCAAACCGTTGTCCAGCGTGTAATGGATGACCCCCATCGGGTCGTTTTGATAGGTCTCCTTGTGGTAATTCTGAGCATTGAGGCTGAAGGTCAGGAGACAGCAGACCAACAGCAGCAGAGTGGTAAATAAACTACGTTTCATAATCATTATTTTTTGATGAATTTTTCTGTAAAACACTCATTATCAGTAAAAATCTTTACAATATACAAGCCTGGTTGGAGCGAAGAGACATTAACCTTGGAATCATCAGATGCTTCTGAAAGGATCATCTTGCCTAACAGATCATAAATCTCTATTCTATCTACCTCTTGTATGGAAAGATTCAACTCGTTATTCACCGGATTCGGATAAATGTGGACACCCTTTCCTGAGTATTCGGGCACTCTGGTATCCAAAAAATGTACATCGAAGGATGCCTGGTCACCACTATAGGTGATATTGGTGATTTCGAAACTGGTTTCGGGCGTACCGTCAATGAGAAAAGGATAAGGGTTGGTGGTGGGACCAAAAGAATAGCGGTTGTTGTATCCAAATGCCGCTTCGTTGATGTTTCCGTTGATCGTGTCAATGTTGCTGTTTCGACGGAAAACCCAGTAGGTGTGCGGTTTCACAAAGAAGTCGAAATAACCGTTGCCTGAATCATACATGTCGTTAAGGTTAACATTGTCGTACCATCTGCCGATAATCACTCCGCTGTGTGGCACGTTGTCCATGAAATCGTCACAATTGCGGTACTCAAAGGTGAACCACTGATCCGGATCGATGGACGACCGGATGAAGTAGCAGTTGTTTTGGTCGGAGGAGGTGTTACTATTTAAAACATAGTGTCCGTCCTCCGTGATCTCGATGGGTTCGGCCACGATGCCCAAGAACTTGTATTTGATGATGGTGGAAATTTGTTGCAGATTGTTTTGCGCCATCTGGTCCCAAATTCCGACAGGTGCGACATTGCTGTAGTGGAAGTAATGGTAGTAATCGGGGATGCCGAGCGAGTGGCCCATCTCGTGTGAGAACACATTGGCGGTGAAATAGGGACCGGAATCGGCGAATTCGAAATTGTAGGCACACGGCGTTTTTCCATTAATGTTGAGCTGTGCGGCTTCGGGACCGAAAAAGTTCATGTGCGGCCACAGGAGGTCATTCCAATTGCCGACATCACCTTTGATGATGAAGCTGATGTTGTCGATCATCCCGTCATTGTTGCCGTCCAAGTTGAGGCTGGTATCCACCAGATTAAGGGAATCCACATAGCGTATCACTCTGGCTAATAGTTCCGTTTCCCTGGGATTTGTGACGTCCATGGCCTGAGGCGGATAGCCTCCCGGGTTGGTCTGGCTGTAGGGCTGGTAGTAGGCCCGAGGCATAATATCTTGGTAGGAGATGATGGTGTTGTTTTGGATGTTGTTCGTGTAAACCGTGTGGTAATTGATTTTCCCATAGGTCGTTACGTTGTAGTAGTTATAGACAGAAATGTTGTAGGGGGTGGAGTCGTTGAACATCTGGTCGATGGGTTCCAGTGACTGTGTGAATTCCGGGTCATCGGCAAAACGGATGAAAATGACGAGGTTGGTGAGCGTCATTTGTTCGTTCCGGTTTAAATGAATGCGGGGAGCGAATTTGTAATTTTTGGGCGGTCGCGGCGGCATCAGCGGTGGAATCGTGTCGGTAGGCGATGCAAAACCGAACAGAACTATGGTGTTGAGTAACAGGGCAAGAAGTTTTTTCATATTTATCTTTTAAGGTTAATTCGCTAAATAACATAAAAAAATGCAAAAATATACTTTTTGCAATATCAACCCTTTAATGTTGATAATTATTGATATTTAGCAGGAGATTTTTTATTTGGGCGAGCCGGCGCGGCTTTTAGGGGACGACGCTTCCAAGCGTCGCTCGCATATACAGATCTGCAACCGCTAACGCGGTTTGTGAGGATCTGAGCAGGCGCATCGGTGATCGTTACGACCACGTAAAGAATAAAACTCCATAAGGCGCAAAATACCGAAAGGTGGCATGTTGCGAATGAAATTTTTACAACTTGTTGATGATGAGATGTTTTCGTTTGTGACACAATGCGTTTTACAAAGAGAGGACAGGGCAGACATACCGATAAGGTAAGAGAGCATCTTCTCCAGCATAATCCACACCGATGCGTGGGGTCACTTCGACTTGGTTGTCAGGTACTAACAGCCCGCGGTCTTCGATCCATAGCGTGTCTCCGAAGAGCGAAAGACCGTTGTCGGCGACGGTGAGTCCCAAGAGTTTGGACACTTTCCCAGGTCCGAAGCCGATGTCGGGGGTGATTTTGCGCTTGCGGGTGCGCTGCAGCATCATTTCCTCGCCGTGGGTGGGCACGATGCCGCGGATGAGCACCGCGTCGGGCACACCATCCATATTGGTGACGAAGTTAAGGAGATGGTGCATCCCATAGCAGAGATACAGGTAGGCCACCCCGCCAGCGTGGTACATCATCTCGTTCCGACGGGTGCGTCGCCCTCCGAATGCGTGTGAAGCACGGTCGGTAGTGCCCTTGTAAGCCTCCACCTCGCAGATGATACCGCCGGTGAGTTGCCCGTCCACTTTGGTGAAAAGGTACTTGCCTAACAGGTCGCGCGCGATGCCGAGCACATCATCCCCAAGAAAGTATTCTTTCGTCAGTTTCATTGTAGTTCTGGATTTGGCGGCAAAAATACGATTTTTGGTTAAAGGGTTAAAGGGTTAAGGCTTAGTTGAAGAGTAGGTAGGGTTTAAGTTTCTCGATGAGTTCCGGGTACGCGTGGGTGATCTGTCGCAGTTCTTCGAGGTCGCGGACGGAGCCGTTTTTTTCGCGGTGTTGTAGAATCAGCTTGGTCAGGTACGCGTCGATGTACGGATGCGACACTAATTCTTTGTAAGTGGCGGTGTTGGTGTTCAACTTCTTGATTTTATGTTTGTTAATATATAGATAGTCTTTTAGTCTGTTGGTGTCGATGTTCTGCATCACATAGACCTCCTGCAGCTGGGCATAGCAATAGAAGCCGCCGAGTTTTTCGCGGTATTCCACGAGTTTGGCGGCGCGTTTGCTCCCGAACTGCGGGACGGTGAGCAGGTCGTTGGTGTCGCAGCTGTTGAGATCGATTTTGACAATGTCGTACATCGGTTTGCGTGCTTGTTTTTGAAGCGGCAGAAGGGTGTCTGAACGAATTTTGGGACGTTTGTGGTGGAATTGCGTCCGACTCTGTTGGCGCGCCTCCGACATCGAATCGGAAAGTCGTTGCTGTTCTTGGGCAAATTCCTGGAACAGCGTTTCATACTGGTGGACGTCGCAAGGCGGTTTACGACGGTTTTCATAGAAGAAATAGAAGATGTTGCTCGCCAGAATGACAGTGAGCAGAAACAGGGCAGCGGCCCATTCGCCTCGGGTAAAATGGAGTTTCGTTTTCATAACTGCAAAGATACAATCTAAGCTTTGGGGTTGTCAAGATGTTTGTGATAATTTTGTTAACATGTTGTTGTTTGTATCTTAAAATTCAGACGAAAGTCAAATAACAGTGGCCAAAAGGAATATGCCACATGGGAAAAATAAAAACAAATTTTTGTTTATAAATAAATGTAAATAATTGGAATTTAATTATATAACGTTGGTTGTCCTGTGTTAAAGATTCAAAAAATGCAAATAAAGGAAGGTTTTTGCATAAAAAATTGTATTTTTGCAGCGTTTTAAGAAAAACGGTATGTCGTCTTTTGAAAGTTTATACCACCAAACGGAATTGAATGTTAGAGAGGCGGTTCGGCGTTTTTCCGAGCTGAAGTTGAAGTATGAATCGGCTCAACGCGAGAATGAACGTTTGCGTTCCGAGCTGTCCGAAATGCGAAGTCGGCTCGATAAAACAGAGGAAAAGTTGAAATTGGTTGAACTAACGAGCACCATTATTGACAGGGAGGATAAGACAGAACTAAAACGACAAATCAACGATTGGGTGCGGGAGATAGATAACAGTATCAAGCTTCTAAGTAGCAAGTAACGATGGGAGAGGATAGCAAAAAGGTGACCGTGACGATAGGGCAGAGACCGCTGACCGTCATCATCAAGAAGGAGTGGGAGCATTACTTTCTGGAAGCTGAAAAAGTAATCAATGACAGTTTTTTCGAGTTTGCGAAAAAATGGCAATATAAAGACCAGCAAGACCTTACGAACATGGTGCTGTTGGATTTTGTGGTGAAAGCATTGGGCGATAAGGAAAGGCTGAGGGAATACGACGAGGAGCTGGTTCCGATGATGGAATCACTCAAGCAGCTGACAGAGGAATTCCCCATTGATTAGACGCTCTTTGACAGAAGAATCCCGCATAAGTTCAGATACGTTTGTTAAACTCAACAGAATTACAAACGAAGGGGACGCTTGTCTTGCCTAGAACAGGCCCGATCCGCATGGATGGCGATCAGCCCGGGGAAGCGCGAAGCAAAGACGGCACCTTCGACCATATCGAGTAGGAGTTTTTCGAAACCCTATGGAACTTATGCGGTTTTTTTATGCCCTCCCGTTGCCCGTTGTACGGACAACTTAAATTCACATATATATAAAACGTTTATGACAATATTAGGAATGATTATAGGCATTTTGGTGGGCGTGGGCATTGGCCTGGCTCTGGCCTATACACTGTTGAAAAACCAACTGACGAAAGCAGGGCGCGAAGCCCTCAAGAAAGCCGAAGAAGACGGCGAGCTCATTAAAAAAGAGAAGATTCTGCAAGCAAAGGAGAAATTCCTGCAACTGAAGGCTGAGCACGAGAAATCCTGCAACGAGAGAAACCAGCAAATCTCTTCCGCAGAGAACCGCATCAAGCAAAAAGAGAACACCCTCAGCCAGAAAATGGAGGAACTCAACCGCAAGAACAACGAAAACGCTGCCCAAAAGGAGAATCTAAACAAACAGATGGCCGCAGTGGCGCAAAAACAAAAAGAACTGGAAGAGCAGATTTCCTCCCAGAAAACAAAACTGGAGTCTATCGCTGAAATGACCTCCGAACAAGCTAAACAACAGCTGATTACACTGATGCAGGACGAAGCCAAGGCCGACGCACTCGTGATGATCAAGGAGATTGTTGATGAAGCTAAACATACCGCTAATCTTGAAGCCAAAAAAGTGGTTGTCAATGCTTTACAACGCACTGGCGTGGAATCCGCTATCGAGAACACCGTCTCTGTCTTCACCATCGAGAACGACGAAATCAAGGGGCGCATCATCGGCCGTGAAGGCCGTAACATCCGTACCCTTGAGAACCTCACCGGTGTGGATGTGGTCATCGATGACTCCCCCGACACTATCTTGCTCTCCAGCTTCGACCCTGTGCGCCGCGAAATCGCACGCCTGTCGTTGCAGAAGTTGGTCTCTGACGGCCGTATTCACCCCGCCCGTATCGAAGAGGTGGTTGCCAAGACGAAAAAACAGATCGAACAGGAGATTGCAGAGTTGGGTAAACGTACTTGTATCGATTTGGGTATCAATAATATGCATCACGAGCTGATGCGTCTTGTCGGTAAGATGAAATACCGCTCATCCTACGGTCAGAACCTGCTTCAACACGCCAAGGAGGTGGCCAATCTGAGTGCCGCCATGGCCGCTGAACTGGGCATCAACCCGAAACTCGCCCGTCGCGCGGGTCTGTTGCACGACATCGGCAAAGTGCCGGACACCGAGCCCGAACTGCCTCACGCACTGTTCGGCGCACGATTGGCGGAACAGTACAAAGAACGTGCTGAAATCGTGAATGCCATCGGATCTCACCACGACGAGATGGAGATGAAAACCCTCATTGCGCCTATCGTGCAAGTGTGCGACGCTATCTCGGGCGCCCGTCCAGGTGCTCGTCGCGAGGTGGTTGAAGCCTATATGAAACGTCTGAATGACCTTGAGAATCTGGCACTTACTTATCCCGGCGTGGTCAAGACATACGCTATCCAAGCAGGTCGTGAGCTGCGCGTCATTGTGGGCGCCGAGAAGGTTACCGACCAAGAAGCTGACCAAATCTCTCTCGATCTGTCCAAGAAGATTCAAAACGAAATGACCTATCCCGGCCAGATCAAGATTACGGTCATCCGTGAGACCCGTGCCGTGAATTACGCCCGATAAACGATGAACGAAGACCGTCCGAAATCCAGAAGCCGATTCAGGTTCTTCACAATATTATATATTGTGACGTTCCTGTTTTTTGTAATCTATTTCTTCTTTCTTTCTGATCATAATCTGAAGACTCACAGGGATTTAAATAGAAAAATCACCAATTTGGAGAATAAGATCACTAATACGAAGAATCAAGTGGGCAATGTTTATACCTATGAACAGCTAATTGAGGATTCCGTGCTGCTGGAGAAATACGGTCGCGAACAACTGAACATGCACCGTCCTGAGGAGGATGTTTTTGTGATTCTCTATGAAAAATAGCGAGGCGTATATCCGGATGTTGATTGTCAATGGCGTGAACCTCAGTTGTTTAGGTACGCGAGAGGTGAATGTTTATGGCAATCTCTCTTTCAATGAGTATCTGACCGAGCTGCGCGGTCGTTATCCGCAAGTGGAAATCGAATTCTTCCAGTCAGACGACGAGGGAGCGTTGGCAGAAACCATCACATCGGCACGGAATTTGCATGGCATCGTTCTCAATGCAGGAGCCTACACGCACACCTCCATTGTGTTGGCCGATGCAGTGAGAGCTGCGAAATGCCCAGTCTTGGAGGTGCATATAAGCAACCTCTTCGGGCGAGAGAACTACCGCAGAAACAGCGTGTTGTCTTCCGCCTGTGTTGGCTTCATCAGTGGATTTGGGCTTCAAAGCTATGACTTGGCGATCGAAGCAATCCTTATGAAATATTCAGATGCGAAGATTAAACTTCATCAGATTTGAAGGGTCAAGGATATGATTTTGAACATTGAACAAGATTTATAATAACAAGATTATGAAAAAAGTATTCAGTTTATTGATGGTTTTGGCCTTTGTGATGGCCGGTATGGCTCAGGGCGATGGCTCAGCTGCCGCCCAACCGAAAAAGAACAAGAAAGTGAAAACCCCTGAAATCACCTTCGAGACTTTAGTGCACGACTATGGCCAGATCAACCAGGGTGAAAACGGTGAATGCGAATTCGTGTTCAAGAACACCGGGAAAGCCGAACTGATTCTCACCAACTGCCGTTCCAGCTGTGGCTGCACGGTGCCTTCATGGCCGAAAGACCCCATCGCTCCGGGCAAGAAAGCTTCCATCAAGGTGAAGTACAATACCCAGCGTGTTGGTCAGATCAACAAGACCATCACGGTGGAATCCAATGCTGTAAACGACCGTGTGGTGTTGAAAATCACGGGCAATGTGAATCCGAAACCTACGGAGGCCGCTCCTGATAACAACAGTGGCGCTCCACGGGCAAATGATTAATTTTCAAAAACTTGTAACGATGAAAAAGTTAGTAGCTTTCGTTTGTATGCTTTGTATGGGCTTTGGCGTGGCATTGCAGGCGCAGACCACCAAAACCACTTACACGGGCACGGGCGCGGAAATCGAATTCGAGAAAAAAACGGTTGATTTCGGGACTTTGAAAGTCGGAGATGTGAAGGTGGTGACCATCACCTACAAGAACATCGGTAAGAAACCGCTGATTTTAGACGATGTGATTTCCTCTTGCGACTGCACGGAGGTGGAGTGGTCGAAGGCTCCGGTGATGCCTGGTAAGACTGGCACCATCAAGGCGACATACACGGCCAAGAATGTCGGACTAATCAGCAAGCGTTTGACAGTATTGTCGAATGCGAACACCGACAGAGTGATATTGCAATTGAAGGGAGAGGTGAAGTAGCCTCTCTTTTTCCCCGGGGCCGTCTGGTTTTGACAGCAAGTTCGGGGGTATGTAAGCAGGTCGGAATTTGTGGGCTGATTCCGTTAAAAATTAACCCTCGATGCCAAATAAATGGCGAAACTTCTTATGCAATCGCAGCGTAACCGTTGCGGTTCCCGCCGCGCGGACAAGGTCCGTAGCCGCGGGTGCTCCCCCGGAAGTTCTTCGGCTCAACGTCCGGTCCGGAGTATCATAAAAGGGCTGATAGCTGAGGCCGCGCTTCGAGGCTGAGGCGAAACTTTAGAAGATAAGCGACGCTTAGGTCCGTCCCGTACCATGCCGCCGCCGACAATCAAACGGAGACTAAACTTGTAGAAAGCATACTTGCGGCGTGTTTGGACGGGGGTTCGACTCCCCCCGGCTCCACTTGGAAAACGACAACCCCGATGCATTTCGGGGTTTTTTATTGTCTTTTTGCGGGAAATTGCGGGCCGTATCAGAGAAAAACGTATTTTTGCCGCGCTAAATGTTTTCAAATGGAGAAAATTTACTTTACCGATTTTGTCGCAGTGGATGTGGATTTGGCGCATGAGAAGTTGCGGGAGTGGCAACGCAAATATCCCGCTTCTCCGTTGCTGAACATGTTCTGCCTGCGGGAGGATCGTCTCAAAGGTCAGAATCGCCAGCGTGTCAAAATGCTGCTCACGTTGACCGACAAACAGCGTTTCGATACCCTGCAGTTGGAAACGGCACCGGTGGTGGAGATGCGTGACAAACCACAACTTAACTTCGTGGAAACCAAGCCTCAACAAAGCTCGACACTCAACCCTATTTTTGTGAAACACCCAGCTCCGGATCATGAAAACCGTCAGGTATTGATTGATCAACTGATTGAAAAATTCTCCAAAGATGCTCCTAAAATCATCTACTCCCCGGATGTCCACGATGCAAATGCCGACTATGGAGTTAAGAGTTCAATTGAGGACCAAAGTATTGTAAGTGTTTCGTTGGCAAATATTTACGCTGAACAAGGTTACTATGACAGGGCTATTCAGATGTTTGAAATATTGAAGTTGCATTTTCCCGAAAAAAATAGTATCTTTGCCGCCCGAATTGAGGAGCTGAAAAAAATGATGGCGGAAGGTTGATTTTGGCATTGTTTTTGCTGCTTTATCAGTCCGAATGTTGAAATAATAAATCGTTAAATCATAAACTAAAAAGTAAAAGAAGATGTTTACATTGTGTGTAGTATTAATCATTTTGGCAAGTATCGTATTGGCATTTGTCGTCCTGATCCAAAACTCTAAGGGTGGCGGCCTGGCTTCCAATTTTGCCTCTTCCAACCAAGTGATGGGTGTGCGCAAAACCGCCGACGTGCTCGAAAAGACCACTTGGGGCCTCGCCGCAGGCATCATGTTGCTCTGCTTCGTGTGCGCTTTCATGTCGAAGAGCGAATACAACAGCATTCACGGCACCTCCAACACCCAAGTTGAGCAAACCACCGATGCTGCTGAAGAATAATCGATAGAATATTTGAAAGGTTAAACATGCAATGCCCGCTGGCGTTGTGTGTTTTTTTTGTTTGTAATATAAAATACTGATTAAATGAATATTAAGCACGAAAATGTTCCCGGCCAAGTGCAGGAACTCGTTATTGAAATCCAAAAGGAAGACTACGCAGAAAGTGTAGATAAAGCGTTGAAAAAACAACGTCGTGAGGTAGCCGTTCCTGGCTTCCGCAAAGGCAACGCCCCCATGGGCATCGTTCAAAAGATGTACGGTAAGAACATCCTCGTAATGGAAATCGACCGTCTTGTTAACGAACAGATTGACAAGTATTTCAAAGATAACGATGTGAAGTATATCTTCGAACCTATGCCCGTTGAAGGCAAGTCACAAGTGGATTTCGATAATCCCGATAACTTCACCTTCACGTACGAATATGCACTTCGTCCCGAGGTGAAAATCGACTATAAGGCTATGCCTGCCATCACTGATTTCACCGTTGTGCCGAGCAAAGAGGAAATCACCAACTATATTGATCAGCTTCGTGAGCGTCACGGTAAATATGTCACCCCTGACACCATCGAGAAAAACGACAGCATTTCAGCGGATTACGGCGGAGAGAAGGAGGCTTTCTTCTTCATCAGAGACCTGAAAGAAGACGCTCAGAAGGCTCTTGTCGGGAAAAAAGTGGATGAGAAAGTGACTCTCGCTATGCGTCAGGCTTTCAGTTCTGATCCTTTCTTCGCTCGTGCTTTCGACCTCAAAGTGGAAGACCTCAAGGAAGACGATCCTTATACCTATGAGCTGACTATCAAGCGCATCGGTCGCATCGAGCCCGCTGAGTTGAATGAAGAATTCTTCAAAGTGGCTTATCCTAACGGTGATGTCACCAATGAAAAACAACTCAAAGAAGATGCCAAGAACGTGTTGGCAGCGCAGTACAAACCTGATACAGAACGTCTTTTCATGAATAAGGCCATCGAAACCCTGTTGGATAATGTGACCGTGGAGTTACCCGATGATTTCATGAAACGCTACATCAAGGCGGTGCAGAAGGATATGAAGGACGAGGATTTGGAGAAGCAATTCGACCAGTACAAACGTTCTTTCCAATGGCAGATTTTAGAGAACAACATCGTGGAAGGTGAGGACGTGAACGTCACTCGTGCCGATGTTGAGAACTATTTCCGCGATTACTTCATCAAGAGTTATTTCGGCAACTTCAACCCCGAAAGCGTTAAGGATCAGGTGGATAAAATCGTGGCAGATGCCATGAAGAATCAGGAATACGTGAAGAACGCGTACGATATGCTCTACGACAAGAAATTAGTGGAGGTGTTGCGCAAGAAGATGAATATCGACCACAAAGAGGGCGATTTCAAGGCTTTTGTGAATGAAATTTCACCTAAGGAAGAAAAAACCGCTGAAGAGAAGCCGAAAAAAACTACCAAGCGCAAAGCGGCTGCTAAGGAGGAAGAGCCGGCGACGGAAGTCCCCGCAGAGGAGAAACCCAAGAAAACGCGCGCTAAATCCACTAAAAAAACCGAGTAATTATGAGAGACGAATTCAGAAATTATGCGCTTAAACAGCATGGTATCAGCAGTCTGAAGATGGACCGCTACACCTCACTGGCGCGCAATTATATCACCCCGTACATCATTGAGGAGCGCCCGATGAATATTACCCAGCTGGACGTTTTCTCCCGCCTGATGAAGGACAGAATCATCTTCATGGGTGTGCCCATCGACGATGATGTGGCCAATATAATCCAAGCACAGTTGCTCTTCCTCGAGTCTCAGGATTCAGAACGTGACATACAGATCTACATCAACAGTCCTGGCGGCATGGTATATGCCGGGTTGGGTATCTACGATACGATGCAGTATCTGAAACCCGATGTGTCCACGATTTGCACGGGCATGGCTGCTTCAATGGCTGCTGTGCTGATGTGCGCCGGTGCCAAAGGCAAGCGTTTCGCACTCCCGCATTCCCGCGTGATGATTCACCAACCGATGGGCGGTGCGCAAGGTCAGGCTTCCGACATTGAAATCGAGGCCCGTGAGATACAGAAAATCAAGAAAGAACTCTATGAAATCATCGCTTACCACTCCGGTAAAGATTATGACCAGGTGTGGAAGGACAGCGACCGCGACTATTGGATGACGGCTGCCGAGGCGAAAGAGTACGGTATGATTGACCAGGTTTTAGGGCGTGATCAACGCAAATAACCGAGTTTTATTCAATGGAAAATGAAACAACCGGCCTCCGGAAATGTCCGGGCGCCGGTTGTTGTTATAAAGTGCAATATGGCGAAAAAAAATAATCAAATCAATAGAACGTGTAGCTTTTGTGGACTTGAAATCCCGAAGGATCAGTTTATTATTGGCGGATTTGATGGGATGATTTGTAGTGACTGCCTTCAAGCCGCGATGGACATCTACCATCAACATGAGGTGGAGACCCAGAGGAATGTTATTTCCAATATGAAGCTGAAACTGCTGAAGCCCAAGGAGATAAAAGAGCGTTTGGACGACTATGTCATTGGACAAGAGGAGGCCAAGAAGGTGCTCTCTGTGGCAGTGTATAACCACTATAAGCGGTTGATGCAATCTCAAGACAATTCTGATCCCGATGTGGATATTGAAAAGAGCAACGTGTTGCTGATAGGCGAGACAGGTACAGGTAAAACATTGTTAGCTAAAACGATAGCGACGTTATTGGATGTGCCGTTTTGTATTGCGGATGCTACCGTCTTTACGCAGGCGGGCTATGTAGGGGAGGATGTGGAGAGCATCCTTTCACGTCTGTTGCAGGCTGCCGACTACGATGTAGCACGTGCGGAACGCGGTATTGTCTTCATCGACGAAATCGACAAAATCGCCCGCAAAGGTTCTGAGAATCCTTCGATTACGCGTGATGTGTCAGGAGAAGGTGTGCAGCAGTCGTTGCTAAAGTTACTGGAAGGGTCTATTGTGAACGTACCGCCACAAGGTGGTCGAAAGCACCCCGAGCAGGAGTTTATTCATGTCAACACGCGCCATATTCTGTTCATCGGAAGCGGAGCATTCAATAACCTGTCAAACATCATCTGCGACCGCATGAACACACATGCCATTGGTTATAACACCAAGAACATCAATTTCAACCCACAGGAGGCGCTTAAATACGTCAGTGCGCAGGATGTCAAGGAGTTCGGATTGATTCCCGAGCTGTGCGGCCGTTTCCCTGTCATCACCTCGCTCCACGCATTGGACAGTACGGCGTTGAAGCGCATCCTCACGGAGCCGAAGAACGCTTTGGTGAAACAGTACATCGCGTTGTTCAAGATGGACGGCATCACGTTGACTTTCACGGAAGAGAGTTTGGACTACATCGTCGAGAAGGCGGTGGCGTTGCAGTTGGGTGCGCGCGGTTTGCGTGCTATTGTTGAGAAAATCATGACCGACGCGATGTTTGAGTTCCCGAGTCTCAGCAAAAAGAAAATCGTGGTCGATAAGTCATACGCGCAGGAAAAGTTCGAGAGTTCGATTTTTTCTTTTAAGGACAAATGATGAGTTAGCAGTTACAACAATTTGCTGTTTCTAATTGTAGAGGTACAAAACTTTTGAAAGCAACACACAACTGTTGTCTCCGAGGTGAAGGTGTGTTGTTATGGGACACCCGGGAAGGAGTTCACCAATTTAATGTCGAAATCGGCAAAGGAGTTTACGTATTGGATTGTGAAATCAGGAAATGATTCCACGAACATCCATTCGCCGCAATGATCTGGGAATGAATTGACCACCTTGACGTTAAGGTCAGGAAATGACTCGACCACTCGCACTTTGAAATCTGCGAAACTGTTAACCACCTTAACTTTCCCATGCAGAGGGACCCCTTTGTAAGTGCAGGAGTCTTTGTTAATTGGATTAGTGCTAACAATAATGCTGTCGGGCACATCAGCGTGGAGATGCGAGACGAACATTGTGAACGCCAAAAATATGATAAAACGTTTCATACGATTTGGGTATAAAATATCTATATCGTTTTCTCGATCCACAAAAATACACTTTTTATACGTATCACATCAACGTTTGGAAATAATTCACAACATCTCCAATTGTGCCGTTGTTTTGGGATTTTCTGTCTTCAATGTGTTAATCTTTGACATCCCGCATTGGGACAATTGATTTTTTTTGCATCTTTGCACCAAAATTCAGAGCTGGTATGAAAAAATGCTGTTTGATTCTGTTGATTTTATTGGTGGGGATTGCTTTGCAGGCGCAGAAGTTTGCCCCTCAACCCAAACCTGCCGCTCCGCCGAAGCCGTACGGTCCTGTGCCGACCGACGCGCAGGTGGCCTGGCAACGCATGGAGATGAATATGTTCTGTCATTTCGGACCGAATACCTTCACTGGACTGGAGTGGGGAGAGGGTACCGAGACCGTGGATGTCTTCAATCCGACCGCTCTCGACTGCAATCAGTGGGTGGCAGTGGCGAAGAATGCTGGATTTCAGGGTATTATCATCACTGCTAAGCATCACGACGGCTTTTGTCTGTGGCCCAACCCCGTGAGCACGCATACCGTGCGCGAGAGTGCGTGGCGCAACGGAAAGGGCGATGTGCTGAAGGAACTGTCAAAGGCGTGCAAACAGGGCGGTGTGAAGTTCGGCATCTACATCTCCCCGTGGGACCGCAACGCGCCCACCTATGGTACGGATGCCTACAACAAGGTGTTCCTCAAGACGTTGCGGAACGCACATACAAACTACGGACCTATCTTCGAGCAATGGTTTGACGGGGCCAACGGTGAGGGTCCGAACGGCAAGAAGCAGGTCTATGACTGGAAGAAGTTCAATGGGCAGACGAAGAAGTTGCAGCCCAATGCAGTGATTTTCAGTGATGTGGGGCCGGGGTGCCGGTGGGTTGGCAACGAAGAGGGAAAATGCGGGCGCACTTGCTGGTCGCGCCTCGATGTGGAGGGCTTCGGCCCGGGTGCCGACGCCCCTTCGCAGGACACGCTCAACGCGGGCAACTACAACGGGGCGTGCTGGATTCCCGCCGAGACGGACGTCTCCATCCGGCCGGGCTGGTTCTGGCGCGAGAGCGAGCACCCGAAGAGCGTGCAGGAGCTGCTGAAAATCTACTACAATAGCGTGGGTCGCAACTCGTTACTACTGCTCAACGTGCCGCCTGATAACCACGGCCTCATCCCCGCCGAGGACTCTCTTCGCCTTATGGAGTTCCGCGCCGCGTTAGACAGCATTTTCGCGCATGATTTGGCAAAAAAAGCACGGTTTATCACTGTGTCGGATTATCGTACTAATGAAAAGTGTCCCCGATTTACTTTTTGGAATTATGTTTTAAGCAGTTTCTCACCTCGTCAATATGATGGATATTGGCTTATTGACCAAGATTACAGTTCATACTGGGCCACAAGCGACACCGCGACCACCGCTTGGGTGCAATTCGTGTTCGACGAGCCGCAGACCTTCAACCGCGTGATGCTGCAAGAATATATCCCTCTGGGCCAGCGCGTGGAAAAATTCCATATTGAGGTGGAGGACGAGAACGGCAATTGGCGCACCATCGCCGAGGAGACCACCATCGGTTACAAGCGGATTGTGCTCACGGAGACGGTCACCACGGAAAAGGTGAGGATAGTCATCGACCAAAGCCGCGCCTGCATCGTGTTGAACAGGGTGGGATTGTTTATGGACCGGATCTTTTCAGAATAAACCAAAAGGCAGGACAGGCGTCTAATCATACGGATGAAAATTGTATTTTTGCGACCTTTTTGAACGGAAATCAGTATTATGAAGAAGATATTATTGACTGGAATATTTTGTATTGTGTTGGTATTCAGCTATGCACAAACGCAACCGATGAAGTTTTTGGGTGTTGGGATGAACAGTACGATGTCCACGTTTGTTTCGAAAATGAAGGGCAAGGGTTTTGTGGAGGATGTCAATCACACGAAACCGAACTACACAGTGATGAAGGGTACTTTTGCGGGCGAACGCGTGAAAATCGAAATTCGTTCTGCGGCGAAAACCCACCTTGTCTATAGCGTCAACGTCTTCTTTAACATGAGCACGCAGTTCACTTACCCCGATTTGCAGAGCCGTTTAAGCGGCAAATACGGGGAAATTTCGCAGGAGGTCAATAAAATCAAGGAGGAACCCATATACGTGAAATACACTACCGATTATTCCAAATGGCAGACCGACACGGATACCGTTACACAGGCATGTAATTTTATCATACTCTCGAAGTGCAGCTATCACAGCACTTCACCGTTTGTT
Source organism: uncultured Bacteroidales bacterium (assembly GCA_946409645.1). GTDB lineage: Bacteria > Bacteroidota > Bacteroidia > Bacteroidales > WCHB1-69 > F23-D06. The sequence goes on from CAMJXE010000024.1 coordinate 31,272, forward strand.
ATCACATACATAGATGGGAAAAACTCCAAAGTGGAGACATTGGAAGTTAATTCGGATTTTTAGTGGGCTTGATTGAGCAGGTCTTTGCCGCAAATGGCATTACAGGTCATCATTGATGTCATGGCAACACCCAGCATACCGTGCAGCATCAAGTTTTGTCCGGCTTGAAAGAGGTTTTCAAAAGGTGTGGTGGGGGAGAGTACAGTGCCAATCAGATTGTCGTAGGTTTTGCGGATTCCGTAGGCGGAACCGTGCCAAGTGCCCGTGTAGTCGCGGTAAGTAAGTGGCGTGCTTGTCCAATAGTTGGTTATATTTCCTTCTAAATCAGGAATATAACGTTTTGCAAAAGCAATGCACTCTTCCGCTTTTTTCTGTTTGAAAGCTTTATATGCTTCGGGACGATGTCCTAAGGCGCTTTCTTCCCATTCGCTCACTGCGTCCCAGGACATAGCGACCAGCAGGTCGATGTTGGTGGCGAAATGTCCCTCTTTGGGTACATTGTAATTGATGAGCATGTTCTTAACGGGGTCGTTCTTCCCACAAGGGGTGTTCCATACATCGTCGGATTCAATGATGCTGATGCTCCGGTTTAGATAGGGGATGGTGTTGGGTCGCAGTTCCAGTTGTACCGTGAACATGCCCACGGTGTTTTCCAGTCGTTGGATGCGTCGGCGGAAAATACCGCGCATTTGTTTGCATTCGGGGGTATATTGGATAGTCAGGTTGGGATGTATGGTGGTGATGAACAGGTCGGCGTGGTATTCTGAGCCGTCGGAGCAGCGCACGCCCTTGATTCTGCCGTCTTCTCCAATTTCGAGCTGTTCCACAGCCTTGCGGGTCAGCAATTCGCCACCAGCAGCCTGAAGATTCTCCACCAGTCGGTTGATTAAGGTTTCGCCGCCGCCTTTTAGCCGGTAGGAACCTTGGGTGAACGAGTTGATGGATTGGAGGAACGAATAGAGCGGCAGTTTGTCGGTCAGTTCAGTGGTCAGGCATTGTCCACAGAGCAGGTTGCGCACCACTGGGCTGGAGAAATTTGCCTCCAAGTAGGCTTTGGCGGAGACTCCCATCAAAACGTTTTCAAAGACATTGTGATTAGGAAGGACAGAATCGTAGATACGGCCGTTGATGTTCTTCATCAAGGAAACCAACTTCTTGAGAGCCGCTTTTTCGGAGGGGAAGTCGGCTGCGATGCCATCCACAAAATGTTGGAAACCCCGATTCAGGAAGTGGGTGTGCCCAAGGGTGTGAATCTCAAGGAATTGGTCGTCAAGGAGTTGCCAGGGAAGGTCTTCCAAAGCAAAGTAGGAGACTAAGGGATGGAGCACTTCTCCTTTGCCGATGCCGCCCACATAGTGGAAGCCAGTGTCATACATCTGGCCGTGGCGACGGAACGATTGGAATGCGCCGCCAGGAATCGGGCATTTTTCCAGCACGGTCACCTTTTTGCCTTCTTTTGCAAGTGCAATACCGCAGGTTAACCCGCCGAAGCCGCCGCCGATCACTATCGCATCTCTCTTTTCCGTCATGATTTATCGCATTTCCGCATCCAATAGCAACCTGATGTCGTCAGGGTTGTCAGCGTGGGACAAGGTGGCTTTTATGGAGAGGGAGTCCCCGTTGTTTGTGATTTGCCGATGTAGCCGAAGCGAGTCGCCCGGTCGGATCAGAGCGACGTATCTACAGGTCTTGATGGCAGAATAATGCAGAGGGCGACGGATGTCGCGACTCACGCACTCGCGAATCATTCGCAGGGTGAGCACGCCGGGAGTGATGGGATTCCCGGGGAAATGCCCTTGATAGACGGGGTGGTTCTCATTCATTTTCAACAATATGGAGTGCTCATCCGTCTCCAGAATGTCATATAATTTACTGTTCTGAGCCATTTTTTTTGCTATCCTGAAGGGTTAATTCGCCAATTTCATGCGGCAAGTCAAAATAGTTTGCCCATTGACAGCGGTTTGGGCCGACACTAAAGTAATATTACCCACCTGAGACATGATGGTCAGGTGGGTAATCAATGTGTCACCGGCAGCGGGCATCAGTCCGCTTACCGTACAACGTTTAATGTCGCCGATATAGCCCATGTTGACATCTTCGCCGGCCAATTTGCGGATATGACCCACATAAGCCGCGGCTGTTTGGGCGATATGCTCCAATATGCCCTCTTCCGCCAGCAATCCAGACTCTTCCAGGAACATGTTGTCGCTGGAGATAGTCAAGGTGGATTGGCAATTTTGCTCGTTTTCGCAAGTGAAACCGTCCACCATCAAAATGGGCGGTCGCTGAGGGATGAGGCTTGTGATGTCGTTTGTTTTATAAGCGGGTATAGACATAGTCGTACAGGTCAGCGAAAGTTTTCAGAGAAGGAAGGTCGGGAGTTTTAATCTCCACACCGAACTCCTCGTTTACTAACCCAACCATATCGACAAGGCTCAGGCTGTCAAGATGCATGGTCTCTTTGATGTTTGCCTCGGGTTGAATGGCTTCTTGTTCCACTTCAAACTCGTCAGCGAGGATGGACACCATTTTTTTGATCATTTCTTCTTTTTCCATAGGATTCTTTTTTGAAAAATATTATACTTTTTGAATTATTTAATATCTTTGATGATTAAAGTGGAATTCGTGCCACCGAAACCGAAGCTGTTCGACAAGAAAATGTCGAAGTTGTAATTGTCGATGCGTTTTGCGGGGATGTTGAGTTTGCCTGTATCTTCGTCTCCGTGTTCGAAGTTGAGGTTCGGGGCGATGAAGTGGTTTTTCATCATGAGTATGGAGTAGATGACCTCGCTGGAGCCTGCCATCCACATTTCGTGACCGGTCTGGCCTTTGGTGGAGGTGACGGGCGGCATGTTGTCGCCGAAAACGGAGTAGATGGCCTTGGACTCGTTGGTGTCGCCGACAGAAGTGGAAGTTGCGTGGGCGTTGATGTAGCCGATCTGTTCTTTGGTGACTCCGCTTTGCTCCAAAGCCATGAGGAGGGCTTTGCGCGGTCCGTCCACGTTGGGGGAGGAGATATGGTCACCGTTGGAGGAGAATCCGTATCCTAACACTTCCGCGATGATGGGGGCGCCGCGTTTCACTGCGGATTCATAGCTTTCGATGATGACCGTGGCTGCGCCGCCGCCGGGAACCAGTCCGTCGCGCCCTGCGTCGAAGGGCCTGGAGGCCTTTTCGGGTTCGTTTTCGCGCTTTGAGAAAGCACCGATGCCGTCGAAGCTGCCGATAGAGAAGGGGTTGACTTCTTGTGCGCCGCCACAGACGATGCAGTCTTGCAAGCCCCACTTGATGAGCAGCGAGCCGAGGCCGATGGCGTGGGAGCCGCTGGCACAAGCCGCGCTCACCGTCATGTTGATGCCTTTCAGTTTGAACAGACAACCGAGGTTCATTGTCACCGTGGAATTCATAGATTGGAAGATGGCGCCAGAACCTACTAAACGGGTGTTTTTCTTCTCGCGCATGGTATCGACGCTCTTCACCACGGCATCTGCGCTGCTGTCGTTACCATAGAGCAGGCCCACATCGTGATGTTCCAGATAGTCCGCATCCATTTTGGCCATTTTGAGGGCATCTACTGTGGCCATATAGGCGTATTGTGCCTCTTCTGGCATGAATACGCGGTGTGCACGGTCCACAATGCCTTTCAGATTCGGCATCTGCACAGCGGCGGTGAGACCTGATTCGAAGCCCATTTCCTTACGGGCAGGGTCGAACACGATGCCCGATTTCCCATGAAACAAAGACTCTTTCACTTCATCCAAAGAGGTACCGATGCATGACCAAATGCCCATGCCCGTAATCACCACTCTTCTGTTGTTGTTGTTCATATATATTGATTATTAATAAATTACAAATGTTAAAATTCCTTAAAAAATCGAAAAACAATATTCTTCATACCTAATTTTTCGAGCGGCAAAAATACAATTTTTGAGCATATTTCCAAATACTTTTTTGGATTGTGCCGGAAGTCAATAAAATAAGGGGAAAGGACAAGAAATGACAGTTTGTAATGCAGAAGCCGAGATGTCTTATAGGGTGATTTTTGGAAGATTTTGAGAGTTTTAGCAGCAGAATCGATAGAAAAGGAAGA
>CAMJXE010000025.1 GCA_946409645.1 uncultured Bacteroidales bacterium
ATGTTGCCGAAAATGTTCGCGACAAAGCCAAAGATGTGGTAGAAGACATCAAGGACAGCAAGTTTGCAGAGAAAGTGGGCGATGCTGCTGGCAAAGCAAAGGAAATGAGCGGCAAGGCGCTAGAGAAACTCGGCTCGCTGGCCAATCTACCAGTACTGATCAATGCAGGCAAGAAGCTTCAGGAATCCCCGGAAGACACTACAGAGAAAGAAAATCTGCTCAATGCGCTTGACACGAAAGTGGCAGCCATTTTGGAAGACGGTGTCATTTCTCCCGAAGAGGAGGCTCTTCTCGTGGAAGAAGCCAAGGCTATCGGTATTGATGTGGACGAGTTCCTGGCAGAAGTTCGCGGCAGATTGGAAAACAAAGAGTAATCTGCATTTTTCACTATACCCCACACAAGGCAAAGCCGCAGTGTGGGGTTATTTGCGCTTCGCGCGTCTTGCCTTCCCACCCAGTCCTTCGGGCACCCTCCAGAGGAGGGGAATGGGCTGCTTAAGGAAAGCTTTTTATATATTTCAGCGGTTTCCGCAAATTTCCGCAATGTAATCCACTGCGTTCATGTTGCGGAGGGAGACCACATCAATCCAGCCGCTCTCGATGCCATAAACGCGGCCGGCTTTCACGGCGTTGAGCTGCGTGTAGGGGTGGCGCGAGACAAAGGCCGCGCTGTCCTCCCGGCGCACCAGGATGATGTCGGGATCGACTTTGAAGAGGTATTCGCGACTGATGTTCCAGCCCGTGAGCGAGTCGCCGGCATTGCGCGCGCCCGCGAGCTCGATGATCTCTTGGATATGCGTGTTTTTCGGGGCCGTGAAGTCGCCACCGTCACCGAAACCGACCACGTAATAGACGCACTTGCGGTTTCCGGGGGCGGGCGCGTGAGCCTTCCGCTCCGCAATCTTCTCCCGCCACTGCGCGGCTTCGGCATTCCCTTTTTCCTCGCATTGTGTGATGCGTCCGATCACCTCCATCATTTCCGACATTCCCTCTAACGAGCTCTCCTCCACGATGCAGACTACTGGAATTCCCATCTTTTCGATGGCATCCACATCTTGCTGCGAGATCATCGAACCGATGAGCACCACGTCGGGATGCAGCGACAGGAGCACCTCGAAGTTGATGTTGTGCATTCCACCAACTTTGGTAATCTTCTCTGTCTCAGGTGGATACTTGCAAAAGTCGGAAATACCGACCAACTTGTCCTGTGCCCCCACGAGGAACATTACCTCGGTGATGGCGGGCGAAATAGAAACGATGCGCTGCGGTGCCTCCTTCAGCTCAATGGGACGATGATAGGAATCTTCCCAAGTAAAGAATACTTCCTGCTGTTGGTTAGTTTTCGGTGAATGGCATGTGGGAAATAGTAGAATCAAAAACAGGGAGATTATGATGCATGCAAAACTGGTTTTTCGAATCATTATTTGTGGTTTTTTCATTATATAGCTCTTGATGAACAGTAATTTGGCGGCAAAAATAATATATTTATAGTTTTTTCGTTTCTTTGCAATTTGTTTTTTTTATGAATATAATTTAATATTTTTGTGCCATCTGTCGTTCAATGAGTAAGATACGAAGCTTTTTCAAAAATCGGAATACAACCTTTCTGGCGGTGATGGTTGGGTGTTCCCTCCTTTTGGGGAGTGCTCTCGGACAACTTTCGGCACAGGAGCTTCGCGGAAAGGTTTATTCGCTCGACGAGAAAGGCGACACTGTTGCGGTGTATATGGCGAAATTGCAGTGGCTGCACACCGCGGTGGGAACTTATACCAATACAAAAGGTTCGTACAAATTACCGTATGCTAAGACAGACACACTAATTGTTAGCTATTCGTTTTATAAACCTGATACACTGGTTGTTAAGAAAGGTGAAAAACAGCGAAACATCTTCCTTAATATGGCTCAGCCATTGAGGGAGGTGGTAGTCAAGAAAAAGAAACAGAAGTACGTCCGCAAGGGAAATCCTGCCGTGGAATTGATTGAAAAAGTGATTGCACATAAAAACGAGAACCGTATCGAATCGGCAGAATGTTATAAATCAAAGGTTTACAAGAAAATGGTAATCACTTTTGGACGGTTTGATATGGACTTTCAGAAAAATGCATTTAATCGTCAACTTTCATTTTTGGAGAAATATATTGACACGGTTAAGGCTGACACAGTGCCCGTGATAACACTTTCCTTGAGGGAGAGTTTGTCGGATCGCTATTACCAAAAGTCTCCGCGTAAGAAAGTTAACTATTTGATTGCTAGAAGAATGCAAGGCGTTGATGAGATACAAGAAGATGAGGGGCTCGGTACCAATCTCGGGGCCATGTTCTCGGAAGTGAACATCTTTGACAACGATATTGAATTGATGCTCAACCGGTTTGTGAGCCCGCTCTCCTCCGCCTTTGCCACCATGTATTACCATTACTTTATTACGGACACCCTGATGATAGATAGTATTTCCTGCATCGAGCTCTCTTTCGCGCCCGTGAACAGCAGGACTTTCGGATTCACGGGACGTTTGTATATTGTGAATGACAGTACCTACGCGTTGAAAAAGTATAACATCAATGTCCCTGTTGACATTAATATGAACTATGTCAAACGACTGATTGTTGAACAAGATTTTATTCAGACAGAAAGTGGTTTATGGGCACCGAACACATCGCAAACATTCGGTGCGTTTTCCTTCATCAAGCGGAAAAAGAAAAAACAAAGACATATTTATATTCGTCAGAACACGTTATGGTATCAATATGAGATAGGGGCCACGATTCCAGATTCGCTTGCTTCTGCGGGTGAGGAGATCGAATCGCCGGATGTATCGAAATACAAGAGCGGGCGATGGAAGAAAATGCGTCCGGAACCGCTGAGTCAGCAGGAATCTGTCATGGACAGTCTCTCGACCGAACTGCGTCGTTTGCCTTTGTTCAGGGGGTTGGAAAAGACGGCGGAGATTTTATCCACGGGTTATATCTCTACGACAAAGGATCGCAAACAGAGTCGGTTTGATATCGGATCGATTTACAATATGATCAGTCACAACCCGACCGAAGGGGTACGATTGCGCATAGGAGGCATGACCACCGCCAATTTGCACGATCACTTTTTCCTGACAGGATACCTTGCTTTCGGATGTAAAGACCTGAGACTCAAGTATAACGCCACGGCGATTTACAGTTTCGTACCCAAAAAGCGACATTATAACGAATCTCCGCGACATGCTATATATCTGAGCACGAGTTATGATATGGAGATGGTGGGACAAAATTATTCCTATATGGACCGCGACAATATTCTGTTGTCCTATTCTGAGGACAATTCACCGGCGTTGTCGGCGCAGTATGTTCGTCGTCACAAGTTGCGTTACCTCCATGAGTGGGAGAGTCGCTTCAGCGTGGATACGTGGGTGCAAATGGAGGAAAACGAGGCGGCGGGCAAATCAGTGTATTGGCGAATTAACAGTGATGGAACAGCTTCACCCGTAAGAGATTACAAGGTATGGGAATGGGGTATTGATCTCAGGTGGGCTCCAGGGGAACTTGTTTATAACAAACAGTCCGGAAAGGGTGCGTTACTAAGACTTTCAAGAGACGCGCCGGTGTTCAAACTGTCGCATACTCTCGGTAATTTGGATGGGAAATGCTGGTACAACCATACGGACTTTTCTGTAGAGAAACGATTTTGGCTTTCCGCGTTCGGGCACATTGATGCCACGGCGCAAGCGGGCATTGTCTGGAATGCCGTGCCCTTCCCGAAACTGTACGTCCCGCAAAGCAACCAGTCGTGGTTCCTCACACCCAACACTTTCTGTTTGATGAAGCCAATGGAGTTCATCATGGACAAGTACGTCGCACTCTACGCCACCTATCATCTGAAAGGGTGGATATTCAATCGCATTCCGATTTGGAACCGTTTGAAATTCAGGGAAGTAGTCTCTTTCAGCGGCATTTATGGTGGACTTTCGCCAAAGAACCTTCCTTCCGAAAACACACCTGGTCTTTACGTACTTCCCGATGGATGTTCTCCGATAGGGAAGGTGCCGTATATGGAATTCACTGCAGGCATTGAAAACATTCTGCAAGTATTGCGCATCGATTATGTACGCCGCATTTCCTACGCTAAAGATTTGACTGGCTGGGGGAAAAATGGCATTAGGGTGTCGTTGAATATTTCCTTTTAAAAAAATAGAGACGTACAACGGCACGTCTCTATAAAATCCTCTCTACAATGAAGAAGTTTATTTCAATAACATCTGATTATATTTCCTTAAGGATTCCAGAATATTGACTCTCACGTGGATAAAGTCGTCGGTGCCGGCTTCTTTGAGTGCGTCGAGACATTCCGTTGGATTGCCAGCCACGAGGAATGGCGTGTTCGGGAATTGCGTTTTACACTGTTTAGTGGCTTCCACGCCAAGGGTGGCGTATTCTTCGTCGGAGCTGCACACCACAATGAGGTCGGGTTTCGCTTCGCCAGCAGCTTTCACGCCCTCTTCGACGGTGGCGAAACCGGCGGGCTCGACGATCTGGTAGCCGGCGCATCCGAAGAAGTTGGTGATGAAGCCGGCCCGCGCTTGGCGCATAGCTAAGTTACCGAGCTTCAGCAAATAGACGGATGGACGGTGATTTTCTTTGGCGTATTTTTCAGTCTCCAAACGCAGCTCTTCGAATGCTCTCGCGCCGCGGTAGGTCTTCAAACCTTCGTTTTCGTCCTTCTTCACGCACTCGATTTTGTCGGCCATTGTCTCGTTGATATTCGGGTATTGGTTGGTGCCCAGCAAGATATAGCGGCGAGTGGCGATGTTCATGTCGCGTTTCTGGCAGCTCTCCTCGATGGCAGTGCGCATGGTTCCGTTTTCGATGACTGCGAGTGCACCACCGTTTTGCTCAACAGATTGGAAGAGTTTCCAAGCGTTTTCAGCGATGGAGTTGGTGAGGTTTTCAACGTAGTAGGATCCGGCGGCGGGATCGACCACGCGGTCCATGAAGGCTTCTTCCTTGAGGATGACCTGTACGTTGCGGGAGATACGGCGGGAGAACTCATCGGACTCCTTGTAAGCCACATCAAACGGTTGCAGCGAGATGGAATCAGAGCCGCCAATCACGGCAGACATACCCTCCGTAGTGCTGCGGAGCATATTGACGTATGGGTCGTAAATCGTTTTGTTCCAAGTAGATGCGATGGTGTTAATATGGATTTTATACGCGCAGTCGCATTCGGGTTTGTATTGAGCCACCATCGTGGACCAAAGCAGACGGGTAGCACGCAATTTCGCGATTTCCATGAAATAGTTGGAACCCACGGAGAGCGTCAGTTGCATACGGGAGGCCACTTTTTCGGGTTTGACCCCCCTTTCGGTGCAGAATGCCAAGTATTCGTTAGCCAAGTTCAGTGTGTATGCAAGCTCTTGCACGATGGTCGCGCCAGCGTTGTGCAGCGTAATGCCGTTCACGTTGATAACTTTGAAGTTTCGCATGCAGCCGTTGAGCTCGATCAGTTGGACGGCCTGCTGCAGATCCTCTTCGGCGGATTTCCAGAACTTGTTATGTCTGAGACGGTAGGTCAGTGGATCGAAGTTGAGGCTGCCCTGCACTTTCTCTTTGTCGAAGTTGTTCTTCTCCACGTAAGCGACGAAATTCGTCATCAGGTCGAGGTAGCTCTTCACGTGGTTGAATTGTACGCCGTTGACATTCAAGTCGATACCTTTCAGCAAAGTCTCCAAAGCAGCTGCGCTATCTACGTTAGTCGCGTTGAAAGCGATGCAGGTGGCTCCACGTTTGAGGGCATCCACCGCAATGGCGTTGGCCTTAACGGGATCCGACTCCTCCACCTCTTGCACGATTTCCCATGAATTGTCGTGCGGATTCGTGCCACGTGTGTAGGGGAACTCGTTCGGCATGGTCTTCAGATAATCCAAATTTTCCATATTTTCTGCACGATAATATGGGCGAACCTGAAAACCTTCCTCTGTTTTCCATACTAATTTCTTCTCATAATCAGCACCTTTGAGGTCTTTATTAATGGTTGCTTCCCATTGCTCCGTGGTTACGGGCGGGAATTCGGTGAATAATTTTTCGTCGTTCATATTCCTTTTATATTAAGGCTGCAAAGATACAAATTTTTTGGGTTAAATGGTTAGATGGTTAAAAGGTTAAAAAGAAAATAGATTTCGTTGCCAATTATAAAAAATGTATCTTTGCAAATTATTTTCATCATTCATTGTAGAAACTATTAGAAATGACAATTGAAGAAATTAAAAACCTGGTACAAGGTGAGGTGATTTGCGGCGAAGATTATCTGGATCAACACATTGAGTGTGTGTTTGCTTCCGATTTGATGAGCGATGTCCTGACGTTGAAGGATGTGAACAACTTGTTGTTGCTCACGGGATTGAGCAATCTTCAATCTATCCGCACATGTGAAATGTCTGACATTAGTTACCTATTGATCGTGCGCGGCAAGGATGTGACGGAGGAGATGAAGGAGTTGGCCGAGGACAACGACATGGTCATCATCCGCACGGGATTTTCCATGTATAAGACCTCCGGGATTTTGTACAATGCTGGTCTGCCAGCTGTTTATTAGTTTGATTATTAACCAAATCTAACATTATGAATTTTACTTACCATGTTGAAGGCGGGGATTTCACCAATGCGGGTTCCACATCCAGCCAGGTGAAAAGGATGCTTAAAAAGATAGGTGTAAGCCCTGAAATTGTGAAGAAAACTGTTGTCGCTCTCTATGAAGCGGAAGTCAATATTGTGGCGCACGCTTACCGTGGCGATATTACCGTGGATTTGGAAGAAGACCACGTCAAGATTGTGCTGGCTGATGAGGGCCCAGGCATTCCCGATATTGAACGCGCTATGCAGAAAGGCTATTCAACAGCATCCCAGAAGGTTAGAGAGATGGGATTCGGTGCTGGCATGGGGCTTCCCAATATCAAGAACAACTCCGATTCTCTAAATATCACTTCTGAGGTCGGCAAAGGCACCACGATCGAGTTCGTGAACTATTTCTTTGGACATTGATGTTGGCTGTTGGCTTTTTGACTTTAACTTTGATCTTGACTAATCCCTATTGCCTTCTAACCCTTTAACCTTTATAACCTTCTAACCCCTTTAACCCCAAAAACATGTCAGAAGATTTCCACCACGCATTAAAATTCAAATACGACCTCTGCATCGGTTGTTCCCATTGCACAGGTGTCTGTCCCACCAGCGCCATTCATGTGTATGACGGGCATCCGGTGCTGGACCCGAATCGTTGTGTCGATTGCGGTCGTTGCTACGTGGCTTGTCCAGTGAACGCCATCTATATCGAGCAGGACGACTTCCAGACGGTGTATGACTACAAATACCCCGTCCTGCTGGTGCCCTCCATCTTTTTGGCACAGTTTGAGGAGAAAATCCGAGAACGAACGATTCTTTCTGCACTGCTTCACATTGGTTTTAAATATGTATATGAAGTAGAAAAGAGCGTGGATTTTCTGAAAGAGTATCTTCGCAGGGATTTGGAGGGTGGCAATGCTCCCTGTGAGAAACCTGTCATTTCCTCCTTCTGTCCGGCTATTGTGCGCCTTATCCAGGTGAAATTCCCTGTTTTGGTGGACAATATCTACCTTTCGAAGGCCCCTTTTGACATGACCGCCGAGTATATCAAGAAGAGTTTGACGGAAAAAGGGGTGAAAGAGGAGGACATTGGTGTTTTCTATGTCACGCCATGTGCCGCGAAAATCGCTGCTATCAAGAGTCCTGTGGGTGAAGAAAAATCCCCTGTTGCGGGTGTGATTAATATGAACTATTTGTACAGCAAGGTGTTGCGAGTGATTAAGACGGGCGAATACCAGATGTGCGATGAATCGGTGCGTTTCCATCGGCTGTCGAAGGCCAGCATTACATACCCGCTTACAGGCGGCGAAACCAAGATGTTGCGCACTGGACGAAATCTGGCTATCGACGATATCCATAACGTCTCCGAATTTTTGGAGAAAGTGGAAGATGAGGATATACAAGATATTGATTTTCTTGAACTTAGAGCCTGTGATGGTAGCTGTTGCGGCGGTATCCTCACGGCCGAAAACCGCTTCCTCATGATCGAACGCCAACGCAAAAGGATGGCGAAATGTTCCGAAGAGGTGGATGCGGAGGATAATGACCTGCTCAACTATTTCGACTATTTAGCTGATAAACGGCATGTTAGACATGTTGAGCCGCGTTCTATGGATAAGATGGACGACAACATGGCAGCGGCCATGCAGAAGATGAAACGCGCTTTTGAAATCAACCAGAACCTGCCACAAGTCGACTGCCACTTGTGCGGTTATCCCTCCTGCAAAGCTCTGGCAGATGCCGTGGTCACCGACAAGGCGCAGATTCAGCAGTGCATTTTCGTGCAACGCGCTATGGAACACTACGATTTGTTGACACCCAAAGAGGCACACGACATCTCCGCCAAGGTCTGGGGCGCTAAAAAAACGGACCCGACGCTGGCCAAGAACCTGAATTTGTAGGCAAAAAGGCAATAGGCTGTGTTTTTAGAAACATATTCATTGAACAGTCCCTATAGGGGCAAGAGCTAGGTAGGTAATAAATAATGGTTGCATTGGATATATTGTGGGAAGCGTTGCGGGAGTCAGTGTCCATCACGCTGTTGGTGTTGTTGTTGATGGCTCTGGTGGAATCAGTAAACATCTCATCATCAGGATGTTTATTTAAGAAATTGCATAACCATCCCGTAGCGGAGGTAGCATTGGCGTGCCTGTTAGGGGCGATTCCCGGGTGTGCTGGCGGTTTTGTTGTGGTGTCGATGTTCACCCACCGGCTGCTCTCCTTTGGGGCTCTGATGGGTGGCATGATCTCCACCTTTGGCGACGAGGCTCTCTTCCTTATGGCGCAAAGTCCGAAATATGCCCTCCTGCTGACCGGAATCCTGTACGTTATCGGTTTTGTCGTTGGATTGATTTTGTTGAAAGTGCCTGAAAACAAGGTTGTTGACTTTGGCGATCACGACTTCGTCATCCATGAGGAGCACCAGCATAGGCATACAGACCCTGAGGACCATCACTGGCGGGAGCGTATCGTGCATTTCTTGCGCGGACACCTGTGGGAGCATGTCATCAAAAAGCATGCCCTGACTCTTTTCCTATATGCTTTCGGAACGCTCATAGTCTTGGGCGTTATTAACCAATTTATTGATTTGCAAACCATTATGGAGACCAAGGCATGGACCAAGTGGTTGTTGTTGCTAATTGCGGTGGCAGTCGGTTTCTTGCCGGTTTCGGGTCCGCATCTCATTTTCGTAATGCTCTTCCTGCAGGGCAGTATCCCGTTCTCCATCTTGTTGGCGAACTCCATTGCCCAAAACGGTCACGCTGGCATTCCGCTAATGGCGCAATCAAGACGAAATTTACTGGTTGTAAAGGGGATAACGATGGCATTGGGACTGCTGGTGGGCGCGGGTGCGTTGGTTTTTGGGGGATAAGAGGATTCTTCGGGATGGAGCAATCGTTCTAAAAAACGCGTATTTTTGGAGAAATTGGCATAAAAAATTTGGGTAAGTTAAAAAAAGATTTTCTTTGCATCCTGAATTAGATATGGCAATTAGGTTATGGTACGGGTGTATTCAAACGTAAACTTTATGATCGCCTGCTCGAATGGAATCGCCTGCAGAACGGCAAGATGGTGCCACAACACTGTTACCAGTAATGATGACGATGTTTTTGTGATTCAGCAGTAAGAAACTGTGTTTTTTCCTCGTAAAAACATTATAAGAAAGAAATTATTCTATGACAAATACTGCAATACATGTATCCATCATCTTCTTTGTCGTTATTATGCAATTAGACAACCTGTTTGTGTGTTATATAGTAACAGATTGTTGTCCTCTCCCCTCGTTTATCTTATTTTTGACGACAACATGGACAACTTGGGACAACCTTAATAGGATTTGACCACGTAACAGCATCTTTCACCATAGTAGCAATAGTAGTTTCCTTTCTAAAACACGTAGAGACGCGCCGTAGCACGTCTCCACATTATCGTATTATCATATCACATTACCGCACAATCGTGATAGATCCGTTCCACGTAGTGGTTTTCGCCTTTCCTTTATAGCTAAAGGTGTAATAATATACTCCATCAGAGACATTTTCGCCTGAGAAAACATTGCTTCCTACGTAAACCTGTCCATTCTTGGCCCAAGTATCATAATTCTTGACGTGATATACCACCTTACCGTAGCGGTCACTGATGCGCAGTTCATTGTGGCGGTATTGGTCGGGATCTTCCGGATTGATGTCGGTGTTGAGGTTCTCGATAGCCCATACGTCGTTGATACCGTCGCCATTTGGCGTGATGACGTTCGGGAAGCGCAGGTCTTCCTCAATCACCACCACGTGACTGACGGAGTCGCCGCAGCCGGATTCGGTGGTCAGTGCTAAAGTCACGGTATAGTCACCCCACGAGGAATAGACATGAGTTGTGTTGATTTCATCCTCAGTGGTTTGTCCATCGCCGAAGTTCCAAACAATATGGTTGGACGGATTATTCGTGACATTGTCGGAAATGTAGCTGGTGAAGGTGATTTCACCGTTGGTCTCACTCATCATGCAGATTTCTGGAGTGGCCAGGAAATCCACCTGCGGTTGCGGAGCCGTGGAAATGTAATTCCATTTGATGATGGAGTCTTTACAACCCTCGGCTGTAGTAATAATCAATTTCACAGAGAAGTTACCGGCATCGTTGAAGTAGAAAATCGGATTGGTTTCTGAAGAGTAATCCACAATATTAAAATTCTCGTCGAAGACCATCCAAACGCAGGAAATAGTGTCAGAAGCTGTGTTTGTTTGGTTGGTGAAGCGTGAAATCACAGGAGTGCATCCGGAAGTCACATCTGCCTCAAAGTCAGGTTGCGGCAAGTCGTAGAAGTTCACCATTACCGTGTCGGAGCTTCGGCAGTTAGTGTGCGTTTCAGGGTTAGGCATCTCAATTTCAAGGATATATTCTCCAGAAGTGATGATTTCAATAGCGGGTACCAAATCACCTGTATTCCAATAATAATTAGCAGTGGAATCTGTATAGTTGGGATTCAAACTGGCAATCTCGCCGGTGCAAAGCCATTGGTCGGGACCAAGATCAGGTTTGTAGGTGTTGATGACAGAGATGTAGATGCTGTCGTAGTTCCAGAGATCAACACAAGGGAGTGCGGAGTGTACCCAAAGGTAGTAAAGACCACTGTCGCTCACATTGGCTTCGTGTATGGTGAAGGGCTGTTCTCTGAGGGTGTCTCCGCTCGGTGTGACCACAAAAACAGTATCTGCCTCATCCGTAACGTAATCAAACACAATGTTTTCGTGCAGACAATAAGTGTTGCGCATCATGAGCTTAGTGGAAATAGAGCTGTTAAAGCTTTTGCCTTCAAGAAACACGCCGGAGTCGTAAGAGTTGTCGCCCACATTTCCGATGGCCAAGTGCATGTGGTAGGTTTCGCAGGCCAAGATTTTGCCTTCGGCCGAAAGAGCTACGGTTCGGCCGTTATATTCTACTCCGTTTTGGCCAGTAGAACTGGAAACAAAGTAGGCGGAGTAAGTCCCATTATAACATCCTGGATCGCTGTTACCGCCACCACCGTTCACTGTACTGATGGAGACGGGCAGGCCGTTAGGGTTAGCCGCACTCACTGTATTGGGCACGACTGCCACATTTTTGGTGGTGGTGACGCCAGTCACAGGGTCGGGGCCAGTGAGAAAGAAGACAAAAATGTCGTTAAAAGTAGCGCACACGAAGCCTGGATACTCTTCGGAACCGAAAACGTAGTTAAAGGCAAATGTGTCGGCGTATGCGAGAAAGTCGAAATCCAAAGCCGCACAACCATTGAGGGTGGCGGTGGCCAGACCTGACGACTGTAACGTAGCGTCAGTATAAAAGTTGGAGATAGGGCTGGAGGAACTTCCGGAACTGTTTGGACCAGCCGCAACAGTTACTTCACCTGTCGTCATCACCAAACCTGTCTCGAACGGGAATTGCGTGTAATTGTTTCGATTGAATGTGCCAATTTGGTTGTAATTCACAATACCCGTTTGGTTGTTGAATTTTCCGTTGGAGAGTTCGACTGCTTCACCTGCCAGATGGTATTTCAGAATAGTGTCAATGTGGGTGCCTTGCAGCGACTGTACAGTCACATTGTTGTTCTGAGCCCATCCAGTGAGATGAACCCCCAAGCATAGAAGCGATATAAAAAGTATAATTTTTTTCATAACCTATTTAATAATCAGACAATATTAAAACGCAAAAATACAATTTTTTAAATACAAACCATTTCAAATTATTTTTTTATAATTTTCCATCTTAATATGTTTGACGTAAGAATGTGCTGTTTTATCACACGAGATATGAATTTTTTTTGTCCATTTAAAACACGTAGAGACGTGCCATGGCGCGTCTCTACGTGTTTTATAGTAAATTGAATTTCAGAATTGGATTATCCGCAATAGAAATATTCCTTCACCATTTTGGTCATCAGTTCGGGTTTCTTGGCGATTTGGTCGCGGATTTTGCGGTCGTCGAAGGATTTGAGTTGCTTGATGATGTCGTCGATCATGGAGCGGTCGAAGACACCGTGAGCTTCGAAGATTTCGCGGTGGTTGCTGAGCTCATCGGCGGATTCCCAGCAGGATGCGGGCAGTTGGGCCAATTTTTCAACCAGAGCTTTGTTCTCGGCGCGGTGGATATCGACATCGACGTAGGTGGATTCAGCGAATTCGAGGGCGTTCTCCATTTCGAAGCCGTGGCGAGCGGCGCAGACGAGACCGGCTAACAGCAAGTAGATGTCGGCGGAGCCGTCTGGGCAGCGGAACTCGACGGTCTGCTTCTGGGAACGGTCTTTGTTGACGGCTTTCTCCAACGGGTTGAGTTCAGCCACGATGTCGTTCTTGTGGGTCCAGCCCAGTGGCACGCGCACCAGCACGGAGCGGTTGCGGTCGCCCCAGCAAATGGAAGTGGGTGCCTCTTGGTGAGGAACCAAACGGAAGTAGGAGGTCGGATTGGTGTTGCCAAAAGCTGTTAAAGAACTGGCGCAGGTCATGTAGCCCGCGATGGCGGTCTTGGCGATGGAGTTAAGCTTGCCCTTGGTCACCATCTGGTTCTTACCCTTGCCATCCACGATGCAGGTGTGGATATGGAGGCCGCTACCTGCTTTTCCCGTGGTGATTTTTGGGGAGAAGGTTACGTCGAAACCGTATTCGTAGGCCAAGTTTCGGATGATCCATTTAGCCAGAATCAGCTGATCTGCAGCATCTTGTACATCGGTGACGAGGAACTCGATTTCGTTCTGCTCGTATATTTTCCCGTCCATGGTGAAGTTGCCCACCTCGGAGTGTCCGTATTTGATGAGGCCTCCCATCTTGGCGATGTTGAGCATACACTCGGCGCGGAAATGCTCGAATTTGGTGAACGGAGAAGACTCGTGGTAACCTCTTTGATCGGGGATGGTGAAGAGATCGTCTTCATCACCGATGACGTAGTATTCGAGCTCGCCCATGGCTTGGAAGTAGTTACCCGTCACTTCAGTGAACGACTTGGCAGCCTTCCGCAGGATGTATTCAGGAGAATTTTCCAAGGGTTTTCCTTCACTATTGTAATAAGAACAGAGGAAGGAGAGGGTAGGGATTTCCGAGAACGGATTCAGGAAAGCGGTGGAAAAGCGCGGGATGACGTACAGGTCGCTGGAGCCGGCATGGATGAATGCCGGGAAAATATTGGAACCATCGACACGCTCACCGTTGGAGAGGATCTGTTCCAGATATTCGCGGCTGTGCAGCACAAAACCGAGGGTTTTAATGCGACCGTCGCCAGCCACATAATGGAAATTAACCATCGGGATGTCGTTCTCTTCCACGTATTTAATCATGTCCGCTTTGGTAAATTCCTTCGGACTTTTTTTGAAATAATTCACGAGCGGATTCAAGCTCATGTTGATATTGTCTTTTGCCATAATTTGGATAATTTATGTTCTTAAAATTCGGGGGCAAAGATAACATTTTTTTTGTGTGCACTGTACGATTTCCATAATATATTTTTTTTGTATAAAACAGAGAATAAAAAAATTTTTTTAACAGTTGCAATTTAAAAAAAAAGTATCTTTGCGGCATGTAAAATGGATATCTTGTTTTTGTGAAAGAAATATGTTAAACCAGATTAAAATCGAGGGTTAACCAAATTAATTCATTATTCATAAAATTTACAAACTATGGGAAAAGCTTACACTTTCAAAAGGCTGACCAATCAGGTCAAGCACTTTGCCGTCCTCATGCTAATTATGCTGATGGCGGTAGGCAATCTCTTTGCTGAGCAGGTGACATTTGTCTTCTCAGAGCAAGGATATTCCGATGCCCAAATAGTGGAATCTGCTGATTTCAACGATGTTATCAGCTTCACTGCGGCAAAAAACAGTTCTAACACTCCTCCGAAATATTACAACAACGGAGCGGCTCTTCGGCTTTATGGACAGAATTCCTTCACCTTGACCCCCGCTTTGGGTTATGTCATCACTGGGGTTTCTTTCACTGCCCCTGCCACTGGAAGTAACGCTCCTCAATTGAAATATACGGTGGATAATTCCGAATTAGCTGCAGATCTCCCTGCTGTGGCAACCGATGCGAACAAGGTTTATACCATCAGTGGAATCCAAGCATACCAAAATGTCACGGTGATCAACCCGAACAGTTCTGGCCATGCTCGTGTCATCGCCATTACGGTGATTTACGAGCCTGCTATTATTTCCGGTGTGGCTATGCCTACGGTCACTCCGGTATCTGGTACTTATTACACTCCTCAACAAGTGCAGCTGAGCTGCGAGACTCCTGGCGCAAATATCTATTATTCTATCAACGATAACGAACCGGTGCTCTATGCTGGTCCTTTCACTGTGAATTCTAATACTACGTTGACCGCCTTCGCCACTCTTGGTGAAGAAACCAGTGCTTCGGTTACGGTTAACTATGTTTTCCCGATACAAGTCAATAACATCGCCGAATTCTACCAAGGCGAGCAAGACTTACTTTATCAAATTACCGGCGATGTCAAATTTGTATGGCGTAATGGTCAAAACATGTATGTGCAGGATGAGACAGGCGGACTTTTGGTTTACGATAACAACAATCCTGTCATCACGACCCAATATAACAATGGTGATGTGATTTCTGGCGGTATTTATGGTACATTAGATAATTATAACGGCTTGATTGAGTTGAAACCCACGCTTAACACAGCCGAAGGTGTTCCCGGCAATGCCATTGTTCCTGTTGTGGCTACTGTGGCTCAAATCTTGGAGAATCCTGAACAATATATGTCAAAGTTGGTGATTATCAGTGGCGGTGAATTCACCCAATCTGTCAATTTCACGAATGGTACGGCCAAGAATGTGAACTATGCTCAAGGAGAAAACACCATCCAGGTGCGTAGCCAATTCAGAAATATCATTATGGACATCGCTGCCGGCACTCCTGCTACAGTGATGGGTTTCGTGGGCAGATATAACAACACCATCCAATTTTTCCCGCGTTTTAATGACGATATTATCTGTCATAGCGTTCCTACTGCCAGCAATTTTGAAGGCGCCAGCGCTTTCGAGTGGACAATTGTGAACGGTGACAATATTAATAAATGGTATATCGGCCAAGCTGTTGGTTTCGATGACAACAAACTCTATATCTCTTCTTCCAACGGTCAGACTAATAAATATAATGTATCTGTTGCATCGGATGTTCACGCTTATTTTGAAGTTACGCTTCCCAGTTCTGACGTGCTGTTGACCTTCAATTGCAGAGCTGATGGTAACGAAGACGACTATCTGCAAGTTTCAGTGATGGACGAAGCTCCTGTGGCAGGTGTCCTCCCGACGGAAGTTTTGGGTGTTTTCCACAATATCGATGAATTTACCAACAAGAGCGTGTTGATTCCCGCTTCTTACGCTGGTCAAAAGTACGTCGTCTTCACTTGGCATAACGACGTTGCAAGCGGTGTTCAGTCTCCTGCCGCTATCGACAATGTGATGATGGTAACGACTTGCACCATGCCGACCAATGTCGAAGTCACGGTGAACGACCAGACCGCAACGGTTACTTGGACCGCTCCCGAAGATCAAAGCGCTTGGACTGTGGAATACAAGAGTGTAAATGCTGACGTTTGGCAGACCGTGGAAGCTTCCGCTACCACTGTGGCTTTGAACAACCTCAGCACCGAAGTTGATTATCAAGTACGTGTGAAGGCTAACTGCGGTGAGAACAGCAGTGCATGGGCGGGTGCCAGCTTCAATGTTCCTTGTATGGGTTTGACGACCTCTCAGGATGAAATCACCATTGGTACAGGCACATCTACAAGCTCCACCACTCCGATGAATGCTTACTATAAGAATTCATGGACCCAGATGATCTATCCGGCTTCTGAATTCTCATCGCCAGGTTATATCAATTCCTTGTCTTGGTATGTGAACACGGCGAATACCCATAACTATAATTCCTTGAAGATTTACATCGGTACGAAGGCTTCTGCCATCAACGAAAGCACTACAGACTGGGTTCCTATGGAAGACCTGACCTTGGTCTATGAGTCCAACAACGGTACCGTAGGCAGCTCTGTCGGTTGGGAGACCTTCACCTTGAACACTCCTTATTATTACAATGGCGAGGAGAACCTCGTGATTGTGACCGCTCGTACTGCCGATGCTTACAAGTCTTTGAACTATCGCTACACCTCTGTCACCAACAGTGTGTTGTACAGAAGAAGCGACAGCTCCCCTGAAAGTTATGGTAGCCACCCAGGAACCAACTCAGGTACACGTGCCGCCAACCTTCCGAACATGCTGGTTGATTTCACCGGTTATGTTTGCACTGACGAACATTGCGCCGCTCCTGCTAACCTGACAGTGAGCGAAATCCTTACCGAAAGCGCTGTCCTCTCTTGGGAAGCAGGCAATGCTACCGCTTGGCAAGTGAATTACAAGCCTGTGTATGATGATGAATGGACCACGGTCAATGTCACCGAGAACACTTACGCGCTTACCAATCTCAATCAAAACACGAACTACATAGTTCGCGTTCTGACCGATTGTGGTACCGTGGGTATGAGCGAAGAGGCTCTTCTGGGTTTCACCACCGATGCTAATTGCGTGGCTCCGCAAAACTTGGAAGTAGAAACTCATGCACACACCGCGAATGTGAGCTGGTTGCCCGTGGAGGGTGTCCACAACTATGAAGTGGAAGTGAAGGATGAAAATCTCAACGTCATTTACAATCAAGTTGTGGCAAACGTTTCCCAAGTCAACTTAACTGGTTTGCAAGAGGGTGCTCTTTATTTCATTTTCGTGAGAGCTTTTTGTAACGAAGAGGAAACCAGCACATGGAGTACATACAATTTCGTGATGCCTACCATTTGTCCTGCTCCGGCATCTATTAATGTTGTCGAAAAAGACCAGAACTCCGCTACCATCGTATGGAATGCTGGCGATGCCACCTCCTGGGTCGTTGAATATGGTCTGAGTGGTTTCGTTCTCGGCGAAGGTACGCAAGTAATGGTAAATGATAGCACCGTAACCCTCACCGGTTTGAATCCGTATGCTTCTTACGATGTGTATGTCAAGGCTGACTGCGGTCTCGGTTATGTGAGCACTTGGTCAAACAAGACCTCTTTCAAGACCGAATGTGGACCTATTTTGGTTACCGAGGCCAATCCTTGGGTTGAAGATTTTGAGTCATATAGTGGTTCTGGTAATTTAGCATTTGATGATTGTTGGGCTACCCCGATGATGTCAAGCTACAATTCACCGTTTATTTATCGCAACTATGCAACAGCAGCTCATTCCGGTGTTAACACTGCTGAATTGAAAGCTAACAACGGTGACGTTGCCATGTTAGTGTTGCCCGCATTTGTAAATCCTCTGTCTGACCTGCAATTTGAATACTACGGTATGGTTACCGGTACAAACCCTGGCACTATGGAATTGGGTTATATTACTGATGTTACGGATGGCTCCACTTTCGTGACTCTTCAAACCGTTCCTGCACAAGAAGGTTCCTACAACCGTGCTAACTCGCTCTACTACGGTCCGTTTGTTTTCAATGGTGAAATCCCTGAAGGCGCACGTATCACTCTGAAGTTTACCTCTGCCACCTCTAACTGCTCTTGGAATTTGGACGATTTCGTCGTTTCTCTTAAACCTGACTGTCAGGTGCCGACACAAGTTACCGTGACCGCAACCACTACATCTTCCGCCACTTTGGCATGGCAGGCTAATGGTCCAGAGACTGCTTGGAATATTGAATATGGTCCTGCTGGTTTCGAAATTGGTGAAGGAACTGTCGTGGCTGCTGATGCCAACCCGTTCATTGTTACCGATTTGGCCGACGCAACTGCTTATGATTTCTATGTGCAAGCTAATTGCGGTGCTGTAACGAGCACGTACTCAGCACCTGCTACCGGCACAACTCTCTGTTTAGCTTTGAATACGCCATATACCGAAGATTTTGAGGGCTATCCTGGTACTGCCTATAATGTGGCTGGTGTTGCTCCTACTTGTTGGGACACCTATATTAACGGTACTTCATATCCTGCTCCTCACGTGAACAACGGTACATCCAGTTATTGCTATGCTCAAAGCGGTCAAGGTTTGGCTTTCACCGCTAACACGAATGCTAATTCTGCATTTGCTATCCTTCCTCTGTTTGAGAAACCCATGAACACCCTTACCCTGAGCTTCTGGCGTAGAATGGAAAGCGCTACTTCCGGTGAGTTGTCCGTAGGTTATGTCACTTCCACTGACAATCCTGTAGAATCCTATGTCGAATTAGTCGCAATTCCTTCTGTAAGTAGTTCAGCAGGTGCTGACTATTTGGTGGATTTCTCCGCTATCGATGCTGTGTATCCTGAAAATGCACGTATTGCTTTCCGTTGGTATCGCGATGCTGTTTACTATTCTTGTGGTATTGATAATGTTGAAGTGACCTCTTCTCAAGACGCTTCTTGTTTCCCTGTTGCTGACCTGACTGTGTCGAATGTGACATCCAATAGTGCTGACTTGGCCTGGACTCCTGGTTTGAATGAGACCTCATGGTTCGTCTCTTACAAGGCTGAAAATGACGAAGATTGGACAACAGTGGAAACCACGGCTAATCCTTACACACTTACTGGTTTGGCTGGACTTACCACCTATAATGTGAAAGTGGCTCCGAACTGTGATGGACAAGCTGGTCCTGAGTCAGTAGCAGAGCTTACTACACTCTGTGGCAATCCTTGCGATTTCACATTCGTGTTGCATGACTCTTACGGCGATGGTTGGAATGGTAACGGTATCGTTCTTAGTTACAGTAATGGTACTTCTGAAACTGTGACACTCTCAAGCGGTAACTATGGTATTTTCAATATCACTATTCCTGATGGTGCTACTATGACCTGCAACTGGCAGGAAGGATCATATGCAAGTGAAACTTCTTTTGAGATACTCGATGGTTGTGGTACAGAAGTTTACGCAGGATCTGGTGTACAAACAAACGGCTTCTATACCGCTCAATGCCCGATGCCCGCTTGTCCTCAACCGACAAATGTGGTCGCAAGCAACATTACGGGTTCTTCTGCTATCATCACTTGGACTTCTGTAGGTGAAGAAACCGCTTGGGTTTTTGAGTACAAAGCTGAATCTGAAGAAGAGTGGACTGTTGCCGAGGTGACGGCTACCACCTATCCATTGCTTGGTCTTGAAGGCGGTACTTTATATGACGTACGTGTGAAAGCAAATTGTGGCAATGAGACGAGTAAGTATGCAAGTGCTTCATTCACTACATGTTATGATGGTTGTGTTTATCAATTCAATCTCCATGATTCATACGGTGATGGCTGGAACGGCAACGCTGTTTTAGTCTCTTTCACCGATGGCACTTCACAAAGTCTTACCATCGATAATGGTCACGATGCAAGCTTCATCGTCACGATTCCTGCTGGTGATACCATGACTTGCTCTTGGGTTACAGGCAACTATTCTAGCGAAGCTTCATTCAACATTGTTGATATAGCAAACTGCGCAGAGAACAGCGTCTTCCAAAGTGAGTCAGGTTCTTCATATTCTACAGGTCAAGTGATCTACACTTTGGATTGTGCTCCTCCTACTTGTCCTGCTCCTATAGCACTTACCGCTTCTGCTGTTGAGAATGGTGCTTGCACTCTCAATTGGTTTGCAGGTGGTGATGAAACCTTATGGGCTGTGACTTACGGTTTGCAAGGCGAAACTCCCACCACGGATAATGTCACCTCTCCTACCTTCATCATCACGGGTATGAATCCCAGCGAGGTGTATGAAGTGTCTGTGAAAGCTATTTGTAGCGAAGAGGACGAGAGCGAAGTGGTTACCACTACCATCGTGGTTCCTGCTATGATTGACATCGCTTTGGTGGATGTTTACACCAATCCCAGCAACTGTGACCTTTCCAATGCTATCGCTCAAATTCGCGTCACCAACTTGATGGAAGACTCTCCGATCAGCTCTTTCCAAGCTTCTTATTATGTGAACGATGGTGAGACTGTAACCGAAACTGTGAATTTGATCACTCCAATGTTGTTTGGTGATACTATCACTTACACCTTCACTACGGCTCCTGTCATGACAGATCCTTATAACATGATTCTCGCAAGCGTGTTTATTGAAGGTGAGACCAGCACCGAGAACAACACGAAGGTCTCTGGTTATACTTATCTCACAGAGGCGAAGAGCGTTCCTTACGCCGAAAATTTCTCCGACTATGCAGTTTACGAATGGGCTGCTATTAATGGTAACAATGACGCTTCTTCCATGACTATCACCGATGGTGCTATCCATTTCACCGGTAGCGATGTAAATGTTGCCAACGATCTGATGGTGTCTCCTTGTATTGATGAATTGAACTTCCATTCGGACATTTACCTGCTCAGTTATGATTATAAGGCTTCCAGTAGCTATTTCGATGAGCAGTTCTCTGTGTATTTGAATGAAAATATCGGTTTCGATGGTAATGAAAGACTCATTGGTACCCATACTTTCAACAACACGGATTATGTCCATGTGGTAGAAAGAACGAACTACCTCAATGTTATGGAAGATGAGATTCTCACGAATGCTCACATTATGTTCAAGGCTGAGAGTGCAACTGGTACAGATGGATTCAGCATTGACAATGTTTCCCTTAAGCAAGGCAAGATGGTCATAGTTACCACCGATGACAATGGTACTGCAGATGTGATCTCAAACGATAAGTTCCCCATGGTAATGGCACAAAATTTTGTTTCTTATCTCATTCCTGTTAACGATGACGCAATTATCTCTATTGAGGCCAACGAAGGTTACCATGTGTCTGCTATTTATAAGAGAAACGGTTCTGATTGGGAGCTTGTGAGAGCAGAAAATCCCAACAATGCTGTTGTTGATTTATATTCATTTGTCGTGGGTGATAATAGTGAAAATTACTATCGTGTTACGTTCGCTCCGAACAGCTACACGGTTAATGCCACAGTCAACAATCTCTATAATACGTCATACAACAACAATGCTCCTGGCGCAACCTACACACCTGCTCACGAAAATGTGGCACATGGTGGTTCCCATACGGGTATCATCACGGTTGCTCCTAATTACCACCTCGAACATGTGACGGTCAATGATATGGGTGTGACACCTGTTCCTTCCAACATCAATGGTCAATACTACCTCACCTTGGATCCTGTGATGGAGAACAAGAACATCGAAGTGTTGGTTGAGATTGACAGCACCTACATTGTTTACACTGTTAACGGTGGTCAAGGTACTATCAACGGTCACTATGTAGTGGACGGCACTGCTACCTATCCTGTTGTCTATACAGAGGCTTTGGTTGGCTATTCCAACTTCTTGACTTCTGTGGTGCCGGCTCCTGGTTATCATGTGGCCAGCATCATCATCGATGGAGTGGAGCACACGAATATCTCCCACTACTACTTTGAACATCTGTTCGGCACGCATACCGTTGATGTGTTGTTCGAAAAGAACCACTATACCATCACCACCGCAGGTTATGGCAATGGTACGGTTTCCGCAGGTGCTGACTTCGACTACGATCCTGAATACACCTACACCTTCACCGCCACTCCTGACGCCGGTTACCGCATCGCTTCTATCTACCGCAACAACGTTGCTTTGGCAGTGAATGATCCTGTGACTGGTTACACGGAAACGTTGACTAACATTCTCTCTGACTACAACTATCAAGTCCATTTCGTGCAGAATCTTTATACTGTGACGGCTACTTCTGGCCTCAACGGTACAGTAACGCCTGCAGGCACCACTTCTTACGTCTTCGGTCAGGATGTGGAATACAACGTCAATGCTAATCAGGGTTATTACATCGCTTCTGTGACGGTTGATGGCGAGCCCATCTTGTTTGAGCCGGGTGTCGAGATGACCTCATACACTTACACCTTCGCTAACATTGCTGAAGACCACACCATCAGCGCAACCTTCGCTCAGAAGATGTTCACAGTGACGGTGAATGCCGGTGCACACGGCACTATCACTCCTGCTACCGCAAGCTATGCTTACGGTACGGATGTCACTTTCAATATCGCTCCTGCAGCAGGTTATACGATTGCAGATGTAACCGTTGACGGTATCTCTGTGGGTGCAGTCTCCTCTTACACCATTCCTTACATCACCAGTAATCATACGATTGCAGCTACTTTCGCAGCAAGTCAATACACGATCAATGCTTCTGCAAGTGTTGGCGGTACAATCACCCCTGAAGGTGCTACCTTAGTGGCTCACAATGGTTCACAAAACTACACCATCGTTGCAAATGCTGGTTATCATGTGGCAGCTGTCTATGTTGACGGTGCTTCTGTGGGTGCAGTTAACTCTTACAACTTCACCAACGTAACCGCTGATCATCAGATCTATGCCGCATTTGAGGCTGATGCATACACTGTGACGGTGAACCAACCGCTTCATGGTACGATCACTCCCGGTACCACCACCGTTGCTGCTGGCGCAACGCCCGCATTCGTGATCACTCCTGACTTAGGCTACGAAGTGACCCAAATCACGGTAAACGGCTCTAACGTGGCACTTGCTAACGTTCCGAATGTGAACGGTATTTACACCTACACCTTCGCTGCTGTCAATGCGAATCAAACCATCGCCGCTACTATGACGGCTAAGACCTTTACCATCAATGCAACTGCAGGTGCTAATGGTTCGATTTCTCCGAATGGTAACTCCACAGTGGCATACGGTGGCACTAAGAGCTACACCATCACGCCTAACGCTGGTTACGAAGTCAACAATGTGACGGTTGACGGCATGAACATGGGTGCTATCACCTCTTACACCTTCACGAATGTGACCGCTAACCACACGATCAATGCAACCTTCAAGTTGATTGATTGCGAAGTTCCTACTTTCTTGTACACCAGCCATATCGATGATAATTCTGCAATGCTGCATTGGTCTCACCCGACTGCAACCTCGTTCGATATCCAGTACAAGACCGCTACGAGCAACTTCACCTCTATCGGAAATGTGTCAGGAAACAGTTATCAGGTGACCGACCTGAATCCGAACACCACTTACATGTGGCAGGTTCGTGCTAACTGCTCTGCTAACAACCACAGCGATTGGTCTAACTTGGTTACCTTCAAAACGGAAAATACTCCTATCGAAATCGGTATCGAGGATCTCGTGAAGAACAATATCAAGGTCTATGGTGAGCATCAGAATGTCCATATCCTCAATCCTGAAGGTATGAACATCGAAAATGTCCGCATTTTCGATGCATACGGCAGACTGATCTACAGTGGTGCAGTGAGCAGCAGTCACGAAGTCATCGGCCTCAATGTGGCTGCCGGCACTTACATTGTGAACGTCACCACCGACCAAGGTGTTGCCAACTACAAGGTTACGATCATGAAATAATCATTCAAACTGCTTATACTCAAGGGGGATCTCGAAAGGGGTTCCCCTTTTTTGTGGTTTAAAAGTTCATGGGGTTAAACCATAAAAAATAAGGTGAGTCATACTATTTGTTATTTTATTATTTTTGCCCGCGAAAAATATTCATTAAATAATTGAAAAGATGAAAAAAGTACTTGTTTTATTGTTGAGTGTTATGGCTCTTAATGTGTATGCGTTTGCTGACAGACCTGTTACATTCGCTCAGTTACCACAAAAAGCGCAACAGTTCATTACCAAGCATTTCAGTGGCGTGGAATTTCTTTCTGCCACGATGGATGACGACTATGAAGTTTATCTTGCCAACGGTACCAAAGTGGAATTCACTCTTCAAGGCGATTGGAAAGAGGTGAGATGCGCCGGAGGTGTTCCTGCCGCCATCATTCCTGCCGCTATTTCCAAATATGTGAAGACCAATTTCGCCAAATCTACCATTGTTAAAATAGACAAGAAGTATAGTGGTTATGAAGTGGAATTGAACAATGGCATGGAGTTGAAATTCGACAAGAACGGAAATTTCCTTGCTATTGACGATTAAAACAATAGGCAAAATAAATGTAGGGACGTATGGCATACGTCTGACAGCCAAAGTATTCCGTATCATTATTTTAACCAACAGAATATGAAAAAATTAATTGCAATTTTATTGGGTGTTTTTATATTGGGCATGTTTGCTTCGTGCAACAGAATGATTTCCCCCGACAAACTGCCTGCCCAAGCGAAACAGTTTGTCGCCGCTAACTTCAATGGGGTCAATGTGCTCTCCGTGCAGCGTGACGGGCTCGGCTATGATGTCATTTTAGCCAACGGCACGTCGTTGGAGTTCCGCCGTGATGGACAGTGGACGAAAGTGGACTGTGGTCTGAATCCGCTGCCCGCAGGCGTTCTTCCCGCCAATATCGCACAATATGTGTCCGCCAATTTCCCCACCAACTACGCCACAAAGATTAAATACGATGACAGACGCTATGAGGTGGATATGAATAACGACCTTGAGCTTCGGTTTGACAAGAACGGCATGTTTATCGGTGCAGATGATTAAAACACCCGTTAATGCCATACATTTAAAATAACAGTATTTAATGCCTTCTAAATATTATTCGTTATTCGACAAATCTTATCACTCATTTTTAAACATCAAATCAATGAAAAAGTTATTTGTAATCTTGATGAGCGTGGTCGCTCTGACTGCATTTGTGTCTTGTAATGACAAGCCGGTTACCGTCGACAAACTGCCATCAAAGGCTAAGACATTCCTGAACACCTATTTTTCAGGCGTAACCGTTGCTTATGTCATCAAAGAGGAAGATGGCGACTACGATGTCGATCTTGTTGACGGCACGGAGGTGGATTTCAGACCCAATGGAGACTGGAAAAAGGTGGACTGCCACAACAGACCTGTTCCCCAAGGATTTTTCCCGGCCAGTATCGCTACATACGTGAGCAACAATTATGTCGGTGGTTACATTGAGGAAATTGAGTTTGAACACAACCGTTACAAAGTCAGTTTGGTTGATGCATCGGGTTTCGAGACGGACTTTGACCTTGTTTTCGACAAAAACGGCAACTATATCGGCATTGACGACTAAAATCCTTAGTTGACGTAAAAATAGTAACGGCCTCTTGTCAAGAGGCCGTTTTTTGTATCTTTGCCGTCCAAAACTAAAGACGTATGGCGAAGAGCAAATCTATGTACTATTGTAAGAACTGCGGTGCGCAGTCGGCGAAATGGCTTGGGCGTTGTCCGGAATGCAACGAATGGAACACCTTCGAGGAAGAGGTGATCGTGCAGGACTCCACAACGACCGTAAAAGGCCGTTATTCGCCCGTTGTCACGCAAAGCGCCCCTAAGGTTATTGACGACATCGAACTGACAAAATTCCCGAGCACAGAGACCGGATTCACCGAATTCGACCGTGTGTTGGGCGGCGGCATCGTGAAGGGCTCCATCGTGCTGTTGGGCGGCGAGCCGGGCATCGGCAAATCGACTTTGCTGCTGCAGATGGCACTGCACTTACGTGGTCAAAAGGTGCTCTACGTCTCCGGTGAGGAGAGCGAGGCGCAGCTCAAGATGCGCGCCGCGCGTCTCTCGGGTGAGCCCGCCCCCCACTGCTATGTGCTCACCGAAACCAGTACTCAGCAGATTTTCAAGCATATAGAGGCCTTACAACCCGACATCCTTATCGTGGATTCCATCCAGACGATGCAGAGCGACCTGTTGGAGTCGGCGGCAGGCTCCATCTCCCAACTCAAGGAGTGCGCGGCAGAGTTCCAGCACTTCGCCAAGCGTACCGCCTGCCCCGTATTCCTCATCGGCCACATCACCAAGGACGGCTCACTCGCCGGACCGAAACTGTTGGAGCACATCGTGGATACGGTGCTGCAATTCGAGGGAGACCAGCACTACGGCTACCGCATGGTGCGTTGCATCAAGAACCGTTTCGGATCCACTGCCGAGCTGGGCATTTTCGAGATGCTCCAGGATGGGTTGCGTGAGGTGCAGAATCCGTCGGAAATACTTGTATCTCAACATGATGAGGACTACAGCGGCAATGCCATCGCCTGCATTTTGGAAGGAAACCGTCCGATGATGATCGAGACGCAGGCGTTGGTGAGCAGTGCGGTGTATGGCACACCGCAGCGTTCCGCCACGGGCTACGACATCCGCCGGATGAACATGCTTTTGGCGGTGTTGGAGAAGCGTTGCCGGTTCAAGCTCGGTGCGAAGGATGTCTTCCTGAACATTGCGGGCGGTTTGCGCGTGGAAGATCCCGCCATCAACGTTGCGATTGTGGCGGCCATTTTGTCATCGGCCACCGACATCGCCTTGGACAACAAAACCTGCTTCGCGGGCGAGATGGGGTTGAGCGGCGAGGTGCGCCCCGTGACGCGCATCGCCCAGCGCATCGCCGAGGCCGACAAATTGGGATTCACCCGTATGTTCGTCTCCAAATACAACCTCAAGGGCATCCGCCCGTCCGATTACAAGCTGAAGCTTGTGCCGATCACGAAAGTGGAGGAGATGGCGCGGCTGTTGTTCCAGTAGAGACGCAAAATTTTGCGTTTCTACGGCGGATAATCCTAAAAATTGTTAAAAGTGTGCCGGTTTCTTGACGTGGGGCCAGTTTTTTCGTATATTTGCACTTTCAAACGAAAACCGATTGCGATGACGGATATCCAACACATACCGGCCACCACAATTGCTCGCCTTAAAAGGCTGGGAAAGAACAACTTGAACTTGTCTTGCGCCTGACACCGGGCGCGATAGAAGTGCAGTGCCGCGTCATCCTCCCGCGCGCAACCACGGGATTCTCGGCGTACCGTAATTTTCCGTATTTTTGCCGACTGAAAATATTATTATGTCAGAACATCAGGTTATATGGAGAATCAAGGATTTGGCGCAGACAATATTGCCCGCGGGCAGCTCGCTGTGGCTTTACGGTTCTCGTGCCCGGGGCGATGCACGTGAGGGCAGCGACTGGGATTTGCTTATCCTGCTCGACAAAGACATCATTACTGCCTCTGACTATGATGTCACCTACCCGTTTCGTGAATTGGGGTGGGAGATAGGTGAGGTGATAAGCCCGCATCTCTATACTAAAAATCAGTGGAGCAAATGGTCATTTCTACCTTATTATAAGAATGTTGAACACGATAAAATGGTATTGTTATGAGTTTGAGTGATGAAGAACGGAGCACTATTGTCCGTCTTGAAATTGAAAAGTCTAAGAACACGTTTGCCGAAGTGATAACTTTGGTGAATGCAGGATTATGGAGCGGGGCTGCCAACCGGTTGTATTATGCGGTCTTTCATGCCGTGTGCGCATTATTGGTGCATGATGGGCATCAAGTGAACACACATCAGGGATCACATGCCCTGTTCGGACTTCATTATATCAAAACAGGAATCCTGCCTGCTGAATTCGGCCATTTGTATGGACAACTTCAAACCATGCGGGAAAATAGCGATTATAACTGTATTTATGAGGTCAGGCCGGAAGAACTCCAAGGCCAAATCGAACCCGCCCGCCAGATGATAAGTGCTATAGAGGTGTTAATACAATAAATATATATTCTTTAAGCAGCCTCGAAGAGGCAAGACGCATGGAGTGCAAGTAACCCCACACAAGGCGAAACTGCAGTGTGGGGAAGTCCAGAACAATAGAATGAATATGAACGAAGAACATAACATCTGCCGGGAAGGCGTCGTGCGTGCCGTCGATGGCGACGACATCAGCGTGGAAATCATCGTGAGCTCTGCGTGCAGCGGCTGCCACGCCAAGAGCATCTGCATCCCCTCCGACCGGCGGAAGGAGATCATTACCGTGAAGAACACCCGCCACGAGGAGTACAGGGTAGGGGAGACCGTGGAACTGCTGTTAGAGACCTCCGCCGGCAACAAGGCCGTGGTGCTTGCCTACGTGCTGCCGCTCCTCGTCCTGATGGCACTTCTCTTCGGCTGCTACGCCCTTACCCATCACGAGCTTTTGAGCGTCGGAATCAGTGTGTTAGGGGTTGTTGTTTACTACCTCGTGTTGAAATCTTTCAGCAAAGGGATGGAAAAAAAGATAGAATTCGGAGTGCGCAAGATGCGTGGGAGCGAATGATTGTTTACCCTTTCGCAAGAATAATGGTATGGTTTTATAAATGTAACGATATGAATCATAAAGTATTAACAATTTTGATTGCATTTGTCTGTGGTGTTTCTTTCGCGCAGGCACAGCATTTTGACAACTATTTCGTTGACAAAACGCTTAGAATCAATTATCTGCATATTGGTAACAAGAATGTTGAACAGTTGCAAATCCACCATTTCACGCTGGTGGACCATTGGAACGGCACACGCTCACAGTTAGTGGAGCCTTATCATTACGGCGACATCCTCGTTGAGGTACTCGACGACGCTTCCCAAAAGCAGATTTTCAGTCGCAGCTACTCCTGCCTTTTCACGGAATACCGCACCACTGAGCGCGGCGAGACGGAAATTGCACGCATGGAGGAGTGCGTGAACGTGCCGATGCCGAAGCAACCCGTGCGCTTACGGTTCACCTCCTTTGACCGCAAACGGGAGGCCACCGTGCTGAAAGACACAGTGTTGGATCCTGCAAATCTTCCTGTGCAACCAGCCAAGAAAGAGTATGAAGTGATGAATCTTCACAAAGGTAATTCTCCAGACAATGCCCTCGACATCCTCTTCATCCCCGACGGTTACGCCAAAAGCGATGAGAAATTACTGCGCCACGACATGAAACGTTTTGCCAAATACGTGATGAATTGTTCGCCGTACAAGGAAAACCGCCGGCATGTGAACATCCGCGCCATTGAGGGTTATTCGGAGCAATCGGGCATCACCCAGCCGCAGAACGACATCTATGTCAAGACATTATTGAATTGTACATACAATGCCCTCGATCTCGATCGCTACCTGATGTGTCCAGGTGTGTGGAACCTCCACGAGGTGGCCGACGATGCTCCCTACGATGTCATCATCATCATCTGCAACAGCGAAAAATATGGCGGTGGCGGTATCTACAACTTCTACTGTACGGTCTATAATCATGGGCAATATCCTGATTATGTGATAGTTCACGAGATGGGACACCTTATCGGTGGTTTGGCTGACGAGTATTACACTTCCGAGGTTTCCGTGCAGGACTTCTATCCTGCCGGTGTGGAACCCACCGAGCCCAACCTCACCACTTTGGTAGATTTCAGCTCCAAATGGGCTGACAAGGTGGAGAGCGGCACCCCGATTCCCACGCCCCCCGTGGGCAAGGGCGATCCTAACTATGACCGCGTAGGTGTCTATGAAGGAGGTGGTTACGTGGCTAAAGGGGTCTATCGTCCGACGTTGCACTGCACCATGAACAGCATTGCCTACAACGACTTCTGTCCCGTTTGCCGCGAAACTTTGGAGAAGGTCATTCGGTATTACAGTCGGTAGTGATTTTTTCTGTCGGCCAAAAATATTTTTAAAAAACATCCGTTATTCGAAAAAAGTGTATTTTTGCGACCTGAATGGATGGATTACGTAAATATGGCCCGATAGTGATGCTCATGATAATGAGCCTGTCTTTTACTTGCCTTGCAGTAGATGCCTATTGCGATACAAGTGATGCGATTTTACAATGCCAGTCTGTTTCAGATTCACTGATGGTTGATGATATCGATTTCGACCAATATGATTGTCATGTCGTGGCAGTTAAACATCACAGTCGCATCTTTGATTATGTTAAGTTGTATGTTGACATGTCTATCTCTTCTGATTTGTCGAAAGCTAAGATTCCCCATGATCTTAAAATCGGTCTTGTCAGAAGATATTTGCCCGGGGATAGTAGTTTCTCATGGGTGAATTATGTCTGGGCATTTCATGTTTTAAATAGAGATTATGGTATTGACAGCAATGCGGTCATGCCATTATTTTTTTGTCCATGTTTTATCAATGATAGGATGAAAATACAATTATTAAGATGCTTATTCGTCTCCTTGGCATCGTAATAATCAGAAAAAAGGAGACTGAACATCAAAAAATTAACAAAATGAAAAAACAGATTTTTTTAGCGCTGTTAGCCGTATTAACGGTAGGATTGTTTGCCTCGTGCAACAAGTTTAACTTCCATGGCGATGATGAATTGCCCTCAAATGCACAGCAGTTCATCAACCAGTATTTTCCCAACAACAATATTCTCTATTCAGAGAGGGATGGTGGGCATTACGATGTAAATCTCTCAGGAAACGTCGAGCTCGAATTTGATCTCGGTGGCAATTGGATTGAGGTTGATTGTAATCACAATCCCGTCCCGGCAGGAATTATTCCCGCTGAAATTGCTGATTATGTGGCTACGAATTACCCAAACAACTTCATTGTGAAAATCTCCCGTCATTATCAACACTATGAAATTGAGTTGAATAATGGTTTGGACATCGAATTCAATTTAAATATCAATAACGGTGGCAATAACGGCGGTAATAATGGTGGCAACAACCAAGCTGCCTTGCCAGATGCAGCTCAGCAGTTTATAGCTCAATATTTTGCAGGCACTACTGTTGTAAATGTTGAACTTGACGATTTTGTTTATGAGGTTCTCCTCTCAAACGGTGTGGAACTCGATTTCGACATGAACGGAAATTGGCGTGAAGTGGATTGTCATACGTTCGCAGTTCCTCAAGGTATAGTGCCTGCAAGCATTGCTAATTTCGTATCAACGAGCTATCCGAACAATTTCATTGTGAAGATTGAGATCAAAAATCAAAGATACGAGATTGAACTCAACAATCATCTCGATCTTGTTTTTGATATCAATGGCAATTTCCTTTATATTGACTAATTATCACTGCATATTGTAGTGAAGTCAACAAGAGAGTGTGATTTCGAGCCCGCTGCCGCAATATTGGGTAGCGGGCTTTTCTTTTTCGTGTAGCACTTCTATAATCCTAAAAATTATTAAAAGCACAGGAACCTCTTGACAAAGGGGCAAAAATTTCGTATATTTGCACTTTCAAAACGAAACCCGATTGCGATGACGAGTATCCAACCCATACCAGCCACCACAACCGTCCGCCTCAAGAGGCTGGGTAAGAACAACTTGAGCGTGATTTGCGCCTGACATCGGGCGCGTGAGAAGTTCAGTGCCGGTAGCGTTCCGACACCGAAACGGGCGTGTGTTATGCCGCCACAACATCGCAAACCGCATCCCCGATGCCCTTTCCTTGTGCGATGCCGGAACCGCGAAATCCTCCCGCGCGTAACCACGAGAGGAGTTTATTTAATAATTATTATTTATGAAAAAGCTTGCATTGTTTTTGTTTGCTACATCTATGTCGCTTTTCTTTCTTATAGGATGTGAAAAAGAACAAAACACTATTCTAAAAAGTAGTTCACTTAGTTCAAACACCTCTTTTTCAACGATGATGAATCAATTCATATCAGAAGGTGTTTATATGAACTCGGATCACATACTTGTTTTTAATAACGATTCGAGTTTTAATCAATTGTATAATTTGTTAGTAAGAACGACAGATTTCATCACAACTAATGATACCAGTATTACGGAGATGGATGTGTTGTTTTCATTTTCAGAATCTTACGGATTTGAATCGTTATACCAAACTATAGAAATGGCTATGATAAGACTGGAATCCGGCGACAACCTGTTTGAGACCAATGATCCTGACAATCATTTTATTGTTGATGATTATTTTAGGGCTTTACTCACTCCTTATGGTGAAGTGAAAATCGGGGATGTCACGTACATCTTTCGTGATGAATACACTCTAGGGGTGTTGCATGATAATTCTAAAATAATACGACAAATACGTTCTTTAATTGATCGAAATGCTAACGAGGATGATTATTACTTTTTGTGCAACGAAAATCCTGATCTTATTATAGTCTCACCAGACTCAATATGCCTAACTACAGATTTTATCCCCCAATCGTGCGGTTTCACTTATAATTTTCTCAATATGACTTCATGTGAAGACTATAATGGGGTAAGTTATTGTTGGGACTTTGGCGATGGGACAACATCTACAAACAGTGATCCTACACACACTTATTCTACATCAGGTAATAAAACAGTACGATTAATAGCGAGTCATAACGGCATAAACAAAATAGTATCTAAAGTTATAACAGTTGGCAGAGGGGTTTCTTCTCTTGACTTCAATTACACACATAATAATTCTGGCAAGTATTTTTTTACCGTTCATGCTTCTACTCCTGATGATTCGCCTTTATATTACAGAATGTATTTCGGAGATGGCACGGACACTATCATTTACACATCATCCTCAAGTGTAAGAATCCCACATAAGTATAATTCTTTATATTACAATACCTCCGTCACTGTTGTTCTTGAAATGGGTACTACCAATGGTCTTTTTCAAACAACAAGCAAATACATAGAAGTGAAATATAAAAATTGTAAGAAGAATTGTTCGGCTCAATCGCTTTATCATTTTTACAATAATTACTATGTCAAGACTTCTATGCAAGCTATAAATGTCGGCATATTACGCATTCATCGCCTGAATTCAAAAACTATATTCAAACGGAAGAAAAATAATAATTCGTATGTGAGAGAAAAAGCAAATTGGCTATCAACAGGCTGGGTGGGGGATTTTTACACTGAAAGATATTCTTATAGCAATAGCGACTGTGGAAATTCTCATCATACAAACCTTGGCATTGGGAAGGAAAAAGTCAAAAGCATAAGTTACTCACAGAGAGTAAGTAACATTCCCTTTTCGGTGGACTATCATTCCATTCACGCTTTTTTTCAAGCTATTAAAAATGGCCAGAATAGTTCACAGCTCTTAGGTGCGGCTATCTACGATTAATATTGATAATAAAATAACATTAGCTATGAAAAGAATCACAGTAATAGTAATTTTTACTCTTCTGTCCTTAACAGTGTTGGGCCAGAAGGAAAACGGGAAAAAGGAACATCACATAGAGTATTATCATGCTTTAGAAGTTGGTTTCGGATATGGATTGAATGGAAGCACTTTCACATTCGCAGGTGATGTGACACCATCCATTTTTTGCAGAAACATGTGGTCAATAGAGCTACATGAATTGCAGGGAATCCGTTTTAATCCTCATTTGATTTTATCTGCGGAATATGGCATTAATTTCTCATACGCATATGCCAATCCTGACATTATCCATTTTAATACACCAGGAAGTGTCCCAAATACTATTTGTGATATGTACCGAATCAAATTCATGCTTGGTTTGAACTTTAAATATTTGATACTGAAAAATAAGAAATGTACACCCTTGGTAATGGTCAATTATCTTCCTTTAGGTATTCAATCAACCTCTACTGTTCATTACCCAGGCGGAACTGAATGCAAAAATTTGGATTTCATGGGAGGTTCTACGGGGCTTTATGCAGGCGTGGACTGTAAAACCAGTAAACTACAAAGTCTTTATGTGGCAATGGGGTACGAATTCTCGCAAAACCCTCTGTTAAATTTGAA
The DNA here is from genome assembly GCA_946409645.1 of uncultured Bacteroidales bacterium. Classification (GTDB taxonomy): domain Bacteria; phylum Bacteroidota; class Bacteroidia; order Bacteroidales; family WCHB1-69; genus F23-D06. The sequence goes on from CAMJXE010000025.1 coordinate 33,976, forward strand.
AATAGGAATATGTTTTAAGTAGAGGGCAAAAACATCGTATTTTTGCACTTTCAAACGAAAACCGATTGCGATGAAAAAAATAATTGTATTCATAGTGTTGCTTACGTCCCTTTTGGGGTGTGCCGATCAAGGAAAATCGATTCAAGGAATATGGAAAGTCGTGGATTGCAAAACTGAAATAGAAAACTTATCCTCATTGGGTGATTTTCTGTTTTTGTGGATTTAACGATGCTTCTTACAAGACAATAACTACTATGATTTCCAAGCAGAGGGTGCGTCAAAAATCGTTTTCGGATGTTTGACGCACTTTCTTTTTTTACGCATTATATCCTCTTAACACAAATGACAATGCGATGATAGTATTTTTATTATCTTTGCGCATCAGTATCTGAATATTAGAAACCATTAAGAATCAACCCTTTATGCGAATCATCGACGGAAAAGCGTGCGCACAGCAAGTGAAAGACCAAATCGCGAAAGAAGTAGCGGAAATCAGTGCTCAAGGACAAAGACCTCCGAGATTAGACATTTTCCTCGTGGGTGATCGTCCCGACAGCCTCTCTTACGTGAACAGCAAGTACAAGACTTGCAAGTCATTAGGTATGGAGTGCGTGCAACATCTCCTGCCAGAAACCACGACTGAAAGTGAGTTGATGGTGATGATTGACGAGTGCAACCGCAACGAGGAGGTCGATGCCATCCTCATCCAGCTGCCGCTCCCCGACCACTACAATTCCGCGCGCGTGCTCGAATTCATCGATTACCGCAAGGATGCTGACGGTCTGCACCTGATGAATGTCGGATTGCTGCACTTGGGAGAGCCCTACGTGATGCCGTGTACCCCGAAAGGCATTATTACTTTGTTGGAAACCAACAATATAGAAGTAGCTGGTGAGCACGTGGTGATGATCGGTCGCAGCCAGTTGGTAGGGGAGCCCACCGCGAAACTGCTGATCCACAGCAACGCTACGGTCACGCTCTGTCATTCCCGCACCAAGAATTTAGCCGAAATAGCGCACATCGGAGACATCGTCATCACTGCTGCCGGTTGTCCGAACCTGCTCCACCCGTACGATTTCAAAGAGGGTGCCGTCCTGATAGATGTGGCCATGAACCGCGTGAACGGCAAACTGCAGGGCGACGTCTAT
>CAMJXE010000026.1 GCA_946409645.1 uncultured Bacteroidales bacterium
CGAACTGGGTGCTAACCTGGTCGCTATCTCCGGTCCTGATGGCTACATCCTCGACGAGGAAGGCATCAGCACTCCTGAGAAGATCGCTTACATGGACGCTTTGAACGCAACCCGTAACAACGTGGTGGCTCCGTTCGCAGAGAAATTCGCTTCCGCTAAGTTCTTCCCTGGCAAGAAAGTTTGGGAAGTTCCTTGCGAAATCGCTATGACCTGCGCTATCCAAAACGAGCTCAACGGCGACGACGCTAAGAAGTTGATCGCTAATAACGTGAAATACGTTGTTGAGGTTTCTAACATGGGTTGCACAGCTGACGCTGTTACCGAACTGCAGAAGGCAGGTATCTCCTTCGCTCCTGGTAAGGCTGCTAACGCTGGTGGTGTGGCTACCTCTGGTCTCGAAATGACCCAGAACGCCGCTCACCTGGGCTGGACCGCTGCTGAAGTCGATGCTAAACTGCACGGCATCATGAACAGCATTCACGACAACTGCGTGAAGTATGGTACCGAGGCTAACGGTTACATCAACTATGTGAAGGGCGCTAACATCGCCGGCTTCATCAAAGTTGCTGACGCCATGATCGCTCAAGGCATCGCTTACTAATCTTCAGTTTGAAGAACTGATTAAAGGGAAGGCTCCTCGAAAGAGGGGCCTTTCTTTTTGGTTTGCAGTTGGCGCAAGCGTGAAAGAGGCAAAAGCCGGAAAAGGATGACCAATGACAGGGGAGGCAGGCGTATAAGTTATCCGCCGATGGCCACCGTCAGTCCCTCATCCGCCAAGAGCGTGTCGGGGAATACATCGGTGGCATGTTCTAACAGCCAGTTCTCGTCTTTGTAGCGCGAGGAGAAGTGCCCTAACAGGAGCTTTCTGGCGTGGCACGTTTTCGCGAACTCCGCCGCCTGCTTGGAGGTGGCGTGGTAATATTTGTATGCGAGCTCTTCATCACCGGCACAGTAGGTGGCGTCGTGGTAAAGCAGATCCACGTTTTGCAGTAGCTCTGCGTATTGTGGCACCACAAGGGTGTCGGAAAGGTAGGCATAGCTGCGCGTGGGGTCGGGCGGGGTCGTGAGCTCTTGGTTCGGGATTATCCGTCCGTCGCAGGTGAGGAAATCCAGCCCGCATTGGATGCTTCTGATGGCGTCGTAAGGGATGCCATATTGTCGGATACACTCGGGCTTGATGTGTCTGTCGCCAGGTAGCTCCTGAAACAGGAATCCATAGCACGGCACGCGGTGGTCGAGAGGAAACGCGGTGACTTTCACGTTGTTATCTTTGAAAACCACGGTCGGTTGTAGGCAGTCAATGGGGTGGATGCGGATGTCGAAGTTCCGGTGTCTTACGAAGAAGTCGATTTGCGCTTGCAGAATCGGCTCCAAGTCCGACGGCACGTGGAGGTTTACTTCGAGGTAGCGGTTGTCGAGCGCGAGAGAGGAAAGCAGTCCGGCCAGTCCGAGGCAGTGATCGCCGTGGGAATGGCTGATGAAGATGTGCTCCAACTTCCCGGTGTGAATCTTGTGTCGTAGCAGCTGCACTTGAGTGCCTTCTCCGCAGTCGATCATATAGGGAACCCCCTTCAGGCAAACAATCTGCGAGGTGGTGTGATGCCGCAGTGTCGGTTTCGCGCTCCCGCAGCCGAGTATGGTGATTTCGAATGGTGTCATAGGTGATGAGATATGGTTTTAATAAAGCCCAGTATATTGAAATTTACGGCAAAAATATAAAAACATTTAATATGAAGTCGGGAGTTTGTGTCATTTCTTTCCCTATTGCCTTTTGCCTGAAAAATCGTATCTTTGCCGCAAATTTTCCAATATGGCAGAAAATCCTTCCCAAGAGCCGGTGAAGATGCCCGGCAAATATGAGCTGATCGCGGAACTGTCGAAGTTTTTCCCGACGGAAAACGCCTCCACCATCGTGGCCACGGGCGACGATGCGACGGTGGTGGAACCCGATGGGAACCAAGTGGTTGCCGCCTCGAAGGTCTTCGTTGAAAATGTCCATTTCGACCTTACCTACTTCCCGCTGCGCCACCTCGGCTACAAGCTCTCCACCATCGCCTTTTCCGACGTGCTGGCCATGAACGCATCGCCTTCGCAGCTGATGGTGAACATCGCCGTTTCCGACCGCTTCGACCTCAAGATGGTGCACGAAATCCTGAGCGGTGTGACAGCCTGCTGCGAGACTGTCCACGCCGACCTCGCCGGACTCGACCTCACCACCTCGCCACGCGAACTGGTGGTCTCCATGACGGCGATAGGGGAGTGCGAGCCTGCTCGCCTCTGTACGCGAAAGGGCGCTGCCGAGAACGAACTCGTCTGCGTGTCAGGCGATTTCGCGGCGGCCTACACCGGTCTGCTACTCCTCGAGCGCGAAAAGAAGGTCTTCGAGAAGAATCCCGGCGCTCAACCCGACTTCTCCGGCAAGGACTACCTCCTGCGTCGCGAGCTCAAGCCCGAACCGCGCATCGACATCATCGAAAACCTGCGCCGCGAGGATATCCTCCCCACTGCCATGGCCAATGTCAGCGAAGGCTTGGCCACCGCTGTGATGCAGATATGCAAGGCTTCCCATAAAGGCTGTGTCTTATTTGAAGAGAAACTTCCGATGACAGAGTTAACCTTCGTGACTCTTAAAGACTTAGATATTGTACATACTGTGGCGGCCCTCAACGGCGGCGACGACTACGAGCTGATGTTCACCATCAAACAAGCCGATTTCGAGAACATCAAAAAGGTGGAGAACGTCTCCATCATCGGCTATATCAAGGAAGAGTCCGCAGGCTATCATTTGATCACCGGTGACAACGTCCAGGTGCCGCTTCAGGCGCAAGGGTTCCGATTGCCTTAAACCATAAACCTTAAACCATAAACCTTAAACCTTAAACCTTAAACCAATAAATGAACAGCAAACGACAATTCCCAATAGGCAATGTTGCCATCGGCGGGGATGCTCCCGTGGTGGTGCAGTCGATGACCAACACCCACACCGCCGACGTGCAGGCCTCCGTGGCGCAATGCAAGCGGATGGTTGACGCGGGTGCGCAGATGGTGCGCCTCACGGTGCCGTCGCTCAAGGAGGTGGAACCGCTGAAGGAGATACAAAAGCGGTTGAAATCAGACGGTTACGGCGACATTCCGCTTGTGGCCGATGTCCATTTCAACCCCAAAGTGGCGGAGGCGGTGGCGACGTTCATGGACAAGGTGCGCGTGAACCCCGGCAACTTCACCGACAAGCGCAACTTCTCGCAACTCGACCTTTCCGACAGCGAATATGCGGCACAGGTGGAGCGTATGGCGTTGAGAGCCAAGCCGTTGTTCGAGATCTGCAAACAGCACGACACGGCGGTGCGCATCGGCATCAACCACGGTTCGCTGTGCGACAGGATTGTGAGCCGTTTCGGAAACACTCCCGAAGCGATGGTGCAGTCGGCTCTCGAATGGTTGGAGATTTGCGAGCAGTACGATTTCCACAAGGTGGTGATTTCCATGAAGTCCAGCAATGTGTTGACGATGATGACGGCTACCAAACTCCTGCACGACAGCATGTTGCGGCGTGACATGTCCTATCCGTTGCATCTTGGCGTTACAGAGGCTGGCAACGACCGGGAGGGTAGGGTGAAGTCGGCGGCGGGCATCGGGGCGTTGTTGCTGATGGGCATCGGCGACACGATTCGCGTCTCCCTCACCGAACCGCCCGAGAACGAATCGCCGTTTGGTCATAAGTTAGTGCAATCTATTGGGAATCTGGAAGTCGGCAAGTTGCGGATTCACGACGATATGTTGGTCTATGAGGAAGACGAAGCTGACGAAGAGCGTTGGATGTGTCGTGCTGCGGCTGCGGCCGGTTACGCCCATTTCCATCACAAACTCCGTGAGGTGCAGCTTCATAATCCCCATTTTACGGCAGCGCAAAACGCTGATCTGGCCAACCTTGTGATGCAGGCCTGCCGTATCAAGATATTGAACACGGAGTTTGTGGCCTGTCCTTCCTGCGGGCGTACGCAATACGACATCCAGTCGGTCTTCTCCGCTGTGAAACAGCGCTTTGCAGGCTATCCTGGTCTCAAAATCGGTGTGATGGGCTGCATTGTGAACGGTCCCGGCGAGATGGCCGACGCCGACTACGGCCTGGTGGGCGCCTCCCACGGCCTCGTCTGCGTCTATGAAGGCAAGAAGCGCGTGTCGGAGCCGATGCTGCCGGAGGCCGCCATGAATGTGCTGGAAAAGTTGATGCGGTGCTCTGGCGAGTCGGAGATTCCGTAACCGACGATAGGAGGTTACGGAATGGTGGAGCTATTAAGAATCATTCCTTGAGCAGCCTCGGAGAGGCAAGACGCGCGAAGCGCAATTAACCCCACACAAGCGTAGCGCAGTGTGGGGGTATCAGGCCACACAAGCGCAGCGCTGTGTGGGGAGAGTCAAAGTCAAAAGTCAAAGTCAATGTATATACTCGGAATAGAATCCTCATGTGACGACACCTCGGCGGCGGTGATCGAGAACAACGTCATCCTGTCGAACGTGATCGCCAGTCAGAAAATCCACTCGGAATACGGCGGGGTGGTGCCGGAACTGGCCTCCCGCGCGCATCAGCAGAACATCATCCCCGTGATCGACACGGCGTTGAAGCGTGCCGGCATCGGCAAGGAGCAGCTGTCGGCCATCGCCTTCACCAACGGCCCCGGACTGTTGGGGTCGCTTTTGGTGGGCAATTCTTTCGCCAAGTCGATGGCCTACACGCTGGGCATCCCGCTCGTGCAGGTCAACCATTTGCAGGCGCACGTGCTCGCGCATTTCCTCGACAAACCCGGCGAGACGAAACCGAAGCCGCGGTTCCCGTTCCTCTGTCTTACCGTTTCGGGCGGGCACACGTTGCTGTTGCAGGTCAACGACTACTTCGACATGGTCAAGCTCGGGGGCACCATCGACGACGCGGCGGGCGAGGCCTTCGACAAGGCGGCGAAAATCCTCGGGTTGCCTTACCCCGGCGGTCCCGTCATCGACAAATACGCGAAAGAGGGCGACCCCGAGCGGTTCCAGTTCTCCATCGCGCATATCCCCGGACTGGATTACAGCTTCAGCGGCCTCAAGACCTCGTTCCTCTACTTCGTGCGCGACAATCTCAAGGAGAACCCGAACTTCATTGAGGAGAACATCCACGATTTGGCGGCGAGTATCCAGCACGCCATCGTGAAGTCGCTGACCGACAAGGTGAAGAAGGCCTTCAAGGAGAGCGATTGCAAGGATTTGGTGCTGGCGGGCGGCGTGTCGGCGAACTCCGGCTTGCGCAACGCCATGACGGACCTTGCGCGCCGTTACCACCGCAACATCTTCCTCCCGCCGTTGGATTTGACCACCGACAACGCGGCCATGGTCGCCGTCTGCGGCTATTTCAAGTACCAGAAGGGCGAGTTCGTGGGGTACGATGTGGCTCCGTATAGTAGTTAGTGTTTAGTAGTTGGCTTGCGTAATGAGCTGGCCAAGAAGAAATTATTCATCAGGTCTTTCGGCCTATTCTACCATTTTTTGGAGAGGAGAACCACCATGCAACCTTTCTTTGTGTACTAAAAATTAAGTAAAGAACCTATTTTTGCAGTGTTGTTTTCCTATCATGGTCTTTAACGGACTTTGCATCATGAATGGAGGTGTCGTGGAAAGTGAAATAATAGAAGGCCTCTTAACAAAAACCGAAACAATGATCCCATATACAATTCGTTCTGCGCAGAAGAGGTCAATATATTTTTATGACTCACAGGGACGTGGATTCTCCGTCCGCTGCCTGCGGGACTAACCAATTCGGAATTCCTAATTCATGATTCATCATTAACCAAGGACGTGGTCGTGAGCTGCGCCCTTGTCGCTAAAGAACTTCGAAATTCTGCGAAAATAGAAAATTGTTTTAATAAATAGTTGTTAAATTTTTATGCTTTAAAAATTCAATGTGCTGATTTTCATTGAAATAATTTTATTTTCGAAACCCTTGACAAGGGTCTTTTTTTGATGTATCTTTGCGGCGTTAATTTATATCATCATAAAAAGCAAAATATTATGGAAAAGAAAGATCCCATTGAAGAGGCCCGGAGATACGTGGCCAACGCGGAAGAGGTCATCAAGAAGTCCGGCTACGATCCCGAGCTGAATCGCTACTCAGACGGCAAATACGTCAAGATGGCCGGAAATACATTGTGGAACGGCTGTCTGATTGCGCTTGATGCCTTGTTCGGCATATCCAAACGCAAAGGTCGTCCCGACATACGGAAGTACAAGGAGGAGGCCGCCAAGCGAGACAAGAAGCTGCAGGCGGCCATCGCAGACGGTTATAGTACCATGCATCTGTCCATGGGTTATGACGGAGTAAAAGGAAAGAAAATCTGTGATGCAGGCTTTGAGTACGCCAACGACATTATCAACCACTGTGCAAAGCTGATGCCCGCACCGATGCACGCGTGAGAAAAAATCGTATCTTTGCCGCCCTAAAAAATTCAGGAAACCATTGACTTTATGGAGCATAACGTGCTGGCAGAGGATACTTTAGTGGTTACAGGCGCCCGGGAGAACAACCTCAAGAATGTGTCGCTGACGATACCGCAGCAGAAACTGGTGGTCATCACTGGTCTCAGCGGCAGCGGGAAGTCGTCGTTGGCGTTCGACACTATCTACGCAGAGGGACAGCGCCGCTATATGGAGACCTATTCCGCCTACGCCCGTCATTTTATCGGCAGTATGGAGCATCCAGATGTCGATAAGATCTCCGGTCTCAATCCCGTGGTTTCCATCGAGCAGAAGACGGTCAACAAGAACCCGCGATCCACTGTGGGCACGGTCACGGAAGTGTATGACTTTTTGCGACTTCTCTACGCCCGCGTGGCCGATGCCTACTCCTACAACACTGAGGAGAAGATGGTTCACTACTCCGAAAAGGAACTCATCGACTTGATACTCACGCGTTACAAGGGCAAATCAGTGACATTGCTCGCCCCTGTGGTGAAACGTCGCAAGGGCCATTATCGCGAGCTTTTCGAAAACATCCGCAAGCAGGGTTTCACCCGTGTGCGCGTGGATGGCGTGATGAAGCCGCTGATTATGGGTATGCAGATCGACCGCTACAAGATCCATGACATCGAGCTCTCCGTCGATAACCTCACCGTGTCGGAATATTCGCAGAAACGCCTCTCCAACAGCGTACAAATTGCGATGAAATATGGCAAGGGCGCCCTCATGATCCTTGACAACGACACCAAAGAGGTGAAGAACTACAGCAAGTTCCTCATGTGTCCCACCACGGGCATCTCCTATCCGGAACCCGAGCCGAACACCTTCTCCTTTAACTCCCCGTATGGCGCTTGCGAGTACTGCAACGGCCTCGGCAGTATCACCGAAATAGACATCGACAAGGTGATCCCCGACAAGCACAAATCAATCAAGGCTGGTGGTATCGCCATTTTGGGTGAATATAAGAACACGCTGCTGTTCAGGACGTTGGATGCCTTGGCGGAAAAGTACGGCTTCTCGTTGTCGGAGCCTATCAAAAACCTGAGCGAGCAGCAGTTGAATGCTGTGCTATACGGCACGACGGAGATTCTTCACGTGAAACGTGAAGTCGCCGGTCTTGCACCGATGCGCAAGACGTTCGAAGGTGTGGTGAACTTCCTCGGAAATCTCAACGAGGAGAATATGCCGGCTTCGTTCAAAAAGTGGATTTCGCAGTTCGTGAACACCATTCCTTGTCCACACTGCCAAGGGGCGCGCCTGCGTACAGAATCTTTGCATTTTCGCATTACTGACAAAAACATCGCGCAACTTGCCCACATGGATATGTCCGAGTTGCTCACCTGGTGTCGCAAACTGCCCACCCATCTCGATCCGGTGAAAAAGCATATAGCCACGGAAATCCTGCGCGAAATCACCTTCCGGTTGGAGTTCCTGTGCGACGTGGGCGTTCAATACCTTTCGCTTGACCGTTCCTCGGCATCGCTGTCGGGCGGCGAGGCGCAACGCATCCGATTAGCCACACAAATCAGCTCGCAGCTCGTGAATGTGATGTACATCCTCGACGAGCCAAGCATCGGTCTGCACCAGCGCGACAACCACTATCTCATTGAATCCCTGCGTCGTCTGCGTGACATGGGCAACTCGGTGATTGTGGTGGAGCACGACCGCGACATGATGAAGTCGGCGGACTATATTGTGGATGTCGGTCCCGCGGCAGGGGAGTATGGCGGCGAAATCGTGGCAGCAGGAACCTACAAGGAAATCCTCAGAAGTGGCTCGTTGACTGCCGCTTATCTCAAAGGAAAAAAGAAGATTGCCGTCCCGAAACAACGTCGAAAGGGTAGTGGTGAGTGGTTGACCGTCGTGGGTGCGACGGGCAACAACCTCAAGAATGTGACCGTGGAGTTCCCCCTGGGTACGCTCATCTGCGTGACGGGCGTGTCGGGCAGCGGCAAATCGACCCTCATCAACGAAACGTTATATCCAATTCTCAACCACTATATCTATCGCTCCGAAAAGAAACCCTTGCCTTATAAGGATGTGGTCGGTTTGGAGAATATTAATAAGATTATCGACATCAATCAACAGCCTATCGGTCGCACACCACGCTCCAATCCTGCGACGTATGTGGGTGTGTTTGAGGATATTAGGAAGCTTTTTACGCAAATGCCGGAATCTAAAATCCGAGGTTACAAGCCTGGACGGTTCTCTTTCAACGTGACTGGCGGGCGATGCGAAGAGTGCAAGGGCGCGGGTGTGAAAACCATCGAGATGAACTTCCTGCCCGATGTCTATGTCACCTGCGACAAATGCGGAGGGAAACGTTACAACGACGAGACGTTGGAAATTCGATACAAAGGCAAATCCATCAACGATGTTTTGGAGATGGACATACACACGGCCATCGAGTTCTTCGAGAACATCCCGACTATCGTGCGCGAGCTCAAGACGATGGACGATGTGGGTCTGGGTTATCTGAAACTCGGTCAGCCCTCCACCACACTCTCCGGAGGCGAGGCACAGCGCATCAAATTGGCTGCCGAATTGTCGAAAAAGGACACGGGCAATACCGTATATATTTTAGACGAACCTACCACGGGCTTGCATTTCCAAGATATCGACATCTTGCTTGATGTGCTTAATCGTTTAGTCGATAAAGGCAATACGGTCATCGTGATCGAGCACAACATGGATGTCATCAAGATGGCGGACTGGATCATCGACATGGGGCCTGAGGGCGGTCGCAATGGTGGCGAAGTGGTGGCTGTCGGCACTCCTGAAGAGATTGTGCGCCAAGGTGTGGGATTCACTTCCGAGTTTCTTGCCAAAGAACTCTAGACTGACATTGTGTTTTTCTTTTTTAAAGGTTTATTGTTGAAAAATTGTAGAAAAAAAAATGCAGTTTCGCGATTTTTTTCCTATCTTTGCCATTTATTGTAAAATGGCAAAAAAATAAACAATAAATATTTATGAATCAGATACATATCGATTACCTTTTTGAAACTTCCTGGGAGATTTGTAACAAGGTGGGCGGTATTTACACCGTTTTGTCCACCAAAGCAGCCACGGTGGTCAACAGCTACCACGACCGCTACATCTGCATCGGTCCCGACATTTCCAAAGAATACAATGACGATTTTGTGGAAGATACCACACTTTTCAAGAACTGGCGTGACATCGTGGCGCGCGACGGTTTGAAGGTGCGCATCGGACGGTGGCAGATAGTGGGCTCTCCGATTGTCTTTTTGGTGGATTTTACCAATTTCTTCGAGAAAAAGAACGAGATTCTGACCAAATTTTGGCTTAGTTGCAAACTCGACTCTATCTCTGGTCAGTGGGATTACATTGAGCCTGCGCTGTTCGGATATGCGGCCGGACGAGTGATTGAGAGTTTCTATAACTTCTACTGCAACTCTTTGGACAAGATAGTGGCGCATTTCCACGAATGGATGACGGGTACAGGAATCCTCTATTTGGAATCGGTAGCTCCGCAAATCGCTACGGTATTCACAACCCACGCCACAGTTTTGGGTCGTTGCATCGCGGGAAATGGTCTTCCGCTATACGCTGATACCAAGCAATATAACCCCGTAGATACCGCTGCACGTTTCGGGGTGCAGTCCAAATATTCATTAGAGTCGCTGTCCGCAAAATACGCCGATGCCTACACCACGGTGAGCGAAATCACCAACCGCGAGTGCGACGCCTTCTTCGAAAAACCCGCCGACGTGATAACCATCAACGGTTTCGAGAATGCTTTCGTGCCGCAAGGCGAGGAGTTCGAGCACAAGCGCAAAATCGCTCGCGACAAGCTGTTGCAGGTGGCCTCCACGCTCACACAGACGCAGATCCCCGAGAATGCACTTCTGGTCATCAATAGTGGACGCTACGAATTCAAAAACAAAGGTATCGACGTGTTTATCAAGAGCTTGGCGAAGGTTACGGAAGCAAATCCCGACCGTCCTGTAGTGGCGTTTATCACAGTGCCCGCCGGTCAGAGCGGTCGCAACGAGGAGATTGCCGCGCAGATGACCCAGCCCGTGAGCGGCGTGCCCATGTCTGACCGTTTCGTGACACATGTATTGCACGATCCTTATCACGATCCTATACTCAACGAATTGAACAACAATGGCTTGCATAACGCTGCCGACCAGAATGTGAAAATTGTCTTTGCTCCGGTTTATCTTGATGGCGAAGATGGCATCTTCAACCTAAAATACTATGATTTGCTGATAGGTTTCGACCTCTCTGTGTTCCCATCTTATTATGAGCCATGGGGTTATACACCGTTAGAGAGTATCGCTTTCGGAATCCCGACCATCACGACCTCTTTGGCCGGTTTCGGAGCATGGGTGCAGGAACATTTCACTCAACAGCAGAGCGTTAGTGTGATTCAACGCACCGACCACAATGACGATGAAGTGGTGAAAGCCATAGCCGACCAGATTCTATTCTATCTCAATTGCACGGAACAAGCGATGGCGGATATCCGTCAGACCGCTATGGCTATCGCCGAGAAGGCTCTTTGGTCGCATCTTTTTGCCAATTATGAGGAGACATACGCGCTTGCATTAGGCAAGAGCGCCAGTCGTTACGCACAATATCAGAACAAGACCTCCAACGTGGGGCAGATGGTGAAAGAGTTGAACGTGGAACGCCCTGATTGGCACCGTGTTTCCGTGAAGTCGCATCTGCCTGTCGCATTGCAACTTTTGGAGAAACTCTCCGAAAATTTATGGTGGAGCTGGAACTTCGAGGCGCGAGAGCTTTTCGAGGAGATTACCGGTCCTACGTTGTGGAAGGCTTGCGAGGAGAATCCGATTCATGCTTTACAGATGCTTCCGTTGGAACGTTTGGAGAATTTCGCCCAGAACGAATCGTATATCAGCAAGTTACATCAGGTTTACGACAAATTCACTGCATACATGAACACTCCCCGCAGCCGCGAGGAGGATCGCATCGCTTACTTCAGCATGGAGTTCGGTATCAGCAATGAGCTGAAAATCTTCTCCGGCGGTCTCGGTATGTTGGCCGGCGATTACCTTAAGGAGGCCAGCGACTGCAATGTAAACATGCTCGGTGTGGGCTTGCTCTACCGCTACGGTTACTTCCAGCAGCAGATTTCCGCGTATGGCGAGCAGGTGAACCTCTATCCGCCGCAAAGCTTCTCCAAGTTGCCCATCAAGCCATACAAAGATGAGAACGGTGAGTGGATTACAATCAGTGTGGCTATGCCTGGCCGTAACCTCTATGCTCGCATCTGGCGTGTCGATGTGGGTCGTATTCCATTGTATCTCCTTGATACTGACTTTGACAAGAATTGGCAAGAGGATAGAGGCGTGACAGCTACGTTGTACGGTGGCGATGTCGAGAACCGCCTCAAACAGGAGATTCTGCTCGGTATCGGTGGCGTGCGTATGCTGAAAACCATTGGCGAGAATCCTTCCATCTTCCATCTCAACGAAGGGCATGCAGCCTTCCTGAACTTGGAGCGCATCTTGCAGGTGATGCAGAACGAGCATGTGAACCGTCAGGTGGCGATCGAGTTGGTGAAAGCTTCTTCGCTCTATACCACCCACACGCCTGTGCCCGCCGGTCATGATGCTTTCACGGAAGACCTCATGCGCACCTACTTTGCCACTTATTCTCAGCAATTTAATATTAGCTGGGAAAGTTTCATGGGCTTCGGACGCAAGCATGATTGCGACACCTTCGACAAGTTTTCGATGAGCATTTTGGCCTGCCGTTTCTCGCAGGAGATCAACGGTGTGAGCCGCATTCACGGCCGCGTGTCGCAGGAGATGTTCGCCGACCTTTACGAGGGTCGTTTCGCCGAGGAGTCGCACATTGGCTATGTCACCAACGGCGTGCATTACCCGACTTGGGCGCACAAGAAATGGCAGGCTTTGCACCGCAGCGTTTTTGGCGACGAATTCTTTGAGGATTGTTCTAATCCGTTGGTATGGAATAAGATAAATGATGTTCCTGACGAGAAAATATGGTTGCTCAAGCAAGAATTGCGCAAGGAGATGTTCGTTGCCATCAAGGAGATGTTGGCCGATCAGATGCGCACTCGCAACGAATCACCTTCTCTTATCGATGCCACAGTCAGAGCGTTGCGCGATGATGTGCTGACTATTGGCTTCGCCCGCCGGTTCGCCACCTACAAACGCGCTCATCTGCTCTTCATGAACGAAGAGAAACTCAAGGCGTTGCTCAACAATCCCGAAAAGCCAGTTCAGTTTATCTTCGCAGGAAAGGCGCACCCGCACGACAAGGCTGGTCAAGACCTCATCAAACGCATTATCGAACTGAGCCGCAAACCCGAGTTCATCGGCAAGATTGTCTTCGTGGAGAACTACAACATGATATTAGCCAAGAAGTTGGTATCGGGTTGCGATGTATGGATGAACACCCCGACGCGTCCCATGGAAGCTTCTGGCACAAGCGGCGAGAAAGCCGTGATGAACGGTGTGCTCAACCTTAGTGTGCTCGACGGATGGTGGGCGGAAGGCTACGTACCCGGTGCCGGCTGGGCCCTGAAGGAGGAAATCACCTACCAAGACAACCGTTTGCAAGACGAGTTGGATGCTGAAACGCTCTATAACATTATCAATGAATATGTTACCAAGGCGTTCTACACTCGCGATGACCATAATATTCCTACGGAATGGGTGACGATGATGAAGAAGTGCTTCACGAAAATTTCCCCTCATTTCACCATGAAACGCCAGTTGGATGACTATTACCGCAAATTCTACCGCAAACTTATGAACAGATACCACCGTTTGCATCAGGATGACAATGAAAATGTGAGAATGTTGCTCAAATGGCATGAAAAAGTGCTCTCCGGTTGGAATGATATACAGTGCGTGGGAGTCCATTATCCCGAAACCAAAAACAATATCTACTGTGTGGGCGATCAGATGCGATACCAAGTGGATATGCGTCTCGGATCGTTGCGTCCCGAAGATTTGAAGATCGAGATGGTTTTTGTCACGGCTGAGGACCACGGTCAGAAACCGAAATTGGAATACAAGGTGCCTTTCCTCTTCGAGGTGGAACGCAACGGCATCTGCACCTTCGTGTGTGACGAGGTGGCGAACCATATCGGAGTTTGGGATTGCGCCATCCGCGTGATTCCCAATCATGATCTACTGCCGCACGATCAGGATTTCAATATTGTGAGATGGTTTTAACAGATAGTTTCAGGTTTCAGGTTTCAAGTTTCAAGCACCTGAAACCTGCAACTTGAATCTTGAAACCTGCAACTTGAATCTTGAAACCTGCAACTTGAATCATGAAACCTGCAACCTCCACTATGAATCAACCAAACATCGATTTCTGGAAGAAGCAGTTCGCTGACTTCACGACCATTGTGGTCGCTAACGGCGAGGTGCCGGATTCAGAGTTGTCTTTGAGTATTCTTAACGATAAGAGGCGCATCATCTGTTGTGATGGTGCGCTTCAAAAATTATTGTCAATCAATATTATACCGGATGTTGTCGTGGGCGACGGAGATTCATTAGGGATTCCGCCCGTAGAGACGTTGCGCGCCGCGTCTCTACAAGACGAGGATCCCCAACGTAGAGACGCGCCATGGCACGTCTCTACAAACGGCCATGATATCCCTTATTATCCCGACAAGAGCGAAGAATACAACGACCTTCAGAAAGCGTTAAAATATTGTACGGCAAAGGGTTATGACAATATTTTGCTGATGGGTTGCGGTGGTTTGCGCGAAGACCATTTCATCGCGAATTTGAGTATCTTGGCGATGTATTCCGAGAATAAGCGCATTCGAATGTTGACCGAACATGGCGATTTTAGCGTGATAAACAGGGTGGCGGAAATCCCTTCTTATCCAGGAATGCAGGTCTCCGTTTTCCCAAGTCATTCGAAGCAGAAATTTTGGTTCACAGGACTGAAATACCCCGTCCACAATCGTTCCTTCAAATGGTTGTGGGAAGGGAGCCTGAATGAAGCGCTGGAGGATACGTTCATTGTGGAGGCCTCCGACGGTGAGCCGTTTGTGGTTTATCGGGCGCTTTCCCCTTGTTGATTTTCGGAATACATTTCCCACATAGTCAGCATCTTATACACTAATGTGGCGGCAAAAACGTCAGAGACTTTGCTTTCCTCTTGCGGGCATAGTTCCACCACATCGAATCCCACGACATTCTTCGTCTCGAACACTTTCTCCAAGAAGGAGAGGGTGGGGTACCATTGCAAACCGCCGGGCAGCGGAGTGCCAGTGGCAGGTAGAATGGACGGGTCGAAGCCGTCCAAATCGACCGTGATATAGACTTCGTTGGTGAGACGGTTTATCGCTTTGTCTATCCAATCTGTCTGATTGTGAATAAGATGCGCGTAGAAAATATTTTCGGGAACCACGTTCGGCAGTTCGTCGGTACAGACATTGCGGATGCCCACCTGCACCACGCGCGCCACCTCCTGTGCCCGCCGCATCACGCAGGCATGGTTGTAGGGTGAATCGTGATAGCTGTCGCGGAGGTCGGCGTGTGCATCGATTTGCAGCACAGAGAGTCCGGGATGCGCCTCGGCCATCGCGCGTATCGCCCCCACGGATACGGAATGCTCGCCGCCTAATAAGACCGGCCGTTTCCCGAGGTCCATGAAGTGTTTCGTCCGGTTATAGACGGACTGCACCATTGTCTCCGGTGTGCGGAAATCATAGTCGTGATGGTCGGTGTGGATGCCGGCGAGCCACGCTTCTTGCTGATATTGAATGTCATACAGCTCGAGGCTGTCGGAAGCGTCCAAGATGGCCTGCGGACCTTTGTCCGCCCCTTTCACGAAGGTGCTGGTGCCGTCGTATGGCACGCCGAGAATGACGTAACGGGCGTTGTCCAATTCGTACATCCGTTCGTCGTCCATATCCAAAAAATGGGGCATTTGTTTTATTGGCATGATTCTTTCTTTTTTATTCGTTTGTCTCACACTGCGCTGCGCTTGTGAGGTTTGTTTGTTCCTACACTGCGCTGCGCTTGTGTGCCGTTCCCCACACTGCGCTGCGCTTGTGTGGGGTTAATTGCGCTTCGCGCGTGTTGCCTCTCCGAGGCTGCTCAAGGAATATGTTTAGAGGAGAGTAACGGGTTCAATCTTGTTCAGTTCGTCGAGGGTGTGCAGGACGAAGTCGCGGAGAGTGGGGGAGATGGCATGGACGCGTTGCTGCCAGGTGGGGATGTCTATGTCGAGGTGGTCGGAGACGATTTTGAAGGAGACGTAAGGCTTTCCGTAGTGGTGAGCGATAGAGAAGAGCGAGGAGGACTCCATATCGAAGCAGTCGGCGGTTTCTCTCAGATGTTGCAGGAAATCAGCCGAATAGACATGTGGAGATACAAAACAATCGGAGGAGAAGAGTTTGCCGTCGATGGTCTCCGGTATGTCGATGGGCAGTCGGTCGGTGAGCATGGGGCGGTCAAGGAACTGAGCACCTCCTGAAACGATCTCCGTGATGCGCACCAAGCTGCCCACTGGCAAGGAATGTGCACCGGCTGTTCCGATGTTCATGATTGTAAAATCTTCATTACCATGTTTTTGAATGAATTGCAACATGGCTTCGGTCGCACATTCTCGACCGATTCCTGTCAGGTGGACGCGGTCTTTGACATTGCGGACCTCTTCCTCAACAGCTGCAAAAAGAGCAATTTTCATATCGATTGTAGTTGTTAAAAAATGAATAACGGTGCAAAAGTAAGAAATATTTGAATAGATTCGCTGGGGATGTACAATAAAATCAGACAATAGTCGTTTGTGCATCACAAAAAAATACAGATATGAGACGGAATGTTTTGAATGTGTTATGTTTGATTTCCCTGTTTTTTGGGTCTATAGGGCTTTCTTGCGCCCAGGAAGAGGGTGTTTGTTTGGCAAAAGCACCTTCGGAAGTGGTTGTGAACCAGCAGTTTCAATATACGGTGACCACGACCGAGAAAGGAACAATTCTCGATACGGATTTCGGGAAATTCGATTTTGTGGGCGGTCCGAGCATGGGTTCCAGCACCTCTATTTCCATTGCGAACGGGCATACAGAGCAGAGCACGCAATACACCTATACATACATTTTGGTCTGCAAACGTGAGGGCACGTTCACCATTCCGGGTGTCTCCATCTCAGTGGACGGCAAGGTGTTGCGCAGCAATGCCGTGGAGGTGAAGGTGGTGAAAGCCGGCAAACAGTCCCAGGAGAATCGATCTGATAACCAGTCTGACTTTTTCCATTTCGAATGGCCTGATTTCAATTTCTTCGGTGGGGATTCGCGCTCTCAACAACCTCAATCCAAATCTGAAAGTGTTGAATATAAGGACGATATCAAGAAGAACGACCTTTTTGTGAAGGCGGAGATTTCTCAAGCGGAGGCCTGGCAGGGCGAAGCGGTAGTGGTCACGCACAAACTCTATATCAAGCAGGATATCCGAGGTTACGAAATAGCCCGCGCTAACTATGCTGCCACGGAAGCGCTGTGGCTTGACCGATTAGAACTGAAATACGGCGATGAATCCACGGAGACTATCAAAGGTGAGACCTACCATGTTTATACCATCATGCAGACTGCGGCTTATCCGCTGAAAACGGGCAAGGTGACGATTCCGAAACTTGACCTTATCATACGTATCGGTGTGCCTGCGGTCGTGAAAAATCCTTTCTGGGGCAGCATGACGACGACACGCGCAAAGGACTTTCGTCTTACTGCCAACGATTTGACCATCAAGGTGAAACCACTACCCGGAGCTCGTAACGACGGCAAAACTGAAACGGTGGGCCATTTCGATATCTCTGCTTCTATTAATAAAACGGAAATATCTGCAAATCAGTCTGTTGTGTTGACGGTGACCGTTTCTGGCAACGGCAATCTGCATCATATTCAAGCTAATGATTTGAACATTGAGTTTCCTGCCGATTGTGATGTGACATATCCGAAAGTCATTCAGCATATTAGCGCAAAAGGCAATCTCGTGAACGGCTCCAAAACCTTTCAGTTCACACTGATCCCGCGTACCGAAGGCGAATTCTTCATTCCCGGAGCCAATTTTACCTATTATGACGATGAAATGCAGAATTATAAGACCATCTCGTCGCAGGATTTCCGTCTGGAGGTGAAACCAGGTCGCACGCCATCCACCCAAGAGGACGAAAAATCGGACAAGCCAAAAGGAAAGATATATAAGATTTAAGTCGTGTGACTGCAACGAAAGTTTTTGTATTTTTGCCCCATTCAAAAATAAAGATAAAAACGGAAGATATGAAGAAAATATTTGTCATGACAATAGCCCTTTTCGGTCTTGTATGCTTGTTTAGCAAATGTGACAAAATCGAAGGTCCTTATTATGAAATTACTGATAATGAAGATGTTGATGTTTTGTTCCCTGACTTCGACCCGACCACAGTGTATCGGAAAATGTTGATTGAGGAATTTACAGGTCACCGTTGCACCAACTGTCCGCAGGGTCATCAGACTTTGGAAACCCTGCATCAGCAGTATGGCGACACGTTGATCGCCATCGGCATTCATTATGGATCGTTGGCAAAGCCGCTCGGTGAGACTTTCAGCTACGATTTCAGGACGGAAGTGGGCAATGCCATCGGTACGGAGTATGGTATCGATGCTATCCCGAAAGCCATTGTGGATCAGGTGTATAAGGAGGGCGGTTGGTCTCGTGACCAATGGGCGACAGTGCTAAAGGCCGTGAATCGCACTAATGCTTATGCTGCCATACAGCTCATCAACCAGTATGATGCGGAATATAAAATACTGAAAGTCAATGCTAAAGTGACGATGCTGGACAATTATCCCCATCCTGTAAAATTAGCTTTCTACTTGGTAGAAGATGGTATTGTGAAACCGCAAAAGGATGGTAATCAGGATATTCTGAACTATGTCCACAATCATGTGTTCCGTGCTTCGTTGAACGGTGTGCACGGTGTGGCGCTCAATAGTGGCAATCCGATTCCCAAGGATGGATTTGAGGTTTATGCGGCCAGTATCGACATTTCAGAGACGGATTGGGTGCCTGAGAATTGCCACGTGGTGGCCGTTTTGGCCGATCAGAGCAACAATAATGTGATTCAAGTGGAAAAATTGGATGTGATCAGCAGATAATATTGAAATGAAGATAGTTGCCGTAGAACCCATCGGGATTTCCGCTGAAAGAGCGGAGCAAATCAAGCAGGATCTCTCTGCAAAAGGGCATGAATTTGTCTGGTATCCAGATAGAAAAGAGGATGAAAACACTTTGGCCGAGCGCATGAAAGAGGCTGAAGTGGTGATGATTTCCAACATTCCACTATCTGCGAATGTGCTCAGTCAGTGTCCGAAGTTGCAATTTTTGGATGTTGCCTTCACCGGTCTCGACCATATTGATCTGGCGTATTGTCAAGCCCATAACATCAAGGTGAAAAACGCTTCTGGTTATGCGACCGAAGCGGTTGCAGAACTCACTGTGGGTCTGATGATTGATGTATTGCGCAAGATTACCTTTCTCGATGGTTCGATTCGTCAGGGTGGGACCCGCGGTGCGTTTCTCGGACGAGAGTTGCGCGGAAAGACTGTCGGAGTAGTGGGCACGGGTGCCATCGGTATTCGTACGATTCAACTGCTGCAAGCATTCGGATGCAACGTGATTGCTTGGAGCAGGACGCAAAAGCCCGAAGTGATGGCTATGGGTGTCTCCTACGTCCGTTTGGACGATTTGATGCGTTCCAGTGATATCATCACGCTGCATGTGCCGCTCACTACAGAAACCAAACATCTCATTAGCAAGGAGTTGTTGGTTGAATGTAAGCCTACAGCGGTGCTTGTCAATACGGCTCGTGGGAATGTGGTGGATATGGATGCCTTGGCAGAGTGCCTTTACTCAGGCAAGATCGCGGGAGCGGGCATTGATGTCTATGAGAAGGAACCGCCATTGCCGTCAGAGCATCCGTTATTGAAGGCTTCGAACTGCGTGTTGGTTCCCCATGTTGGATATGCCACTCGCGAAGCTTTCGACGACCGCATCGATATCATTCTTCGGAATTTATCTGAATAAAACCAATCCATAAAAATGAAAATGGCGTGTATCAAAGTGATGCACGCCATTTTTAGTTTCAGGTTCCAAGTTTCAGGTTTCAAGTCATAAATCCAAACGTCTTACGTCTTACGTCTCACGTCTTACGTCTTAAATCTCAAGACTCAAACCTATCGTTTCACGAACTTTGTTGTCATGCTGAGTTTGCCGTCGCTCAAGCGCAAGAAATAATTGCCGGTGGCGAGCTTGCTGGTGCTCATCGTGATTTGGTTGTCGTTGACAGCTTGCGTGAGGAGGAGTTTGCCATTCATGTCATATACAGCCATGTTGGTCACCTGGAACGCGTTGGTGCGCAGGGATACGGTGAGTTGGTCGCTGACGGGGTTCGGGTAGATAACCACATCGTTTTCAGTGAGATACTGCGGAAGACCCGTGCCGAGGTCAGCACCCACGCGCGGAATCAGGAAATATTCACCGTAGGAGATTTTGTTCACGCCAGTGAGATTCACGGCAGATGTCGGGATGGGAGAGCCCGTGATGCCCTCCACATTGTAGAAGTGCGTCCATAAGCCGTTGCCAGTTTGTCCA
The DNA here is from genome assembly GCA_946409645.1 of uncultured Bacteroidales bacterium. Lineage (GTDB taxonomy): Bacteria > Bacteroidota > Bacteroidia > Bacteroidales > WCHB1-69 > F23-D06. The sequence goes on from CAMJXE010000026.1 coordinate 20,106, forward strand.
TTTTGGGTGAGTGTATATTTCTTGCCATTCTCAAAAGTGCTGGCAGTGAGAGGGTTGATAACCACTCCCTCCATGCGGAGAAGCTCGCATTGGTGCTCGTTCATATAGCTGACATCTTGTAAATCAGACAATGTGACAGTCAATGGGGTCACATCATTGTAGATAGAGATAGCTGCTTCGTTGTATGATTCAGCAACGGCGAACTGCAGCAGACCGTAATAGTCGGTCAGTTTGCCGTAGATGTTGGTGATTTCGTCTCCAGTTTCCAGAGCGCTGGTAATCAGGTTGTTTTGGTCGTCAATAACGATAGCGCCCGTAGCATCCTGAATGAAAATTTGGTGGCGGTAGGAATCGTTGATGCCCGTGATGATGACGTTTCCGGTGAGTTTATAGACATCGTTTCCGAAATGGGTGCCGTCAATATCCAAGGGATCGGTCCATTTGGCGCGCAGGGCGGCGATGTTGGCCACTTGGAACTCGGGATCCACTCCGTAGGTGAACGTCAAGGTGTCGGGCGACATCACGTTGCCCAAAATGTCAGCTATATTGTTGACAATCAGAGTATAGGAGTTTCCTTCGGTGAGTGCTGGAGAAATAGACAATGTAACCACACTACCGTTCAAAGAGGCGGCGGTGACGGAAATGTTGTTGTCCATCGAATAGTTGCCAACCGTTTCCGCGGATGCTTGGTCAAGGGGTTCGTTGAATGTGACTGTCAGGGAGTTGTCGTCGGGGACAATGTTGCTAATGACGGGGCCGGCCGTGTCAGGGCCTGCGGTTTGGGAGGTGATGACGATGTTGTCGATGAAGAAGCGGGCTTTGGTGGCCTGATAGCTCTTGAACTTGACGGTGGTTGCAGAGGTGCCACCCGTGAAAACCAAGTTGAAGGTGGTGAACTGGGTAGTACTCAATCCATCCACGAGATGATCGACGCCATTGACTTCCACGAAGATTCTGGTTTGGTCGTTGTTCCAGGCCTTGATGTCAAAGGAGACGGCAAACCCGCCGTTGTTGCCGGAGAGGTCGAGGGCGGGAGTCATGATGAAACCGCCTTCAGCGCTTTTGCCGACTCTCACTTTGCCGGAGCTTGGGTAGATCCAGTCGCCGGTCCACCCTGTGGTTTGCATGTATTGGTCCAAGGAGTTGGCGATGGAGACCGTGTTGCTGTCGGTGATGCCCGAGAAATCCTCGTTGAGGACGACGGTTTGTGCGTTCAGTCCGCAAAGGGCGAACAAAACCGAAAAAATAAGTAAACTTGCTCTTTTCATATTTAAGCTGTTTTTTTAAGAATGATCCGTTAATTTTTCAGAGGCGCAAAAATACGAAAAATCTGACACGAAACAGGGTAGGATTTTTTTTGTTACATTATATTTCGGAATTTAGTATATTTGCACCGTCGAAATGACAGACGTTCTTTGTTTATTATTTATTCTATGATAGGAGCGTATAACTTTCCTTGTCTTTTGAAATTTCCACAAACCAAAAGCACAACAAGTAGTAAAGTTGTATCGCTCACGTGGTTACGTGGGCTTTACTTTTTTTTGTTGTGCAAGGTCGTGGAAAACCTCAAAAGGCAAGAAGGTCGAGCCTACGTTCTTTTTTTAAACACACACCCTTGGGGGCTCAGAGGGTGCGTCATAATGCCGCGATAGTGCAGATGAGAAAAGTTATGAGAAAAAAATCAAACAATTCGGCAGATATGCAAAACCCGAACAAAGGTACAAACGGGACAAACAAACGGTATGACAAAAACCAAGGAAACAGAGGGAAACAGTTGAACCCTAATCAGAAGTCGAAAATTTAATAGAAGTATAATCACCAAAAAGAAGATAGATATGGTAAAAGTAGTTGGAAATATCAATATCCAAAACAAGGTCAAAGCACTTTTGAAAAATTTTAAACAATGGTCTTTATGAAAAAGAACGTTCAATTCGTTTGAATTAGCGGCTTTTGTGAGTATCGAATTGACTATTTTCCGGTTCTGCATGCTCTTGCAAGTTTGAGATTCCGTTTGGCTATGGATGGTTTGCGTTGATTTCCTAAAGTTTGCTTGCCAAACGGAATGGTGGTGCGATGGTCATCACGATACACGTGGAATCGTATAGCTGAACCCAGTTCGAATTTCCCCCGTCGTGCCATATTCGGGATTTGTTACCTTTGCACCCTCAAATGACAGTCTTTAAAATTATACCGAAAATGCTGAACTTAAAACGATTTGCTATCTGTTGGGCACTGGTGTGCCTCTGCCTCCCCGGCGCAATGTTTGCCCAAACCTGCAGCCGTTATGCCGCACCGGTGTTTGATAATGTCATGAAAACCTCCGGAATCCCCTTCAGCAGCGCCGCGGGAATAGGCCAGTCCACGCCTGCCACCCTCAGTCTCGACTTCTACGAGCCCTCCGGTGACACGCTCTCCGCGCGCCCGTTGGTGATCACGGTCTTCGGCGGCGCGTTCGTGGCCGGAAACCGCGAATGGTGCGACATGGTGGCCTACTGCTCCCGTCTCGCCAAACACGGCTACGCGGCCGCCTCCATCGATTACCGCCTGCTGCCCATCTTCTCTGTCAACGCCACTTCCCTTGTCAGGACCGCTTATATGGCCTCGCAGGACGTGAGCTCCGCCGTCCGCTTCTTCAAAGCGCACTGTGACGACTACAGGATAGATACCAACAATATTTTCCTGCTCGGCAATTCCGCCGGCTCCATCGCCATCCTTAACGAGATATTCCTGTCGGATGAAGAGAGACCCGCCGAGACGTTCATTTCCCCGGACTTGGGCCCCATGAACAGCTCGGGATATGCCGAATACGCAGGCTTCTCCTCCAAGGTGGCCGGCGCGGTGGCGCAATGGGGCGGCGTGCTCGACAAGGAGGTCATAGATGCCGATGAGTATGTGCCGCTTTGTATGATCCACGGCACCGAAGACGAAATAGTCCCCTACGATTCTGGCTATTGCTACTCGTCGTGGACATCTTCCATAATGCCTTATATGTATGGCTCCCATATCATTGCGGAGCATCTGGATTTTCTCGGGATTGAGGATTATGAGCTCCATACGTTTGAGGGCGAGAAACATAGCTTTTACATCACCTCGTTCACCGTGCTTCTACAAGACAAATTCGACACCTGCTTCAGCATTGTTCGTGATTTTCTCTATAGACATCTGGATCTTTCGCCGGATGTGGGTGTTTCACAGTATGTTGCGGATCCTGTCAGAATGTACCCAAATCCCGCCTCCGACCTGCTTTTTGTTGAGCGGAAGGACGGAGCCGAGATTTCGCACATTGCGTTGTACGACATGCAGGGGCGTGCAGTCGGGGAGTCCGACCGTTCTCCTGTCGGGATCGGTCACCTGCCGTCTGGTCTCTATCTCGTGCATGTGACGGATTCGGATGGACTGGAGAGCATCCAAAAGGTGGTTGTCAGGTGACCGTCCGGCTACACCAACCGCATCGCCAACAGTTCTCTGCCGATTTTGTGAACGGCATCCTGGATTTTCGACGCCTGCTTCTCCGACACGTACTGTCCTCGCTTGTACTGCCGCATCAGCGAAGGGTTGATGCCCGCCCTATCGGCTAATTTGGTCATGTTTAGATAGTTGTAGCAGTTCAAGAACGACGGGAGGTCGTATTTGAACTCGAATATGGTGTTTTTCAAGTCATCTGGATCATGACGGCCTTCCTCCTCAAAAACCTCAATAAATTCTTTCACTGTATTTTCAAAGTCGGCTTTGGCTTCAGCGACAGTGTTGCCATCCCCGTAGATAGTTGACTCGGTATCAGGGGTAAAAATGGCGAACGTGCCATTATGGCCTCTTTCGATTAATGCTGTGGTTTTTTTCATAATGACACATGATTTCAGACTGCAAATATACATCAAAAACACCCATTTGTCAATGGTTTTGCGAATTTTGTTTCTTTCTGAAAATCAATTTGTTATAATTTAAATTTAACTAATCGTTTTCAAATGATTGGTTTTTGTGGCGGGGTTTTCGCAGAAACGGACACGTCTCTCGCAACTGCTAACTACTAACTACTAACTTTTAACTGTATTTTTATTACCTTTGCACCCTCGAATTCGGAATAATTAAAACCCCTGAATATGAAGAAACTTTTTATCACAATTGCTTTGCTGACGCTGGTTTGCGCCTGCAACAAGAAAGAAACGAAATCCGATGCCAAGGTTATCGGAAAGCCCGAGATACAGGTCCAGGACGGTCGCTTCACCCCCGAAGTGATGTGGGCGTTGGGCAAAATGACCGACAAGGCCGTCTCCCCCGACGGCAAACGCATCGCTTACATCGTCACCTATTATGACATGGAGCAGAACAAGGGCAACGCCGAAATCTACCTCATCCCCAGCGTGGGTGGCAAGGCCGACCGTCTGACCACCACCGCCTCTAACGAGTTCAACCTCGTGTGGCAGGATGACGAGACGCTGCTTTTCTGTCGCGACAACGACATCATCTCCATGGCGATGAAAGACGGTCGCGAGAAGACTGTCGGCACGGTGGAGAGCGGTATCGAGGGCTTCAAGCTCGCGCCCGACGGTAAGTCCATCGTTTACATCACCACCAAACCGGTGAAACGCCCCGGCCACCTCGAAAAACTCTATGCCGGCCTTGACAAGACCACCGGCCGCATCAACGAGGATTTGATGTACCGCCATTGGGACAACTGGGTGGATGAATATCCGCAGATTTTCCTTGCCGATTTTGACGGCAGTAAGGTGGATGTGGATAACGCCACTTGCTTGATTGACAGTACTTTCGAGTGCCCAATGCGCCCATGGGGTGGGGTGGAACAGTATAACTACAGTCCCGACAGCAAGAAGATTGCCTACACTTGCCGCAAGAAGACTGGTTACGACTATGCCCATTCCACCAACAGCGACATTTTCCTGTATGATATCCAGCAAAAGACGACCCAGAACCTCAGCGAGGGCATTATGGGCTACGACCAGAACCCCGTGTTCAGCCACAACGGCAAGTACATCGCATGGGAGAGCATGGAACGCGACGGTTATGAAAGCGACCTGATTCGTCTGATGGTGCTGGATCTCGAAACCGGCGAGCGCACCAACATGTCGGAGAACTTCGACTATTACTTCACCGGCATCAGCTGGACGGAAGACGACAAGGAGATTCTCGGTGTGGTGTATTACCGCGGCACCGACCAGATCTTTGCCTGCAACCCTGAAACCAAGGAGTTCCGCCAGATTTCATACGGTTATCATGATGTGCACAGCTTCGAGTTGGTCAATGGCAAACTTTACGCTGACCAAGTGTCAATGCAGTATCCTTCAGAGATTTACGTCTATAACCTGACCGACAACAAAGGTGAAGGAAAGAAGGTTTCCGCCATCAACGACGATGTTCTTTCTCAGGTGCGCATGGGCAAGGTTGAAGAGCACTGGATCAAGACTGTCGATGGCAAGGAGATGCTCACGTGGCTGATCTATCCCTACAACTACGACAGTACGAAGACCTATCCGGCGTTGCTCTATTGTGAGGGCGGTCCGCAATCCGAAGTGGGCCAGTTCTGGAGCACCCGTTGGAACTTCATGGTGATGAGCGGAGCGGAATACTTCATCATCGCGCCCAACCGAAGAGGCACAGTCGGCTTTGGTCAAGCGTGGACCGAGCAGATCAGCGGCGACTACGGTGGTCTCTGTATGCAGGATTACATGCGTGCGGCCGACTTTTTCGCTGACAGTGTGAAACAGATCGACAAAGAGCGTCTCGGAGCCTGCGGCGCAAGCTTCGGCGGCTACAGCGTCTATTGGTTAGCCGGCCACAACCACGACGTGAAGGGCTACAATGAAGGTCGTCGTTTCAAGGCCTTCCTGGCGCACAACGGCATGTTCAATTTCGAGCAGCAATATCTGGAGACCGAGGAGATGTGGTTCGACAATTGGGACATCGGCGGTCCGTATTGGGATTGGAACAATCCGCAGGTCAAGAAGAGCTACGCCAACTCTCCGCATTTGTTTGTCGATAAATGGAATACACCCATTTGCGTGATTCACAGCGAGTTCGACTTCCGTATTGTGGCTTCAGAGGGTATGGCGGCCTACAATGCCGCGCAGATGCTCCACATTCCGAGCCGTTACCTCTACTTCCCGGACGAAACCCACTGGGTGCTGAAACCGCAGAACAGCCTGTTGTGGCACCGCAACTTCATCGACTGGTTCGATACGAATTTGAGATAGTTTGCGGTAATTGATTTTTTGCGGAAAATGTGAAAAAGCGCGGAATCCCCAAAGGTTTCCGCGCTTGTTTTGTTGAAAGCAAAAAAAACCGGCTCGAAAGAACCGGTTTTCCTGTTATCTGGAAATGAACGATTAAGCCTCTTCTTCAGCGCCTTCCTCAGTGGCGGCAGCGGCGGAACCGCGGGTCGGAACCACTTGGATGATCACCTTGTTGGGGTTGTCAACGATTTCGAGGTTGTCAACATGAACGTCGCCAATCTTGGTCATGTCGTTGATGTCCAGGTTGGAGATGTCAGAAACGATCTCTTCGGGGATGTTCTCAAGCAGACCACGAACTTTCAGTTTGCGAACGCGTTTTTTGAGCAGACCACCCTTCAAGACACCGGGAGAGGTGCCGGAGATCTTCAACGGAATCTCGATGGTGAGGGGTTTGCCATCGACAACTTCGAGGAAATCGACATGCAGAAGCTTGTCGGTGATGGCATGGAACTGTGTCTCTTGCACGATAGCCTTGCGAACGTCACCGTCGATGTTGACTTCAGCGTATTTCACTTCGGGAGTGTAGAGCAGGCTCTTGAACTGTCTCTCCTCTACAACGAACATTTTTTGGTCTTTTCCGCCGTAAATCACGCACGGAATCATGCCCTGATTGCGTTGGGCCTTTGCATCTTTTTTCCCTACGTTCTCTCTCAGAGAACCGCTAATAGATACTGATTTCATACTGTTTATTAATTAATTAAGGTGTTTTTAAATCGGCGGCAAAGATACGTTTTTTTTTGATACGCTCCGCAGCTTTTTGGGAGTTAAAAGGTTAAAAGGTTAGAAGGTTAAGAGGTTGGAAGGTTAGAAGGTTAGAGGGTTAAAAGGTTATTAATGATTGGATGTTGATATTTTAAATCAAAATTATTAGTTTATTATAATTTATTTATTATTTTTGCAAACATAAATTATTGTGAAACAAATTGTATTATAAAAAGAAAGTCATGTCAGAAACAAAATTTTCATTTGAAAAATTGGCAGTTTGGCAAGAAGTACGTAAACTTGTTGCAGAGTGTTATTCTCTTGTATGTAAATTTCCTAAAGAAGAAAAATATGCTTTAGGAAATCAAATTCGTAGGGCGGTAGTTTCAATTGCTTCTAACATAGCAGAAGGGAGTGGAAGAGTATCATTAAAAGAGAAAATGCATTTTATTGAAATAGCATACGGTTCATTAATGGAAGTTTACTGCCAACTTCAAATCGCATGTGATTTAAAATTCATTAATGAAACAGACCTTAAGAGCATGAGAACACGATTCTCTTTAGTTTCCATTATGCTTACAGCTCTTCGTTCTGCATTTCAAAAACGCTTACCCCATTAACCTCTTAACCTTTTAACCTTTTCAACATCAACCTACAACCTACCTACTAACTGTTCAAGGTATTGGGCGTCCACATCGTCAAAAGTCCCCAGCCGGTCGCTGTCGATGTCGAGGACGGCGACGACCTCATCGTTTTGGAAAACCGGGACGACAATTTCGCTGCGGGAGGCGGAGGAACAGGCGATGTGTCCGGGGAATTGTTCCACGTCGGGAACCACGAGGGTTTTACGTTCTTTCCACGCGCTGCCGCACACGCCGCGCCCGAACGGGATGCGCGTGCAGGCCAACGGTCCTTGGAACGGTCCAAGTACCAACTCGTCGCCGATGACGCGGTAGAACCCCGTCCACCAGAATCCGAAAGTCTCGTGCAGCATGGCCGTCAAGTTCGCCATGTTGGCGATGATATCGACGTTTTCGTCCATCACCGCTTGCACTTGCGGGAGGAGGTCTTCGTATTGTTCTCTCTTGTTCATATTCGTATCGTTTATATATACATTGTCCATACATCGTATCATCGTCGTTATCCGTTCCAGGGGTTTCGCTGCGCTCACCCCTGGCTACCAAGCTCTTGCCCCTAACGGGGCTGCTCAAGGAAGAAGTTTAATATATTTGGGCTTTTCGTCACCTTTCCAACTGCTAACTATTTGTACAGGAACCGTTTGATCGACCTCTTGGGGGTCTTCTCAAACTCGTCCTTTTTGAGCTCGATGTTGAAGATCTGGGCGTATTTGGGGAGTTTCTCGTTGAGTCTCTTGAGGTTCTCTTTCATCAGTTCGTGGATGGTTTGGCGGAAACGGAGCTCGCCTTCGTAGTCGGGGAAGACGAGGGCGATGAGCTTCCCTTCGCGCTCCACCACAACGGATTCGACCACGCCTTCCATGTCGTTGAGCTTGCCTTCTATCTCTTCGGGGTAGATGTTTTGTCCGGAAGCACCCAAGATCATGGTCTTGTTGCGGCCCTTGATGAAGATGTTCTGTTTCTTGTCGATGAGGCCGAGGTCGCCGGTGCGCATCCAGCCGTCGTCGGTGAAGGTGGCGCGGGTGGCTTCGTCGTTCTTGTAGTAGCCCATCATCACGTGATCGCCACGAACGAGAATCTCTCCAACTTCGTTGTAAGGGTCTTTCGAGTCGATACGGATTTCGTTTCGGGGGAGGACGTGCCCGGCAGAGCGGGGCACGAACTCGTGTACGTAACAACCGCCAATCAGCGGACCGCATTCGGTCATTCCATAGCCCACAATGAGCGGGAATTTGACATCCAACAGTAGCTTCTCTACATCAGGGTTGATGGCTGCACCGCCCACGATGAAGTATTTGAGCTGACCGCCGAAAGCCTTCATCAACTTTTTGTTGATGGTGTTCACGACAAATTTGCGTATCACCGGGATCTTAGTGAGTCGCTTCACGGCCGGTTTCTCCAACACTGGCATCACCGCGCGCTTGCAGATTTTCTCGATGACGAGCGGTACGGTAACGATAATGTAGGGTTTCACGTCTGCGAAGGCCTTCATCAGCAGCGTCGGGGTGGGGGATTTGGTCAGGAAGTGGATGTGGCAGCCGTCGGCGAGCGGATAGAGGAATTCCGCCAGCTGCCCGTACATGTGCGCCAGGGGCAGCATGGATACAACGTTCTGACGGCCTCCCGGGGGCAGAAATTGCAAGCCCGTTTCAATGTTGGAGGAGAGGCTGCGGTAGGAGAGCATCACTCCCTTCGGATCTCCAGTGGAGCCGGAAGTGTAGTTGATGAGCAGCAGGTCGTCAAGGCCGCGCACGGTGAAGACGTGGTTGTTCTGCGGTATGTGAAGCGGTTCGCGTGAAATTTCCACGCCCTTGCGCTTCGTGTCAATGATGGAGAAATCGGTGAGGGAGACAATGGCCTCTAAGTTAGGCATCTGGTCGGCGTTCATGTTTTTCCAGACATACGGACCCACGATTAGTATCCGCGCTTCGGAATGGTTGATGAGTGCCTCGATGTCTTCGCCGGAGAACTCATGCAACACGGAGACGATGACCGCGCCATAGGAGGCGATGGCGAGGTAGGAGATGGCCCACTTGGCGCAGTTGCGGCCGCAAAGCGCGACCTTGTCGCCCTGACGGATGCCCATCTCTTTGAAATAGTTACGCAATCGCGCCACCTCTTCAGCCACTTCGCGGAACGTATAGTCGTCAGTACCGTTGTAGTCTGTCAGTGCTGGCTCGTTCCAGTATTTCGGAAAAATCTCATTGTAATATTCAAAAAGATGTTTGGTCATTTATATGATAATCAGTAGGTTAAAATGGTTTTGACGATTTTTAACACAATGGCAAAAATACAATTAGAATGATGTCGTCACCGACAAACCGCAACCGAACGATGCGGGCACGGCGCGGCAGACACCGCCGACGCAGAGGATTCCCTCCTTGGTCTTGCCGAAGTTCACGGCGATTCGCGTGGTGTTCCACACGTAGGCGCAGGAGATGTTGTAGTAGTGAACCTTGTGGCTATCGATCGGGTTGCCATAGTTCCACTCGTCACCGATGGAGAAGAACCAGCTCGGACTGATGGAGTACTCCAACATGGCGTAGGCGGAACTACCCTCGTCGTCCTTCGTATAGAGATGCTGCAGTTCGAGACGCAGCGCGTGCTTCGGGGTAATCTTGTAAGAGAGGTCGGAGGCGACCAAATGTCCGCGCATCATGCCTTCGTGACCTTGTAAAATCTCCAAGTTGTAAGTGATGTAGTTGTAAGCCAAGATCCATTTCCATCTTTTGTCGTTAAAGCGGTGGCTGATTTCAAGTCCGATGTCCTGATACAACAGGTCGGGACCGAACTTGAAGAACGAAGAGGTATAACCCATGGTGCCGAAGGGCGTTCCGTTGTCGATGGCCTCTTGCACAGGCACTTGGTCGGTGTTGTGGAAACGGGAGTAGTTGAAGGTGAGGTCAGTGCCGTACTTGCCGCCGAGCACACTCTTCTTGGGAATCTGGTAGTTGACCTGCAATTGGGCGCCGATCTGGCTGTTGGGTTGGCTGGCATAGCTGTAGTCGCCAATCAGCTGGTAGGAGTACTGCCTGTTAATCGCTGGGATGCAGTTGATCATCAGCTCGGAATTGAGGTTCATCCAGCGCTGGGAGCGGTACTCCATGTTGTCGGCACGGATAAACGAAGCAGCGATACCGAAGCCTTTCATGGCGTAAGTGGCTGACATAAAGAGTGCGTCGCCGGGCTTATAGATGAATCCGTTGGAAATGTTAGGGTCGTTCATCTTGCGGGCATATTCAGCGTCGAAGCGGAAACCTTCATAGCCGAAAGTACCGCGAACCGCCCAAGTGGCCACATTTTCAGGCAACTTGTCGGCAGGAATGTAAGCCTCGGAGAGCTCACCAGTGCTGTCACTGATGGAAAAATAGACATCTTGGTCGGATTTCTCGAACTTACTCACCAAATTGGCTCCCACGCGTGCGATAAAGCCCTTTTCTTGCATTTTCGGGAACATCTCGCCGAAGGAGAACTCCACATCGGCACCGCGCACATAGTCCTTGCGGCCTAAATAAGGCTCGAAGTTGTCGCGTTCGATGCCCCATACCCCTTTGATGTAGATACCCTTGTAAGGAGTGAGCTTGATGCGCGCACCGAGCAAACTGTTGTCGATGCCCAATTGTCGGTCTTCGTAAGCTCTGAGTGTCAGTCCGTTACCGAACTGCTCGTAATAGTTGCCCGCCGTCACCGAGATGAACTTGTTGGTATAGTCGGCGAAAAAGTATTTGATGCCCTGACCCTGATAGCCGATCTTTTCGAAGTCGATGAGCGGGAACATGTAGAACTCATAGCGGGCACCGGCAGAGAAACCTCCGTTGGTATATAGAATGTTCAGGAAAGCGTTGCCGCGCACTTTCGAATCTACCGGTTCCGCCCCGATGATGGAATCGGGGATATAGTACATGCCGTTGAATCCGAAGTCACCGCTGACACGGCTGTTGCCAAATTGATGTTGTGCGCTCGCCACATAACCGCACATAAAGAGCGCAGAAGCGAGCAGTAGTCGCTTTATAGATTTGAAAACCATATAGTTATATTATATTGAATATTACTTTTTGACTAAAGATTTGATGACTTCATAGACCTCTTCTTCACTGCCGGGAGCGTAGGATGTGTGTTGCCATACAATCTCTCCATCTCCGTTCAGGATGCACATATAAGGCACATCGTTGACGTTCATGGCGCGTTTGAAGTCGGAATTAACATCCAATAACACAGTATATTCCCAGTTTTTGCCTTTCACAAACGGTGCCACACGAGCACTGGTCTTCGCATCGTCAATGGATACAGCATATAACTTCACACCGGTTTCTTCCACCCAATCTTCGTATTCGTCGGCGATAGCCAAAAGTTCGGCGATACAGGGTTTGCACCAGGTGGCCCAAAGGCTGATGATGATGGGCTTGCCGTCGTTCTGGATGTCTGTGGTGTTGAACGGATTGCCGTTCAAATCCTGAATCTCCACTGCGGGTAACTTCGCAAGGTGCTTGTCCTTGGTTTCTTGTGCGAAAACATTGATACTGAGTATCATACAGATAATAACGATGATGTTTTTTTTCATATTCTTGTGATTTTATTATTTATTTCTATTTTGAAACAGCGGATTATGATTTTCTTCGGTTTGTTCTGGGAAGCGAATTTGCAGATATTCGGGCAAACCTTGTTCAGGAGCTGGAGGGAAACGCATCATCAAAGTGCCGTCGCTGCCGAAAAAGAGATGATCGGGCAGCGTCTCCACCCCTTGGAGCAACAGCCAGTCATACTGCTCGTCAAAGTAGAGTATCGGCCAGCTGAACAGCTTCCCGTATTGCTTAACGAAAGCCTGATAGGTGCGTTTTTCCGGATCGACACACAAGCTCAAGAATTGCACCCGTCCTTCATATTTCTTCTGTAGTTCATTGATAATCATCATCTCTCTAACGCAATTGATACAGTCCGTCTGGAAAATTTGTAAATAGACAGGTGTTCCCTCATATTGTTTAAGGTGGGTCTTATGCCCTTTTTCGTCCAAGAAGGTGACCTCTTTCGCGACGAGTTGTTTCTTCTGAATAGTATTTAATTTACTGTTAATCAGCTTGATATGTTTTTCAAAAGAAGAAGTTTGGCGAATATACTCCAAGAGTTTGATTGTATTATGGTAATCAAACTCTTTGTTGTCTAAAAATGAGATTAAATTCTTGATAATCACCAATTCACGCAGACGGGCGTTGGTCAACTTGGGGTCGCGGCCGATTTCATTGAACAGCGTGGGGTAGTCGGGTGTCTCGTTGATGGTGCGGCTCAATAGCTCTTTGCTGATATGAGGGGAATAGTAAAGATAACCTTCATAATACTGATTAAAGAGCGACATATATGCCGGATTGTTATAAAGAATGTAGTCGTTGTCAAAATATTTTTCATAGATGAAAACCGGTTTTTTCCGGTATTGCAACAGGTCGATTTCCCCCATCATGTAATAGCCATACGATTGATAGAAATTCGTTGGAATATATTGAAAATCAAAATGTTCGCCGATGATGTTACGTACGGTGTCGAAGATGTTGACGCTGTCGGGCGAACCATAGATCATCGGGAAGGCATAATTGTCGGTGACTTGGTTGAAGTATTTCGAGAAACGGTTGATTTTGAAGTTAAGGTCGTCGGTGTCTTTTTGGGCGTTCTCAATCTGGAGGAATCCGCCGTATTTTTCTGGGTTAATGGTTTGATACAGAACAGAATCCATTGTGATGGTGAAGTTGTAGCTGTTGGATGGCACGATGAAGAATTCCGCCTTGGAGGTGCGAATGGCCAACTGTGCCAACTCGATGTCGTGAGTCTTGTATTTCAGGGTGAAATGACCGTTCTTGTCGATGATGTCGGTGGTGGCAACCTCGGCGATCCCGTTCAGAAGGTCGTGGAAGACCAACAGCCGAATCTCCTCTCCGGCAGCGAAGGTGGCAGTGCCGGTGATGGTGACGGGTGTCTGCGCATATCCTGCGGTGGACAACCAGACTCCGATCAGGAGGATGATATGACGGATACTTTTGCTCATTTACGGTTGACGGTCAGGGAGTTTGTAAGAGAGATAGGGGGAATAGTCTGCACCGAGCGACCAGAGTTCACGCACCAACGAGGAGGATACTATCTGCCATTGCGGAGACGCAAGGAAGAGCACTGTTTCCACTTCGGGGTTGAGTTGTCGGTTTACTTCAGCCATAGTCTGTTCGTTCATGAAATCCTGTGCGTTGCGTACGCCTCTGATGAGGTGTCGGGCGTTCGCTTTGCGGCAGTAATCGACTGTGAGCCCGGTATAAGCGACCACTTCCACCTGAGGGCAGTCGGCATACAATTTTTGAATCCATTGCATACGCTGTTCCAAGGTAAACGCGTCTTTTTTGTTGATATTGTGTCCGATGGCGACAATGATTTTGTCGAATAGAGGAAGTGCTTGAGTGACAATATCTTCATGCCCTTTTGTAAAGGGACAGAACGAACCGGCATAAACAGCGATTTTTGCCATGGTCAGTCGCGGATAATGGTGAAGTTATAGTCGTCGAGGAATTTGATGACCCGCGAGGGTTTGAAGTCGGTGGAGGTGGCGAGGTCGGGTGAGACCACGTAGTCCATTTGGGAAATCACCTGTTGGGAGATATGGTCGTATGTTTGCGGGGTGGGTTCTCCGGCGATGTTGGCGGAAGTGGAGATGAGCGGGCGGCCGAGGCTGCGGATCACCCGACGGCAGAACTCGTGCTGAACAATGCGGATCGCGATCGTGCCGTCCTCGTGAATCAATTTCTCTGGCAGGTTGTAGGCCGTCTGATAGATGAACGTGGTGGGACGAGTGACATGCGAGAGCAAATCCCACGCGATGAGTGGAATCTTCTTCACATACATGGGCAGCCGCTGAATCGAATCCAGCAGGATAATCATGCTCTTTTTCTCATTGCGCTGCTTGATGCGGTAGATGCGCATCAACGCTTCTTCACACGTGGCATCGCACCCGATACCCCACACTGTATCAGTAGGATACAAAATCACTTTGCCCTCTTTCAACAGCGAAACACATTTTTCAATTTCCACTTCCATAACCGAAAAATTAAACTGCAAAAATACATTTTTTTCAAAATGTCAGACTTAAGTCTTTTTTGCGGAGATTGTTGCTCTTAAGGCAATGGGCAAAAGTGCGAGGGAAGAGGGAAGAGGGAAGAGGGAAGAGGGAAGAGGGAAGAGGGAAGAGGGA
>CAMJXE010000027.1 GCA_946409645.1 uncultured Bacteroidales bacterium
TCGTTGAGGACGGTGGAAGGTGCGACCCCCATCTTCTTGCACCGCGCCACATCCAAATCCACGCGGTACTGCGGATAGTTGACATCGTAACTCGAATAGACCTCACCAATTTCCGGGCACTCGCTGAGTTTTTCCATAAAACGGGTGGTGACCCCGTGCAGTGTTTTCACATCCTGCCCGTTGCGGCCCTGCACCGAGAGCTCAAAACCGCCGTTGCCACCGTAGCCCTCCACCATTCCGGGTTCTGAGACGAAGCTTTGCGCCTCCGTTTCCTGGGACAAAATCTCGTCTATTTTCTCCATAATGGCGGAAGATGAATGTGATTTCCCTCGGCGTTCTTTCCACGGTTTTAACTGAATGAAAATGTTGGCACCGGCTCCTACGCCTACCACACCGCCAACATCCTGCACCTCGGGCAACTCGCGGATTTTGTCGCATGCCCGGTTCATCAGGTCGAAGGTCTTGTTGGCGGTATATCCCGACGGCGGCGTAAGGTCGGCAAAGAGTGTGCCCATATCCTCGTTGGGGATGAAACCCGTGGGCACCACTTTGAAGAGAACGCCGAACAGCAGCAATGTGACCGCCACGCTGCCGACCGTAAGCCATTTGCGGCCAAGCAGCCAGCGGACCATATTGGTGTAATGTTTTAACAGGGTGGAGAAGGTGATTTCATATGCGGTACGAATCCATGATCGTAGGGATGATGTGCGCGATTGTTGTAGAGACGTTGCGCGCAACGTCTCTACCGATGCCGGTTTCAAAATCAATGCGCACAATGCCGGTGACAATGTCAACGCGTTAATCAACGAAATGCCCACCGCAACGGCCATTGTCAGACCGAACTGTTTGAAGAAGATGCCAGTGGTACCACCCACAAAGGCCACAGGGATGAAGATGACCATAAAGACCAGCGTTGTGGTGAACAGCGTGACAGAAAGACCGCTCATGGCTTCCTCCGTGGCTTTGAGAGTAGAGACGTTGCGCGCAACGTCTCTACCTTGCCGTGTTTTCACCGCCTCCACCACCACAATGGAGTCATCGACCACCGTACCGATAACCAGCACCAACGCAAAGAGCGTCAGCAGGTTGACCGAGAAGCCCGCCACCTTCATAAAGGCGAAGGTGCCAATGAGCGAGACAACGATGCCCACGGCGGGAACCAGCGTGGCGCGTAAATCCTGCAGGAAGAAGAGCACCACAATCAGCACAAGCACAATAGCGATGACGAGCGTCAGTATCACCTCGCGGATGGAGGCGAAGAGGAAGTCATTGGTATTGTCGAAAGTAACGATTTTCACGTCCTTGGGCAGCGATCGCTCGGTCTCCTTCAACAACCTGTCGATTTCGAGGTTGATTTTGGTGGCATTCGAGCCGGCCATCTGGCTCACCGAGCCCATCACGCCCGGATGCCCGTTGATGCTGTTAATATAGTCGTAATCCGACTGCCCTAACTCCACATCCGCCACATCCTTCAGCAACAGCTCCTCACCGGTGGGCAGCGAGGCAATCACAAGGTTCTCGAACTCCGAAACCTCGGTTTTACGTCCCGTATAGCGCAGCATATATTGGAACACATTGTCGGAATTGCTACCTAATGAGCCTACCGAGGCCTCGATGTTCTGCTCGGCCAGCACAGCCGATATGTCGCTCGGCATCAGTTTGTGGCGCACCATCACGTCAGGTTTGAGCCAGATACGCAAGGCGTATTGCGCACCCCACACTTCCACCTTGCCAACGCCTTTGATGCGCAACAGCGCGGGACGCAGGTTGTTATAGAAATAGTTACTGAGGAAGTTCTCGTCGTAGGTGCCGTTGGGACTCTCCAGCGCGATGATACGGAGCTGTCCGGGTTGCCGTTTCTCGGTCGCCACGCCTGTCTGCAGCACCTCTGCGGGCAGCTGCGCCTGTGCCTGGATGACGCGATTCTGCACGTTCACAGCAGCCATATCGGCATTGGCGCCCTGCTCGAAATAGATGGTGACACTGGCCGATCCATTGCTTGCCGACGAGGTCATGTAGGTCATTCCCTCAACGCCATTGATGGCCTCCTCCAACGGCATCACCACGCTCTTATGCACTGTTTCGGCACTCGCGCCCGGATAGCTCGCCCACACATAGATGGCGGGCGGCGCAATGTCAGGATAACGTTCCACCGGCAGCGACAGCAACGAAATCACCCCCAACAGCACGATAATCACGCTGATGACGATAGAGAGTAAGGGACGATGGATAAATGTCTGGGTATTCACGACTTTCAACTATAAATTATTATCTATTAACTTTTAACTATTTTTGTTCCTTCCTCCACAAACCCCGCCCCCTTGGTGATAATCACATCTCCCTGCTTGAGACCACCGACCACCACATACTCTTTGCCGTTGTTTTGCGGAGCAACCTGAATGATAGTGGAGACTGCCTTGCCATCCACCACTTTCATCACATACACCTTGTCCTGAATGCTGTAGGTGGCCTCCTGCGGGATGACGACGGCGTTTTTCCTCACGGATGGCATCACGATTTTACCTGTACCGCCGCTGAGCAAGAGACCATCACGGTTGTCGAAGAGGGCACACACTGAGACCGCACCTGTCGTTTCATCCACAATGCCGCTGATACTTTCCACCAGCCCCGTTTGGCCATAGAACTGGCCGTTCGGGAGGAGCAACCGCACCTCAGGCATCTGATTAACAGCCGCTTCCATCGTTTTGCACTTACTCAGGTAATCCATCAAGACGGTTTCGCTCATCGAAAAATAGGCACGAATGTGACGGTTATCGGCCACAACGGTGAGGCCATCCTGCAGGGTGGGACTCACAAAATCACCCTTGCGATAGCGAATTCTTCCCACCACCCCATCCGAAGGACTGCGCAATTCCGTATAACTAAGTTCGTTGCGAGCGGAAGTGAGAGTCGCTTGCGCTGCTGCCAAGTTCGCTTTTGCCATGTCAAGTTCGCTTTTCGACAAAGCCAATTCATGGTCAGAGATGACATTCTTTGCATGGAGTTTCCGACTGCCTTCGTACTCCAGTTGTGCTTTTTCCAACGCCGCCGTCATTTGTTGCACATTGGCGTCGGCCGCTTCCACCGCTGCCTTGTAGGTCGCCGCATCCACCCGAAACAGCAGCTGTCCCTCTTTCACCTGCTCGCCTTCCTTCACGTAAATGCCTTGCAGATACCCCTCTATGCGGGAAATAATGCGAATATCCTGCTGTCCCTTGAGCGATGCTGCATACTCGGTGGCCTGCTCATGGTCGCCGACAGTGATGGTCATCAAATCGTAATGCTTGGGCTCGTCGCCTTCGTTCTGTTGCCGCGATTCGCACGAAAGCATCAACACCGGCAGCAACAAGCATATCATCCTCTTCATTTTGTACATACTTATAAATTAGGATGCAAAAATGAGGATTTATTGGCGAAGCAAAAACTCAAAACTGGGTGAAACGGTATTTTTCGAGGATGAACCGTCATAAGAACTATTTGCTTAGAAGAAACATTATGCAGCACTCTAACAACTGTCAACTATCAACTGTCAACTGTCAACTTATCAGAAGTCCAGCCAGCGCTTTACCGCCGACACCTTCTCACGGCTCACTATGACCTCTGTATCGGGATAGCCTTTGAGGTGAACACGCATCTTGCCAAGAAAATAGGACGAAAGTTTTTCCACTGCCGCAGCACTGACAATATACTGCCGGTTGACACGCATAAACCGCTCGGGATCAAGTTGTTTTTCCAACTCATCCAGCGTCATGTACAGTGAGTGCGACTTGCCGCCAATGGTGTAGAGGCGAACGATGCCGTCGCTGATACCCACGTGGCTCATCTCGCTCACAGGCACCACGTGGAAGGTGTCGCGAAAGGCAATGAGGAAACGCTCACGGTAACGGATGCTGCCCACAGAGGCTAACAGCTGCCGGATGTCTTCTGTGGTGGTACTGCTGCGTTCCACAACCACCTTATCCAACGCATGCCGAAGTTCCTCTGCATCAACAGGTTTCAGCAGGTAGTCGAGACCATTGTATTTGAAGGCCTGCAGCGCATATTGGTCGTAGGCGGTGGTGAAAATCACGGGCACTGACTGCGGGGCGGACTTCAACCCTACGAAACTCAAGCCATCGCCCAAGCGGATGTCCGACAAAATCACATCCGGGGCATTCTCAGCTTGCTTGAAGAAATTCTCCACTTCAGCATTGCTCGCCAACACCGCCATGATTTCAGCATCAGGGCGAATATCTTTCACCAATCTCACCAAACGGTCGGCATTGTTCTGCTCATCTTCTATAATCAAAGTTTTCATAAACTTTCAATTTTCCGTTTTCAGTTTTCAGTTTTCAACTATCACCGGTACCGTTATCGCATAGCTGTCGATGCCATCTTCAATCCGCACCTTTTGGCGGGTGAGCAGACGATAGCGTTCTTCGATATTGTGAATGCCGATTTGGGTGGATTCAGGGACGGAAACAAGCCGTTTGTTATTCCTCACGGTAATATTCTTTCCATCACTGGAAATGTCTATGGTAAGCGGGTGCGCTGTGGTGTGCTCGTTGTGCTTGATGGCATTCTCCACCATCATCTGCAACACGGCAGGCGGCACACTCCCTTGTCCGTCAGCCACTTCTGGAGAAATATTCACACGAATGGTATCGCCAAAACGCTCGCTAAGCAACTGCAGATACTGTCGCAAGTAGGTCAGCTCGTCTTGCAGGCTCACTTTGTCGTGTTCAAGGTGAGAGAGAGCATAGCGATAGACTTTGGAGAGATTCATCAGGTATTTCGAGGCTTTTTGCGGGTCCACCTCAATCAGTTCAGCCAGCGTGCTGAAGTTGTTGAACACGAAATGCGGATTGATTTGGTTCTCCAATGCCAGCAGTTTGTAGCGGTCGCGCTCGCGTTCGGCCCGGTCGTAGGAGCGCAGGTAATAGATGGTGGCCATGAAGGTGACGAAACAGCACACGGCATAGTCAAGCAGCATCTCCAGCGGATGGAACGGCCACCCTTTGTAGAATTCCATTCTCAGATCCGGATCGAAGAGAAACCAAACCAAATAGTAAAGCAACCAGCTCATCATGGAGATGCCAGCCACGATAAGAATTCTGTGAAAGACACGTTTTTTCTTCATCGGAAACAAGATTCAAAAATCAGAATGCAAAGATACAAGATGTTTCCATTAGAAAAACACAAAACTGCGATGAAGCGGGAATTTTTGCGGATGAATTGTTACAGCAGTATTTTGACGATTTATTTCATATTTTTGCCACAAACTGATTCAAAAACTTGATAAAAGGCTCTGTCACAAATACAAAAAAATAACCACCAGATTGTTGGTGACATGGAACAAAAATATTGCTGTGTGAGATGTTATATTTCTGATTGACTTCTAAACCACATTCAAATCATATTTTGATGTAAATATCGTATTTTTTCATATCATATCGCATTGGATACAATATTTTTTGTATTTTTGCAGCGAAAGAAAAACTATTTATTTCAAAACCTGATATGAAAACCCCGTATTGGATATGGCAATATGACGAATGGCCCCGTTTCTGCTGGAACAATGACAGCATCATCGCTCCATTAGCGCAGGTTCGGGAAAAACAAGGACGGCTACTGGGGCTAATGGACGGCTTGGGGTTTGACGTACAAAGAGCCTCCTCACTTGAGGTGATGACGGAGGACGTGTTGCGCAACAGTGAGATAGAAGGGTTGCTCCTCAATGCCGAGAATGTGCGTTCTTCGGTGGCGCGGCATCTCGGACTCGACATTGGCGGATTGTCCCATTCAGATCACTATACCGAAGGCGTGGTGCAAGTGATGATGGATGCTGTACAACAAGCCGACACCCCATTGACCAAAGAACGTCTGTTCAACTGGCACGCGGCATTGTTCCCCACCGGAAGAAGCGGCGCCACCCCCATCACCGTGGCGGCATGGCGTACAGGCAAAGAACCGATGTTGGTGGTGAGCGGTGCCATGGGAAAGGAGAGAATCCACTACGAGGCACCGCCGTCAGATGAGGTAGCTCATCAGATGCAACAGTTTATACAATGGTTTAACAGCGAGCCCACCACCGACCCCGTATTAAAAGCCGCCATTGCGCACCTTTGGTTTGTCAACATACACCCCTTTGACGATGGCAACGGCCGTTTGACACGCACGCTCACCGATATGCTTTTGGCGCGGGCCGACGGATCTCCACAACGTTTCTACAGCATGTCAGCGGCCATCTTGAGGGATAGAAGCAACTACTATGATTTGCTGGAATATATTGGCAAACACGGGCTGGACATCACCCGATGGCTTATGTGGTTCCTGCAAACTATGGAAAACGCTATCGACACCGCAGTTGAGAGAACCCAGCGGGCGATACGGAAATCGTTGTTTTGGCAGAAGTACCGCACTATTGCACTGAATGAACGACAAATCAAAGTCGTCAACCGGCTTTGGGATGGATTTGAGGGCAAACTCAACACCAGCAAATGGGCAAAGATGACCAAGACTTCCGCAGCCACCGCCTTGCGCGACATACAGGATCTTGTGGACAAAGGCATCCTTTGCCACACTGAAGAAGGAGGCCGTAGTACCAATTACAGATTGATTGAATAGCCAAGAAATTACAAAAGCATCCCCTACCCTTCATCCTCAATAATTGGGGTTTTTAAAAAGCTAAATCCTAACAAATAAGGATGTCTTGCCAAAGACATTTTTACTATTTTTGCCACATCAAAACAGCTACATCATGCCCCTTAAGAAAACACCATTCTCAAAAGATACCAAACTGGCCGAACTGATGGCGGAAGACCGTCGGCTGTTGCTGCTTTTGTCCCGTTTCGGCATCGGACTGGGTTTTGGCGACCGCAATGTGGAACAGGTGTGCCAGATGAACCAGGTCAATGTCAATCTCTTCCTGATGATTTGCGAAATCTACTCCAACGGGGATTTCAGACCGGGAAAGGAAGAACTCCAGAGAATAGACCTGGGCGACCTTCTCTCCTACTTGAAGGCTTCACATCAGTATTATCTCGACGAACGTTTCCCACACATTGAAGAGCATCTGCAAAACATCATCGAAGCCTGCGGACAGAAATACGGTCCCATGCTCAGCCATTTTTACGATGAATACAAGCAGGAGGTGATGCGGCACATACAATATTATGAAGAAGAGGTGGTGTTTCCATACATCGAGGCCTTGCTCAACGGTCAACGCAGCAATTCATACAAAATCAATGAATTTGAGCATAACCACACCAACATCCAAGACACCCTCGACGACATGATGAATATACTCTTGAAATACCTGCCCGGCGAAATTCTGCCCAAGGAACGCATCGAGATTTCACTTGACATCATGGATCTGAGCGATGACCTCAACCGCCATTCGCTCATCGAGGACCGCATACTCATTCCCTACGTCGAATTACTTGAAAAAGCATAGCCATGAGAAACCGCGTTATCATTTGCTCGTCTTTTGAGATGGTCTCCATCGGCTTAGCTGAGATTGTTGACAGTCTGGCGCAGTTTGACGTGGTATCATGCCTCGACAGTCCTGAATACCTATCAGAGAAAATTCTTACCACCGATGCTAATATAGTCATCATCGACCCTTCGGTATTGGGCTACCAGAACAAGGACTTTGTCTTCCAGTTCAGAAAAAAACACCCGCATGTCACACTCATCGCTTTGGTGACCACCAGCCTCGACCATTCGTGGCTGGTGCCTTATTGCGGCGTCATCGAAATCAATGACACCCGTTCAAAAATCATCGACAAGATGAGTGAATTCGTCAAGAACGACAAGCAGAAAAAGAGCGAGGACGTGGAACTCTCGAAACGGGAGACCGATGTGCTGATTGCTATAGCCAAAGGCATGATGAACAAGGAGATAGCCGACCAGATGAACCTTTCTGTCCATACGGTCATCTCCCACAGGAAAAACATCACCCGGAAAACGGGCATCAAATCCGTCTCCGGCCTGACCGTTTATGCCTTACTCAACAATTTGATTAATGAAAAGGATTTAATTTGAGTCTATATGACATTGAATCTGCCTCCTAATAGTTTTTTTGGTTAATGTTGTTATTGGAACCGGCGCCGACATCCCGCCCGCCTGTAGCGAGATGTCCGGCGCCCGCTGTCCAGGGTAAAACAAAAATTGTCATTTTACCGTTTATACGCCGTCCGACAGTCGCTCAAGAAAAGCAAGAAGAAGGCAAATTTTACCCTCAAAACAATCAAACCTTTTTCTTTCCTCTATATTTTCTCGGACGCATGCAGTGCATCTCTACAAAAATTTACTTGTCCGTGTGTAATTCGAGGATTTTGTGTAAATTTGCCGCCGATTTGGTCGCCCGATGAGGGAGCTAAGAGGGAAGCCGGTGAGAGTCCGGCGCAGTCCCGCTGCTGTAAGCTCATCAAGTTGCCCCACAATCTGTTACGTCACTGTGCGACGCCATAGCCGCATGGGAAGACAGGGGGAAAACGAGCAAGCCAGAAGACCTGCCAAATTGTATTTTTATCGGTAATGCTTTCGAGGAAAGGCAATCCGGCCATAGGACTTTGCACTATCTTGCTGTAATGTGTGATGTCGTGTGTCTTCTGGTATTCCCCCTTTGTCAGTTTTGCCGATACTGGAGATTGATGAACCTTTATTATCAACAATTAAAAGTATTAAACTATGGTAAAAAAACTAATGACACTGATTTTGGGGCTGACACTCACATTGAGTGCCTCAGCCCAGTTGGTTACCATCGACCCGAGCGACGTGCAGTTCTGGACGGGAAGTGGTAGCAACAGCACCGTCGTCGCCATCGGCTGGGACGACAATTCAGCTTCGTACACCCCCACTGTGGTTATCTGGGGAGTGCGCTGGGAAGGAACCATTTACCTCATCAATGCCCTGGATACCATCGCGGCATACGACGAACGCTTCTCCTACACCATGGGCAGTAGCGGTTTTCTACAGACACTTTCTTACAACGATCCCGACAATGGGCTTGTATTGACCCCGTCGATGGAATGGAACTGCAACAGCTATGGCTCTGTTTATGGTTCCACCGTACTGACTAGCACACCACTGAGAATCAGCGAATCGACATGCGACAACTACACCTTCACCGGCGTAAACAATATTGTATATGCCACCGACCCCAATGCGGCTTTTTCCTGTGCCAAAGCACAAGCTCTCTCATTGACAGACTTAACGGCCAACACGGTCACAGTAAATATCACCGACACCACGTATGTGAACAACTATACTGTAATGCTCTATGCTGACGACTCATTGGTTGACAGCGTTGTCATATCTACCCAGACCATCTCCTATACCACCCTTTCCGACAATACAGCTTATACGGTCAAGGTCTTCTCCAACTGTTCTGATGGCACACAAACTGCCAGTCGTTCAATCTCTTTCCGCACCCCATGCATAGCCGTTGCCCATACCAGTCTTCCTTGGACCGAGGACTTCCAATCGGGCACAGGTTCATCATATTCTACCGCATCAGCTTTCTTCTCCAATCATGTTTTCTGCTGGGACCTGATTAACCCGTATAGTAGTTCAGACCCCTATATCAACAGCTCTTCTTCAGTGAATGTCAGCGGCGGACAATGCCTCTATGTGAGCAGCCGTCCTTCCTCCCCCACCATTTTAGTGTTGCCTCCATTTGAAGACACACCCGATCAGCTACAGCTCAGTTTCGATGTATTATCTACCTATGGACATGGTTTTGAAGCGGGTGTCATTACGGATGTTACAGATATATCCACCTTCACCCCCATCGCCACCTGTTTGCCTACCGGTAGCGGCTGGAACCACTTCGAAGTGACCTTCGCTGGTATCACCTCAGGTCGAATTGCACTACGCCGTAATGACAACAGCTATGGCTACCTCGATAATGTGACTGTTAACGAGCTTCCTTCTTGCGTAAAGCCATCACAAGTAATTATCTCTAACATAGACACTTATTCCGCAGACATCACCATCACTGACCCCAATGCGACAAACCACTATATGATATATGTCGCTGAGGACAGCATGGAAATCTACAGCGACAACTACACCCTCACCGACCTGCTACCCAACATGCGCTATGAGGTAGCTGTACGCACTGTTTGCCCTGATGGACTCACGAATGCCACGGTGACGGCCTTCCGTACCGGTTGCGGCCCGATTGCAGTTCCCTATCATGAAGACTTCAGCCAGTTTGTAGATGTGGCCAACGGCTACGGCTATGCGGTGACTGACAGCACCCTACCCTGCTGGAGCTTCCTCAAGGCACGTGCTCTCGATCGCCTGGAACTTTTCACTCCGTCACAAAGTTCAACATACGGCTATGGTAATGATGGCTATACTTTGCGCATCTACGGAAACTACTCCAATTCTCGCGACATTTTGGTGCTTCCCGAACTGAACCAGGGTACTAACACTTTGGAAGTCAGTTTTATGGCTCGTCCTTCTGAGACCGGCAGCTTCGGTGGAATTTTGGAGGTAGGTTATATGACAGATCCCACCGACACGGCCAGCTTTGTTACTGTAAGCAGCAATCCTTGTGGCCAATTCACCAATGGCTATGATTTGCGGACTGCCACCTTCACCAATGCGCCCATGGATGCCCGCATCGCTCTCCGTGTTGTCCCTACCGGCGGTTCGGCAAAATCATGGTATATCGATGAACTTGACGTTCATGACATGCCCGCCTGTGCCCGCGCCAACGGCATCGATGTGGACAACATCACCACCGATGGCTTTACCCTCCATGTTGACGACCCGACCTCAGTGAATAATTACCGTTATTATATCACATCAGAAGCAGGCATTGACAGTTTGGATTTTTACGACACCGTGGTTACCGTCACGGGCTTGGCTGCCTCCACTGACTATGAGCTCAGCGTGGTCAGCATCTGCGATGACGGCACCCTCACGCTGCCCCATACCATTTCAGCAAGCACCCTTTGCGCCCCTGTCACTGTAGTTCCTTTCGAGGAAGACTTCGAAAGTTGGACAGCTACCCAATCACAGGGTATGAACCGTTGCTGGAACCGACTCTACTGCAATTCAAGCAACAATCTGGTTAACAACAACTATCCCTATTGCGCTTCTGGCTCAAGTTACGCACTCAACGGCTTCAAGTCTCTCAAAATGTACTCCAAAGGCACTTCTAGTGGCATCAAAGAATACTCCGTGGCTTATCTTCCTGAATTTGAAGCAAATGTCACTGGTCTGAAAGTACGTTTCTTCTACAAATATGGCGGCACCACTACCAATATCAACAAAGTGCGTATCGCGGTTGGTATCAGCGAAAACGTGACTGACACCACCACTTTCACCCGTCTGGCCACCCTGACACCTTCCGTAATTGGCTGGAATGAATTCGAAGTGGATTTCAGCGCTTACACAGGCACTGGCAACCGCATCACTATTATGCAAACCAGTACCGGCACTACAGCTATCACAAGCTATATCGACAGTCTGGTGGTGGATACCATCAGCAGTTGCAACCGTCCCGCCACATTCGAAGTGTCTGACATTACGGCTCACGGAGCCACCCTTACTTGGACAGATCCGAGCAATGCCGATTCGTATATTATCCATTGGAGCGATGGCGCTTCCACCGACAGTGTCACCGTCACGGGCGAAACGTCATACGAACTTACGGATCTTGCACCGAGCAGTAACTACACGGTTGACATACGCAGCATCTGCTGGGGCGAGCCCACCAATGCCCGCACATTAAGCCTCACCACCTCTTGTGCTCCTATGCCTCTGCCCTGGAGCATGAACTTCGACAACATCAGCAATATGAATCAGCTTTCATCCTGCTGGAACAGATACAGCGGCCGCTATGTTGACTCCACACATAGCGCCACATTGACTTCCACTACCAGCGGATGGACACGCTCCACCACTGCTTTTGAGGGATCGTCACATGTGAAAGTCAACCTTTATGGCTCTTCATGCAAGTACTGGCTGGTTACTCCAGAAATCGACCTCGCTGAGACTGCTGAACTTACATTCGACTATATGTTGACTAAATATAACGTAACCGATGCTCCTGAAACGGGAACAGGTTTGGAAGACGACAGATTCATCGTGCTGGCCACCACCGACAATGGTACCAGCTGGAGTCCTGTTGCCCAATGGGGAAACGACACCATCAACCGCGATGACTATTATCTTCCCGCAGTAAACAACACCTCCTCTCACGCCACCATTTCCCTTTCCGACTTCACTGGACAAACCGTCCGCCTGGCCTTTTACGGAGAGAGCACGGTCGGTGGCACCGACAACGATTTCCATCTTGACAATATCGCAGTTATTGTAGCCACGGATACCACGGTCACTCCCATTGATACCACAGAAATCCCTGTGGAACCTATTGAACTTTGCACAACAATCTATCCGCTGACTTATAGCGAAGATTTTGCAAGCTACACTACCAATCAAGACATTCGCCCTTATTTTGCCGGCGCACCGATACCAGATTGTTGGACGGTAATTGGCAACGGTACTGTTCAACACAGTGGGAACGGCACTTCCACAAATTCAGATTATTTTGGCGGTGTAGGATATTCCACAAGCACTAACAATTTCGGTGCTATCGCAAGTAATGATGCATTCTTCGCATTTATCGCCAGCCAAATATACACTGGTACGAATACTGAACATATCAACAATATGCTTTCTACCGGTACACGTCGCTATGCGGTGCTGCCTGCTTTTGATGCACCTCTGTCACAGACTATTCTCACCTTCGACCACCGCACCAATATCGCAGATGCCAATGCACAGCTTTCAGTGGGTTATATTTTAACTGACACTGCCGACTTTGTGGCTCTGGAAACCTATACTGCTGACAACAAAGTTTTGCATCATGACACCATTCATTTCAATCAACACACCAACATACCTGACAACGCACGTCTCACGCTAATGTGGAATGTTGCCAGCAGCACGGCAAGTTCCACTGGTCCGGGCAACCGCTACTGTGGAATTGACAATCTGATTGTGGCTCTTGAATCCACAACACCTATTGACACTGTCATTCCCGAACCCACACCTGAAGACGCTTCTATCGCTGCCAGCGACATTTTGTTCTGGGTGGGTGAAGGTGCTAACGAAGTGGTGATGGCGGTCAACTGGGCTGACCCCGACACCTGTCTCGCTTGGGGCGTGATGTGGAATGGCTCCGCTACTGTCAAGGATTTGATGGATTCCATCATGGCACACGACTCCCGTTTCACTTACACAGAAAACAACGGTATGCTAGGCGATATTATCTATACTGTTGATGGTCTCACCCTCCAGCTTACCGAAGAAAGTGCGTCACCATGGGGCAACTACTGGCTGTACAATGTCAATGGCACGGCCGCCCAAGACATGTTCAATGCTCATGAGGTCCACAATGGAGACTTTGTCAAATGGGGAGATCCCAACAGCGGCACCTCCATCGGCACCGACGAATGGGGCATGGACATTCTCGTATGGACAACTACAGTTACCCCTGTTACAGTAAACACCACCGGAATTTCTGAAATAAACATGACAATCGAAAGCATTTGGCCTAACCCGACCAGCGCTATCGTCAATGTGTGCGTGAATCGTGAGGCCAAAGCGGAAATCCACGACCTTTCAGGCCGTCGTCTGGGCACCTACACATTGTCTGAAGGCAGTAACACCATCGACCTTTCTAACTTCACCGCAGGAGTCTATCTGCTTTGTATAGAAAACTCAATAAGTAAGATTGTGAAGAGATAGGATCAAACCATTTTACTTTACCTTTCTTTTTGTCCCCGATCGTCTGACATGTCGCTTCGGGGACTTTTCATATATAGCGCCAGCGCACCATCATAATTGAGGAATTTCCACCTTGAAAATCCCTTTAAAATAGGATAATCCAACGCCTCAAAAGAAAGTATTTTTGCCATCAAAAAAAATCAAAAAAAGTTATGGCAAAAAATCTATCTTTTCTCAAAATCTTGTTTTTAGTAGCATTCATGCTGCCCTTGTTTACACTTCGTGCACAAGTGACCACATCAGACACGATTGGCAGCGGCTCAACAACTTCCATTCATTCGGCATTGCCGGGTGCATACGGCTATCACTTGTCGGCAGCATTGTATCTCGGCAATGAGATCAACCATTCGGCCGGAAACATTGAATCACTTTCCTATCACATCACATACGGGAACTATCCGGTAAATGACGGGGACAAAAAAGTTCGGATTTACCTGTTGGAGACAACTGATCCATCTATAGATTTATCACAGACATGGAGTTCTTTGGTGGTTTCGGCCACCTTGGTGTATGATTCTATCGGCTGCGACATCCAATGGGATGATTATTGGAAGGAATTTGTTTTCTCGCAGCCTTTCCCATACAGCGGTGGCAACCTGATAGTGCTGGTAGAAGGTGAAGCCTGCGACCCCTATCCCAGCATGGGAGATTGTGAGACAGAGATTTACGTCAATAACGGAACTGTCAACAACTGCTGGAACCGTGTGCAGGATGGAACCCCTATCTCTTTCACCACGGCAATGAGCTCCATTCCCGAAGGCACGCACGGCAACAACTACGACCGTCCGAACATAGTATTCGCTTTCAGTTCTGGCGAACCGGTTTCCCCTGACACGAATTGTGTTTTGACGCTTCCCATGATGGAAACATTTGAGAGCTATCCGGGAGATTTCTCCTCCATTCCCACCTGCTGGACCAAAATCTCGCAGGAATACAACCAATACTACGGCAGCTACTACCCTGTCATCAACGGCGGTAGCGCAAGCGACCCCAACCAGTCGGTGATGTTTATACAGATGGACACTTATTCATCCTATCTTGTCATGCCTGCATTAGACAGCAACTTGACAATGCAGGATGTCTCCATGTCATTCAACTTCAAGTCCTCCCAGCAAAACATTACACATTTGGTGGTGGGCGTGATGTCGAATCCGACTGACACACTGACATTTGTACCCGTGGAAAGCGTGTGTCGCGAAGGCAGCGCCAGCAGCTGGGAATCCAAGGAAATCAATTTCGCCACCTACACCGGCACAGGCCGTTACATCACCTTCTGGTTCAGCAAAGCCAATTCCACCCACATGTTCCCGAGTTGCTTCCTTGATAATGTAGCCGTTTTTGAAACACCCGACTGTACCCCTCCCGTGCAAATTTCCACCACTTTGGACAGTCTCGACGCCACCATTTCCTGGACATACACCAACAATGCCTACGGAGCCAGAATCTATTACAAAATGACCACAGACTCCTTGTTCGACTCCGTTGAAGTCTATACGGACAACTACTTCACCCTTTACAATTTACCTTTTAACACCGTTTACCAATATTACATTGTCACTCTTTGTGATGACGGCAGTGAATCGGAACCTTCGCCAATTTACACATTTTCAACCCCTTGTGAGACCGTGACCAACTTTCCCTGGATCGAAAGTTTTGAAAACGGGTTGGGCTGTTGGACTTTGAATGCTTCTTCAGCCGGACAAGAATGGCTGATGGTCTCTTCCGGCAGCTATCCCACATGCACACCATATTCAGGAAATTATATGATGAAATATGACTGCTGGAGCTTCCCGTCGGGCAGCTGGAGCACAATGACTTCCCCCGCAATGACTATTTCGCAGGATATGACACTCTCATTCGCCTATTACCAGCAGGACACATATACGGCAAATGACAAGATTGAAGTTTACCTCAACACCACTCCCGACATGGTAAATGCCACCCTTTTGACCACCGTTTATGGTTACAACCCCGCCCTGAGCGGATGGGATTCCGTATCAGTTGTCATTCCAACCCAAAATAATGACGCATATCTGATTTTCAAGGCCACCTCCGATTACGGCTATAACCTTTATATGGATCACATAACGATAGACTACTACACACCTGACGACACGATAGCGATTGACTCCGTTTACATCACCCTGGACGCCAGCATTTGTGAAGGTGAAAGTATGGATTTAAATGGTGTTTCTTATACAGAAGCGGGTAGCTACACGTTCACCGCTAACGACACCGTTTTCACATTGAACCTGACCGTCAATCCAGTGTACAACATCATCATTAACGACAGCATTACCTCTGGAGAAACATACATGCAGTACGGCTTCAACGAGAGTACGGCAGGCACCTACACGCAATATCTGACAACAGTCCATGGCTGTGACAGCATTATCACGCTGAATCTGACAGTGACGACCGGCATAAACGACTATAAGGGCATGAACATCTCCATTGCTCCAAATCCCGCCCAAGATTATGTGGTGGTAACAGTAAAGGATTTGCACAAAGAGATGACATTGGAGTTAGTGGATATGTGCGGACGTGTTTTGCAAACAATGCGGTTAACGGCAGAGAATTCGATGCTTCGGGTGGAACGAAGGAATCTGCCAGACGGAATTTATATGTTACGAATGACTTCCGACGGGCAAATACAAACCCGGAAAGTGATTTTCAGATAATCTCTCAAGTCGCAGTCTTCGGGCTGCGGCTTTTTTTAGTATTTTTGTAAACTCATAACTCATCATCTCCATGGAACATCATCAAAATCAAGAGCACCATCACCACCATCACCATCATCACCATGCTGCGCCAACACAGTCGCTGAATGGCATTTTCATTCTGTCCATCATCCTCAACGGAATTTTCGTACTCATCGAAGCGGGAGTAGGTCTTTGGCAAGATTCCCTGTCGCTCCTCAGCGATGCGGGGCACAACCTCAGCGATGTGTTCAGCCTCTTGCTTGTACTCATCGCCTTCCGCTTAGCCAAAGTGCAGCGGAACGAACGTTTTACCTACGGATACCGCAAGTCCACTGTTCTCATTTCATTGCTGAATGCCGTCATTCTGCTGGTGGCAATCGGGGCCATCGTGATTGAGAGCATCCACAAATTCAGCGAACCCACCGAGGTAAACGGCCTTGCCATATCATGGACCGCGGGGGTGGGCATCCTCATCAACGGTGCAACAGCATTGCTGCTCATGCGAGGGCAAAAGAGCGACCTTAACGTGCGTGGCGCCTTCCTCCACATGGCAGCCGACACACTGGTATCCATCGGTGTGGTCATCAGCGGCATCATCATTTATTACACCGGCTGGACCATTATCGACCCCATTGTGTCGCTCATCATCACCGCCGTCATTCTCGTCTCCACCTGGGAACTACTTTCCGACAGTCTGAGACTTGCTGTGGACGGCATTCCCGACGGGGTTGAATTACAGGAAATCGAGCAACTGCTTCTCGCTGAAGAGCATGTGAAAGGAACCCATCATATCCATGTGTGGGCCATCAGCACCACCGAGACTGCCCTCACTGCCCATGTGGTCATCGACAACCTCCACTACTGGCCGCAGGTTTCGGAACGGATCAAACACACCCTTGCCGATCATGGTATCAGCCACGTCACCCTGGAGCCCGAAACCGAAGAGCATCAGTGCCAAGACAAGGAGTGTTAAAGTGTCACAATTCTACCTCCTGTTGATAATCTGTGAAACTGTCTTTGTCAAATACGTGTTCCCGAATCAAAAAGTTCCGTACTTTCTCCATCTTCTCCAATTCTTGCAAAGTGTGTTCCCTTTCCTGCATCGTTCTTGTCAGTTTAATGGCTCCTCCCGTAATGATATAAATGCCCATACTGAGTTTGATAGCATACAGGCGCAACCAACTTCTGCGATGAGGACGGTAGTGCTGCAAAGATACAAATTTTTTGATTACGCAACTTATAGGTTTCAAAAAAATCGGACTGACGAGAACGCAGCAGACCGAATGGTGGAAATCTGCACCGCGAGCGAAACACACGTCAAGGCCTGACAACACCTCTCCGCTCTCCGGTGCGGCAAAAACGACAAAATAAAACAACTGACTGCACAGAAACAAAATTACTATGGAACAAATATTTTTTGTTTTCTGTTTGAGATTTTGTATTTTTGCAGTTCTTTATAAGAAATAAAACTCTAAACAGAAAAATGATGAAGAAAATAATGATTATTGACGGCGGGCCCCGTAAGGCGATGAATACAGCCCAACTATTGCAAAAATTCGCCGAAGGTGCGAAATCCGTCAGCGGTGAAGTCGAAGTCAAGACCCTTCGCCTTTACGAATTGGACTATAAAGGCTGCATGTCGTGTATGGCCTGCAAAATCAAGGGAAAAGCCTCGAACATTTGCAAGTTCAAGGATGCATTGACTCCTATTCTGGAGGAAATATCCCAAGCTGACGGCTTAGTGCTTGGTTCACCGATATACTTCGGTCAGATTACTGGACTGATGCAGGCATTCCTGGAGCGTTTGGCATTTCCTTGGCTTTCGTACAACGACTACAGCATGACGGCTCCGAAGAAAATGCCCGTAGTACTGTTGGAGACCATGAATGGAACACCTGAGAGAAATAACAGTCAAGGCTATGGCGCGATGGAACATTGCATCACAAGCGCCCTTGGCCAGCCTGAGCGCATCATTGCCTACAACACCTATCAAGTGAAAAATTACAACAATTACGAACTTGCGGGATTCTCAGAAGAGGCCAAGCAAGAATATCGTGAAGAACATTGGCAACAGGATTTGCAGAATGCCTTTGACGCAGGGAAAAAAATGGCTAACATGTTTTAAGATTTGAATGTGTGTTTATTCCGATGCCACTTGCTGAGGTCATGACTCGGCAAACGAGCGGGTTTCCCTTTAATCGGGCCATTCTGAGAACTCATAACGCTTCATGATGCAGCGGAAGTCCCAGTCGATCTCATTATATCTTGGTGACAGCTTCGGGATTAATGATTATCGTGAAAGCAGGGAGAAATATTTCATGTAAATTTGCCCCAAAATTAAAACAACTATTATGAAAGTAAGAAACATCATTATCGCAACTCTCGCTCTGCTTGTGACGGTGAGTTGCTTCGGACAGAAAAAGAAAAGCATCTATGACTTCACAGCCAAGGACATCAAAGGCAACGATGTATCGCTGGCCAACTACAAAGGCAAGGTGCTGCTGATTGTCAATGTGGCAAGCAAGTGCGGACTGACCCCACAGTACGAGGGACTGGAAGCTCTTTATCAGAAATACAAGGACCAAGGCTTGGAAATTCTGGCATTCCCTTGCAACCAGTTCCTTGAACAAGAGCCCGGCAGCAACGATGAGATTTTGGACTTTTGCTCCGTCAATTACAACGTCACTTTCCCGTTATTCGACAAGATTGATGTGAATGGCAAAGCGGAAAACCCGCTATACACATTTCTCAAGGCCAAAGCCCCATTCAAGGGCTATCCGGAAGGATTTGAGGCTTTTGCCAACCGGCTCACCATGATCCACCAGAAAACAGGCAGCGGCTTTGAGAAAGGCAATGCCATCAAGTGGAATTTCGGCAAGTTCCTGGTCTCCAAAGACGGCAAAACCATCCTGCGTTTTGAGCCAATGGTAAGCCCCGAAATGCTGGAAAGCACCATTCAAGAGATGCTGAAATAATAGCACAAGACCAGCCTCGCAAGATGCACAAAATAATGGGAAAAATCCATCGCAAGGAAGAATGGTGTAGTTGGAAAGGAAATAACAAAAAGGATATGCAAGCACAAAACGACGATTCTGCCCCGTCGGTGCAGACCACCGAACTAATACGCACCAGCCAAAGCTGGGATGGTATGGAGCTGCCCAACTACCTGCAGGGGCGTCCCGAGCTGGTGGCCATAAAGTACGAAATTCCTGCAGGACAGAAGCTGGCATGGCACAGTCACCCCGTGATGAACCACGGCATACTCGTGCAGGGCGAACTGACCATCATCAGCGAAGACGGCAAGGAGAAGGTGGTGCGTGAAGGCGAGGCCATTGTCGAGATGGTCAACACCATCCACCACGGTGAGAACCGGGGCTCCAAACCCGTTATCCTGTACATGTTTTATCTCTCGCAGAAGGGCATGCCCCTATCCGTGCAGCATCCCACATTCCTGCCATTTTCCTGTCCTATAAAAGAGAAAAACAACACCTTAGGGGTTGAAGAAACCAAAACCACAGAAGAAGATACCAACACCAAAGGAAATATAGAAGGCAATGCTCTTCCCCAAACCATTCAAGACAACATCGGATCATTGCTACAGCAGCATTGCATAGACACAAAACTATATTTACAACAGGACCTGACTCTTTTTCAGCTTGCCAGAGCTATTGGCACCAACCACAGCTATCTCAGCCAGTATTTCTCAAGCCACGGAATGACTTACAATACCTACATCAACAATCTGCGCATCAATCATTTCGTCATTCTATACCGCGAAGCTGCCACTACCCAACGCCCATTCACCGCCCAGCAATTAGCTATTGACAGCGGCTTTCGAAGCTACAGCACCTTTAGTCTAGCCTTCAAGAAGCGAATGGGACAGAATGTGACTACGTGGATTCACAATTCAGCCAAGTAATCCTCACTCTGGCTTTCAAAATATGCAAAAACCATTTCAAAATATGCAAAAACCTGATTCCATGGGCACTTGGAGAAAGGTTTTTGGTAGAGATTTCTTATCTTTGCAAATAGTTTTAATAACTAATGCACAAATTTCAACAATCACTAAACTTTCTGTGAAGGACACAGCTTTTAACCAATAAAATTTCAGAAAATTACTACAAACAACTTATAAAATTTTCATTATGGTACATGATTTATACATTTTGATGATTACTGCCGGCGTGGTCAGTCTTTTGTTTAAATTTTTGAAGCAGCCAGTAGTGCTGGGTTATATCGTTGCCGGTGTTTTGATAGGCCCATATCTGTTTGGCGAAACCCTTGTGGATGCAGAAAATGTAGAGACTTGGGGTAATATCGGCGTGCTGTTTGTGTTGTTCTGTATCGGTCTGGAATTCCGCCTCAAGAATCTTATCAGTAGCGGCAAAGTGGCGGCAGTAGGCGCATTGACTATTATCTTGGGCATGATGATCTTGGGTTACGGTGTGGGACAATTTGCCGAATTGGATATGATCAACTCTCTTTTCCTGGCAGGCATGCTTTGCATGTCAAGTACGACTATCGTGATGAAGGCTATTGACGAGGCAGGAAAAAGCAAAGAGCGTTTCGTCAAGGGTGCGACTAGTATTCTTATCGTGGAAGATGTGGTGGCAGTAGTATTGATGGTGCTGCTGTCCAGTATAGCCATCAAGCATCAGTTTGAAGGTGCCGAACTGATTAACAAAGTGGTCGTTTTGGCAATCACGCTCGCAGCATGGTTCATCTGCGGAATACTGATTATCCCGACACTGCTGCGCAAAATAAAACCCTATCTGAATGACGAAACACTTATCATCATCGCCTTGGGTCTGTGTTTAGGCATGGTACTGACGGCAGAAGAAGCAGGGTTCAGTAGTGCACTCGGCGCTTTTGTAATGGGTTCTATCCTTGCAGAGACGGTGGAGTCGCATCGTATCGAAAAGCTGATGACACCTCTAAAGAATGTCTTTGCCGCTATCTTCTTCGTCTCTGTGGGCATGCTGATCAACCCATCCTCATTGGTGGAATATTGGTCAAGTATCCTATTAGTCTGTGTGGTGATTATCATCGGAATGATTCTCTTTGGCACTTTGGGTTGCTGGTGGGGTGGCGAAACAATGCTCGACTCAATGCAGACCAGCTTCTCGTTCGTGCAAATAGGTGAATTCTCGTTCATCATTGCCTCCTTGGGCACCAGTTTAGGCGTTCTTCACCCTGCTATCTATCCTATTATTGTGGCATCCAGTGTGGTAACAACCTTCCTCACACCCTATATCATGAAAGCATCTGTGCCATGCTATACGTTTTTATACAATCACGCTTCAGCGAACTTACGTGCCAAGATTGACCGACGTGAGCAACAGGTGGCAGAAGCGGAGACGGCTTCCCAATCCGGCGACACACACGCGTTGGCAGACAAGGTGCGCCATGCCGTCCGGAAGACCTTCCTCACGAAGCGTCTTGTCGATTTGTTTATCAAGAATATGAATGCTAAAAATGAAAACGAATAAAAACAAACAATAAGTACGCAAAAATCTGTGGCTTTTCGTTTCCTAACCCAAACAATAGCGGGCAAAGTGACGAATATTGGAGAACTCCATTAACTACCAAAGGGGAAGAAAAGTTGTGAGCAAGAAAAGACTGATTTGGAAAATACCATGCATCACCTTAGGTGTCATCCTGGGGATAGTACTGTTGCTGTTGATAGCAGTAACGGTCGTCGTAGTGACACCGGGTGCCCGTACGGCTGTCTTACAAAGATGCGTGAAAGAGATCAACGAGCGAACCGACCTGGATGTGGATCTGGGGCGACTCTATCTTTCTCCTTTCCATCATTCTCCGATGATTCTATACCGTGCTTACAAGGGCGAAGAAGACCTGCCGCTACACATAGAGATAGACAGTCTCTTTATAGGCCATCGCGGCCAGGATACGCTGATTTACGTGCATGACCTACGCCTGCGAGGATGTATGAAAAAACCAGGGGAAGGAGTGTCAAAAGATGATTTTCTGGCCCGCACCATCGTAGTGGACCAACTGCTACTGAAGCAAACGACTTTCCACTCCGACACTCTGATAGAAGCTGTAGGCATCAACGCAATTGTGAGACATCTGGATGTAACAAGTCCGGGACTCAACATCGCGAAAGGAGATTACCCACTGCATGGCTTGAAATTAGCGGACACGTATGTGGGCATTGACTTGCGCGATACTGAAGACGAGGACGAGGATACCACTTCAACACCAATGGCCTTCGATATACCAGACGGCGAGTTACACAATGTGCGCTTTGTGCTCAATCCGATGGGACTGGATATACGTGCCGGTTCCTTGGCCACAAATGTGTTGGCGGATGTTGGAGGCAACCGCTACGACGCGCGCCGCCTGAATATCGGGAATGCCTCGCTTACGCTCGACTCTCTGTATTTGCCTTTTGACACAATTTATGGTGATGCGATGGTGGATTTGAACACTAATCTGATCACCTCGAAGCGATTATACGCCCGCTCCGACCCGTTTGGGGCAAAAGCGGACTTGAAAGGCACAATGCTGAATCTGGAAACAATGCGGGTGGACTTGGCTGGCAATGCCGATTATCAAGGCAACAGGGCAAACCTGAGCGGTTTCTATGATATTGACGATGAAGTGTATGATATGCTGGTGGATGTTGAGCAAGTGAACCTGAACCCCTTCCTCAAAGACAGTGCCTACGTGGAATTGACAGGCGAAATACATGCGCAAGGGAAAGGAATAGACCCTTCTTCTTCGGCGATGAAGTGTAAAGTGGCCATGAACCTGAATACCTGCATCTATAATCAAATTAATGTTTCCGGTCTGGCACTGGATGCAGAACTGGCCAATAAAACTGTGGCAGGAAACCTGCACTTGCCGGTTAAGATGACAGACAAAGACCTGCGGGTAAAGGCAGAAACGGAACATCAGTTCCGGGTATCAGACTTTCTTACACCTGAACGGATGAATGTGGATTACCATACCCAGATGAAGAATGTGCTTGCATACGTGGCCGGCGAGAATTTTGACATCACCCATCTGAATCTTGATTTCACAACGGATACCTCTACATCGTTGTTCTTGACCACAGAGGGACTTACTGTCGATGCTCAAAGCCCGATGCATGTACTCCGACTGGTGGATGAAGTACAACCGCTGCTGGGGACCGTTACAGACTCAACGTTTCTTCAGTCTATCATTTCATTGCAAGACCTGACGAAGCTGGATACGCTCAAACGGCTTATTCCGGACATACAGGCGAAAATACAGCTGACAGAAGGCAGCCCCATCCAGTCTATTATCGAACGAGAGGGCCTGGATATAAACGAGTTGACTTTGTTGCTGAAGTCCAATTCTCTCCAGTCAGACCTGGCATTGGATGCTTCTATCCCGTATATTGACCATACTGACGACAGCACGGGACTGCGTCTGCCCCCTACCACAGCGTCGATGCAAGTAAACATGACAGAAGGCAAAACCACTGCCTCACTTACCGCCAGTACCAACATTACCGATGGCGTAATGAGTGTGGATGACCTTTGCACCGATGCCGTACTAAAACTCAATCTTGAACGGAATGGACGAGAGCTGAGCGGAACGGGACACCTTGAGCTGGACAGCCTCCTCTACAATAAAATGGACCTCGGAAACCGAACGGCAGACATACGGATTACGCCATCGAAGCTGTATGACAATGCCATCCGGGCTGATTTGCGCTTGGACGACATCCCGATGGAACTGGTGAACAACATCCTTGAAATGGAAGACATTGACATGGATGGTATAATACAGGCAAAGGCTACCGCAGACGGTCTGCCTGCCCAATTGGACCTCTCTGCCGAAGTGGTACCACTGGATGTGTATGCCTATTACAAACCCTACGATGTGGAGTTGAGTCTGGGAGAAACGCCTATCGTGATGGAGCATAACCAGGTGAAATTCAACAGTCTGCCTATATATGGCGCCAATGATACCTACATGACACTGAACGGTGGAATGGACCTCCATACTATGCGCTTGGACGTGGATGTGACTGCCGACAGTTTCACCCCAATGAAACTGGAACCTAATGGGCCTATCCCTGTTCATGGCGATTTGGCAACCGATATCCGCGGACGGGTAAGCGGACCGTTGGACAGTATCTTCGCGGACGTAAATGTCACAGTTCTGCCCTCCACAGATATCACTTATCCGATAGATGACAAGAATATGGCACAAGTCAAACCGTACGGAACTGTCAATATTCAGTACAACACCGCTGTCGGAGAGCTTGACTTTGGTGGAAGGCTCTATGTGGACGAAGGCATAGTCCGCTATTCTCCCAAGTTATATCCCATGATGCCCTTCCGCGTGGATTCGGGAAGCCATGTTATCTTCAACGGTCCCCTGGGAAATACAGACCTTAAGCTTTCCGCTTCGCAACAAGTGAAAGCGGATGTGCAATCAGCAGGTCAAGAGACACGCCGTGTGGCCTTCAATACTGGCGTCCGTGTAAATGGCATACTCGACTCGATAGGTCTTAACACCATAGGCTTTTTCCTCGAAGCACCGGATGACGAGACCATCACACGCGAACTAACATCTTTGGATGAGGAAACACGCGAAGGTATAGCTGCGGTGTTGCTGGCTACCGGAATGTATATGGGTGAAAGCAATGTGGCCACACAACAAAATGGATATGCCCTGTCCAGCATCATCAACAGCCGTATCAATGCCGCCATGGCTAATTCCAAGGTGGGAAATAAAATAGATATTGATATCAGTAGCGGACAAACCGTACATGCGTCCGGCAAGACCAATGATATGAATATCGCCATCAGTAAATCACTGTTTAATGACAAACTGCGCATCACGATTGGCTCCACCATTTCTGATAATCCGGAGGTCAACAAAGCCAATGGATTGCTCAGTCTTATATCCGCAGACCTAAAACTGACCAAATCAGGCAGTGTTTTTCTGCGTATGTTCTCACAGCGTGATTATGACAATATCTTTGAAGGCGAACTCAGAAAATCAGGTATAGGTGTGAGAGCGACCAAACAATGGAAGCGATACCAATTCATACAATCTTCGGGCGATTCTGTATTGCATACATACAACTTCACAGCGGATGCGGATGTCGCTTATCGTTCCAACAACAGTATCGGTCCTAACCTTACCCTCGCTCAATCGATACGGAACCTCTTGGGACGAGGAGAGACCTTCTTGGTCAAGGGTTACGGGGCATATTATTGGTCGCTGCGTGACCGGCATCTGAGTAATCCGAAAACAACTGACACATACAAATTCGGAGTCGATGCCGCACTCATCTTCCCGTATCTGCAATGGGTGGGGAAAAACAATCCCGAGGGCGATACCCGCTACCGGATAGGATACAAGTACGAGAACATAGCTGGAGGATACGGTGTTCACAAATTCTCCGGCTCCTTCTCGTATTTCATCCGCTCGTCTCAACATATCACGCATGTCTTTACACCTTTCTCGCTCTCTTTGGTCAGAGTAAAGGTTGAGTCTTCTGATTTGATTAATAATGCGGCTGATAAGCCGGAGCTCCTCAAAATACTTGCAGGCAAGGAGTTTATTCCCTCTATAAGCTATGGGTTCACCTATAGTGATTACCGCACCACACGGAAAGTCAACACCATGTTTGATATTGAAGTCAAAGAAGCTGGGAACCTGACTAATGCCATCTATTGCATCTTTGGACGCGAGTGGAATGAGCTGGAGAAACCGATTGGCAAAGTTCCCTTTGACGAGTTTGTCAAGGTGACGGCCGAATTGTGGAATAAATTCAACCTTCCGAAACAGGTATGTATCGCAACGCGTCTTTTCGCAGGTGCCAATATACCGTTTGGCAACTCCGAATATGCTCCGCTTTCCGAATCCTTCTATGCTGGCGGTCCCAACAGTTTGCGTGCGGCATCCCCATACGCATACGGACCGGGAAATTTCTATAGCACCAAATATAACCAGAACTTTTTCCATGCCGGTGATATAAAACTCGAAGCCAACATCGAACTACGTTTCCCCATCGTTTGGAAACTCTATGGTGCCTTTTTCCTCGACGCTGGCAACGTATGGTGCTGGCGTAACACCTCCGACCTCATCAGTAGCGAGGATTATGCACTATTGGCCGAGAAAATGGGATTTACGGAAATAATATACGACGGTTTTATCGGAAATCCGAATATCGCGAAGCAGATCGCCTTGGGTACAGGCACAGGATTCCGTATCGACATCGATGGACTCGTCATCCGCTTGGACTTAGGTGTAGGTATCCACGCACCTTACCAAACATACAAATATGACAAGGAAGGCAAGCCTGACCTCACACGACCGATCAACAAATATTTCAATATGCCTTCTGCCCTCGATGCCCTGCGTCTCAACTTCAGTATAGGCTATCCATTCTGATTAATGGATGATTCTCTTTTTGACTTATCTTGTCACAACAACCTTCCGAACAAGATGATTGCCAACTTTAACAATATAAACACCTGACGGAAGTCCATTTGAGCTAACCCGACGACCTTGCATGTCGAATATGCTCACCTCACAATTATCACAGCCCTCAACCGTAATGTTACCGTTCTGGCTTGTGATGAGAACAACTTCCGTCTCAACATCATCAATGCCGACAGTGCCACCTATATGAGTCAGCGATACCGAAGATCCACCATTCGCAGTGGCGCCAAGGTAGCAATTGTCCTCAAAAATACTGGTACCTCCATTGACAGTTACTCCGCTCTTGAGAGTAGGTGTGTAAGGAACAGAGATGGTCATCGAAGACGAGCCGTTTCCACCAGGACCACCGCCAGGACCACCGCCAGGACCTCCACCAGGACCTCCACCGGTACTCACCTGCGGGGTATAGAAGGCGACAAGCTCGTTACCGTAGGAAAGCGAATACCAGGTGTTGCCGCTCACCGACGAGGTGCGGTAAGTAGCTTGGCTGATAGAACTGCCATTTTCCAAATTGCCGATGGCAATCAGGGTACCGCCATTGATATACACATTCTTTCCTTCCTCGGAATTGGCATCTACGGCCATCTCAGCGCCTCCCGAACCAATGGCATAAACCAAACCTCCGTTAAGGTAGCAGTTGCCGTTAGCATCAATACCATCATTCTTGGTAGAGCGTGAATAAACATAGCCACCGGAAATGGTCATGTCCTGAGCCGAATTGATGCCATCGTCGTATGAATTGACAAAAATTTCGCCCCCGGTGATATCGAGATAGTTCTTGCTCTCGATACCTTCTCCGTTATAGCCCGAAGTCGTCACTTTGATTTTACCACCACTGATAACCATGCCACCGCTATAAGTGTAACTATTGCCGACCTGGGTCTTCAAACCGGCTTTGATACCCTTGGGCGATGAGTAATAATCACTGCTCACATTGTCGGTGTTGCCAGTATAGTTGGTATTCTCCGTGGTACCATTATTGTAATAGAGGCCGCCAGTAGTGGTAATGGTAATGTCTCCACCGCTGATGGTCATGATACTGTCGCACTTCATACCCTTGCCACCCGAACCGCTGGAGGTCAGGTTGAGGGTACCGCCACTGATGTTGATGTCACCATCGGCACTTATTCCGCAAGCGGCCTTGGTTTCCAAGTCATCCTCATCCCAAGTTCCTTTGCCAGAAGTGGTCACCGTGATGACAGGGTCGTCGGAGATGTAAATGTTGCCGGCACATTTGATGCCCTTGGCGGCTATGGCCGTACAATTGATGTTGATTGTGCCGCCGCTGATATAGATATTGCCGGAATCTTCATCCTCATGACCAGTGATGACACCCGTTGAAGCTTCGCCTTCAAGATCACATTGGATACCGTCGTCACCAGTGCCACTAATATTGACAGCACCGCTTTCCATCAGGAAATACTGGTTGCACGATATGCCGTCGCCCACCGCGGAAGTGACATTGATGGTAGCGTTTTTCAGGCTGATATATTCACCGGCCTTGATGGCATGTTTCACATTGCCCACCACGTTGAGTGTACCCTGCTGCTTGAATTCGGCATGGCCTTTCACATAAAGACATCCTTTCTGGGTGCCGCCTGCCGCATCAACAAGGGTATTGGTTGTACCGGTAATAACCTTCACATTTATTCGTTTCCCATTCTGTATGTGTATGGCCGCACCACTATATACCGGATTGGCATTGGTCAGGGTAAGGCCATTCAATTCGATGGTAGCCTTGTATGAACCCGACATATAAAACTCACCGTCAGTTGACGTGCCACTCAGCGTGTATATGATTTCACTGGCAAGACTGTCACTCTGCACAATGGAAACGTGTGCCCCATTTTGGGTGACGGTAAGATAACGGGCCGCACTATCGGCGACAACCACAGTGGCAGTAGAGCCATTATAAGTAATATTAACCGTATTGTCACTCTGTGTCTGCGCAAAAGCATACATGGCAAGTACCAACAAAAAGAATAAAAAAATCGTATTTTTCATAGAAAGAGTGTATTAAATTTTCCGTCGCAAAAATACCACCCTTTTATTATTTAAAGAATAACATATAGGAGGTATCATTTGGCAAAAAGTCGGACGTAATCTTTATATCTCAAAAAAAATACGTATTTTTGTATCATGAAAAATGAACAAACATATATTCATCCCATCACTCTTCACCATCAGAAAATCAAAGAGGAAGGTATAGTAGTACTCGACGATGCAAGGGATTTGCCTTCGGGCAGCATGCCTTTTATATCGTCAGACTATGTCATTGCCATCGGACACAGGGGGCGTATAGACATCATGTACGATGACACACCTGATTTTTCCGAAAAGTCCACGGTCGCAGTCATATTTCCCAACCATAGGCTCCGCACAGTGAGCAAGACCGACAACTACTTAGCCACCCTGATTATTGTCGAGTCATCGGTACTCAACGATCCCATGCTGCAAATCATCAACCAATTGCGCTACCGTTATGAGCCGCATCCCAACGTAAAACTCGACAAACACGAATTCAAGATGATTGTGAATGTGGTGGAAGGGATGCGTGAGATTGACCGTCTCAAGCTCCCTAACCGGAGGATGCTGATGACCCGTCTGCTCGAATTCTTCCTGCGTTTGCTCAGCCAATACCGGAAAAACAGACTGAACGAGCCCCATGCCGGCAAACGTGTCAGCATCCAGTTTCACAACAACCTTGCCCAACACTTCCGCGAGCACCACGACGTGGGTTTCTACGCCGAGAAGGCCTGTCTGTCGCCAAAACATTTCAGCACCGTTGTCAAGCAGGAAACGGGCTACACAGCTGCCCACTGGATAAACTCACAGATTATGGCCGAAGCCAAGATGCTGCTCCATATTCGACGCGACCTCTCCGTACAAGCCATCGCCGACATGCTGGGTTTTGACGAACAAGCCTCCTTCAGCCGTTACTTCCGTCGTGAGATGGGGATGTCCCCTTCGGAATTCCGCGACAGCTAAAAAAATATCAAAGTGTAGTATTTTCAAAGGAGGAATCACAATAAGATTGAAACGATTCAAAAAAAACATGCGACAGAAGAGTTTAAGCCTCTGTAAAATTCAAGAATTTTATGTAATTTTGCAGCATTTATTTTTGTTCAACAAAAAAGATTAG
This sequence comes from uncultured Bacteroidales bacterium, assembly GCA_946409645.1. Lineage (GTDB taxonomy): Bacteria > Bacteroidota > Bacteroidia > Bacteroidales > WCHB1-69 > F23-D06. The sequence continues at coordinate 30,091 of CAMJXE010000027.1, forward strand.
TCATAACAAACACAAACTTAAACATTAAAAATGAAAAACACTGCCCTTATCCTCGCCACATGCTGCCTCATGATAACAGCCTGCGCACAGAAAAACAACCAGAACAGCAATGTATCAGAACAACAAAACAACAACTCAACAGTTCAACAAAACAACAACATGAAGACTTTAATCGTTTATTTTTCGGCCACAGGCACTACCAAGGCCGCAGCACAGAAGCTCGCCAAAGAATTCAACGCCGACCTTTATGAAATAACCCCTGAGGTACCCTACTCTGCCGCCGACCTCGACTGGCGCGACAAAACATCACGTTCCACATTGGAGATGAAAGACAAGAGTTCCCGTCCTGCCATTAAAGGCAAATGTGAGAACATTGCCGAATACGACACTGTATGGATCGGCTTCCCCGTGTGGTGGTACACCGCCCCCACGATTGTCAACACCTTCATTGAGGCCCACGACTTGAGCGGCAAAGTGCTCAACGTCTTTGCCACCAGCGGTGGAAGTGACGTAAAAGGCTCCGCCAACGACCTCAAAAATGCCTATCCACAGTACACGTGGGGTGAGAGCCGGCTGATGAACTAAAAAAATGGCATAGACCTACTTCGGGTTTATGCCATTTTTCATTCTGAAAACAAAATAATTAAAACATGGACTTTACAAGTATTTTAATTGCAATCCTGACCTTGACAGCTGGCATAGGCGTATTTCTCGTGGCCTGTCAAATGATGAGCTCCCACCTTGAGGCCGTGTCGTCGAAACGGCTGAAACAGCTATTTTCCAAGACAGGAAAAAACAAATGGATCGGTGTGGGCATCGGCACAGTGGGCACAGCGGCCATACAGAGCAGTGGCGCGGTAACCGTGATGGTTATCGGCTTCGTCAACGTGGGCATTCTGTCACTCACACAGGCAGCCACCATTATTTATGGCGCCAATATCGGCACAACTGTCACAGCACAATTGGTGGCCTTGGGAATGTTTGGCACCAACAGCATATCCACCACCATCATTTTTGCCGCCTTTGCAGGCATAGGAGCATTTATGACCCTGTTCAGCAAGCGCAATTCAACCAAGCAAGTAGGCGGCATCCTGACAGGATTCGGATTGCTGTTCGTCGGTCTTTCGATGATGGCCAACGCGATGGACGAATTCGCCGCGTCGGAAGCTGTCAGACAATTTCTCGCCAGCATCAACAATGTCATACTCTTGGTAATGGTTGGCGCCACACTGACTGCCATTATACAATCATCCTCAGTTATGACGACCATTGCCATCACAATGGTCGTATCGAAATTGGTAACACTCGATCAAGGTATCTATCTGACAATGGGAAGCAACATCGGCTCATGCGTAGTGGCCCTCATAGCAGGTGCCACAAGTGGCACCGCCGCCAAGCGAACAGCGACAATACACCTGATTTTCAACACAATGGGTGTCATCATCTTTATGTTGATAGGTTTTCTGCTTCGCATTTCAACAGGCGGTGACTGGACTTTCGGGAACCTCTTTGAACAACTGTTCCCCTCAGCACCCCAATTGCAACTGGCCATGTTCCATACCGTGTTCAACATCTGCACCATGCTGGTTGCCATGCCTTTGACCAATGCCTTGGTGAACTTGTCTTGCAGAATCATAAAGGACGTTCCCAAAGAAAAAAGCGATGAACCTTATTTGCGTTTCCTCGACGAGCAGATGCTACGTACCCCTGTGGTCGCTATCCGCCAGATGAAGGCTGAAATTGAGAATATGGCAGAACAGGCCATGCAAAACTTCAAAAGATCAATTCATATCGTTACAAAACTGGATTACAGTGAAATAGAAAAATTCCGAAAAACAGAAATCCTGTTGAATTACCTGAACAAAGAGCTGGTGAACTACACGGTAAAACTCTCCGACAAGCAACTTAACAGCTTCGACCAACGCTTTCTCACTTCTTCTATACGCACAGTGAGTGACCTTGAGCGTATTGGCGACTATGCGGAAAATATTGTCGAATATGCTGATGCGCTAAAAGAACAAAATGCCACTTTCTCGAAGGAAGCCATCGCGGAAATCATGAAATTGGAACAAATGATTCTTAACCTGTATAAGGAAACCCTGCAAGCCTACCACAAACTCGACCTCGAAGCCCTTGAACGAGCCAACAAAATCGAGGACGAGATTGATGACTTCACCGACATTATGGGCAGGAACCACATTGAACGACTTGTACACGGTGTATGCACGCCCTCTGTTGGAGCCGAATATCTCTCACTGGCGCAAAACTCAGAACGAATTGCAGACCACCTCATTAACATCGGCAAAACAATCCGGGATTTGGTGTAACAGGGCCCGTAGGCTTGGCCATGCCATGACATCGAGCACGCAGGATCGCCTACTACGACATCACCCACGGATGAGGCTGTCCGAGAACTAAATTATTCCTCAACGAGAATCGCATATTTGACTTCA
>CAMJXE010000028.1 GCA_946409645.1 uncultured Bacteroidales bacterium
GCCACTACATGGTAGTGGTTGATCAGCGGGTCGCGCAAAACATCGCTTTTAAGACAGATTTCGTAGATCGTGCTCTCCGGAACCGTACCCTCCTCAATATCGAGACGGCGTGAAAGGGTGCCGGCAATGACATTGCGAACTATAAATTCAAGCGGAAGTGAGGTGGCGCGACGACACAATTGTTTATTCTCGTCCAACTGTTCTACAAAATGGGTATAGATGCCGGTTTTTTCTAAATACTTGAAAATCAGCGATGAAATCTTATTGTTTAGAGCTCCTTTGTGAGGAATAGTGGATTTTTTTATGCCATAATAAGCTGTTTCGTCATCTTTGTAGGACATAATGACGAAATTTTGCCCTTCAGTGGCAAAAATTTGCTTGGATTTACCATTATACAGCAGTGCTTTCTGATTCATTCTCTTTTTTCAAAATGATAATTTCAAAAATGGCATAGAGAAAATAAATCACCATGAATGTGATGGCGAAGCGGATAGAATCTTTCTTATTCAGAAAAATATACAAAAAAAGGAAAATGAGACAAGAAAGAATCTTCACCGTGCGGGAAATCATATATGAGGAGACAAATTTTTTGCCATCTTGACCATCCTGAGTGCGAAGAACGATGTACATGGTGAACAACGTTATCAAGAAGAAAAAGAGCAGGATGAACGGCATCGCAGGAGTGGCAAGCTGCGGGAAAAACAGTTGGAACAGCACCGACAATCCAGCTAAAATGACAGTAAACAAGATGATACGAAACGAAAATTTTCTAATTGGTATCTTTTTGCCCATTTTTTGAGTTATTTTGTGATTTCAATGATGTTCGGATGATCAGATATAAGGATATTGCAATACCAGTTAATGCGCAGATAATTGTAAATAATGGACTGGTTGACAGTATTTTGTCTAATTTATGTCCTCCGAAAACACCCAATGCAATCAAAGCTCCCATCTCAAGCGCCAAATTGGAATAGACGGCGTATTGATGAATTGGAGACTTTTTCTTAGAGGTTTCCGGCGAAGCCATGAACTATTTGCGTTCAGGTTGAGGGTTGGTTTGAGGACCGACAGGACGGTTGTTACGCATCTTACAGTTGCCCGAAAACTCAGCACCTGGCTCAATAGATATCTTGCCTGTCTCAATGTTACCAATAAGGTTAGCTGTGGCTTTAAGTGAAGTAAGTTCTGTAACTAACAGTGACTCAGCTTTTACAGAACCTTCAATATCAATATTTGCACATTTGATATTGCCTTCCACCACCCCACTTCGACCAACTATGATTTTGGCCTTGGATTCGATATTGCCGCGCAAGATACCATCAATACGGCAGTCGGAAGCCGTAACCATATTACCCTGCAACTGAGTGCCTTGAGCTATCACATTGACAGCAGAAGCACCGAAATCCCGTGTATCTGTCTCTTTCATACGCATCTATATATTATTTTTTGTTAAGATAATTCTCTTTGAAGAAAGCAGGATAGCTATCCCGTTCGTCTCGCTTGTTGTAGAAAGTGGTATAGTTGTTCGCACCCATTGCGTAAACTTCAATAATTGAGTTTTGAATATTCGGCAAGAAAATCTCGTTTTTAACCAACAGATTGTAGTAATCAATGGCATCCGAACTATTGTCAAATTTGGAAATTGTCACCATCTGACGCTTATTGTCGATAAAGAAGCTGCTGACTATCAGTTTTTTAAGACTAAAGTAGGTTTTGTTAAACGTATTGAGGTCTTGTTTCACTGTTTGAAGAGGCAACTCTGCAGTTTTCACTAATAGCACAACGTAGTGTTGTTCATTAGGATTAAAGGTGAAAACGCTCTGCTTTTGGGGTTCTCCGGAATTCAATACCTCTTGTATCACAGCCTGCTGAGACGAAGTTGTATCCACAATTCCAAAGGCTTTTTTTATCTGTTCTTGCGTATAATTGGACAAGTAGTAACGAGCCAGCTCAGCAACAGGTTGATCTTTGTAGCTGGAAACCACATTCGTCAAACCAACGATGAGAGTATCTTGGTTATATACCTGACCAGCCGCCACGGCACGAAGATAAGCATATTGAGACTGAAGTGTCACATCCGTGCAATTCGGAATAGCATTGTCGGCGGAGGTGATTACGTTTTTCCAACGTTTTTGCGTGAAATCCTCATAAACCTCAGCATATCGATGCTCTAAGACTTTTTCTCTTTCTGCCAATTTGTTATAATAATCTGGATCCTGAATCAGCTTGGCATAGTCGGTTTCGGGATGTTGGGTCAGCAAGGTATTCTTGTAAGTTTCTGCTTTAGGATCGCCAACATTACGGTAAAGTGTGTATAGCATAAAAATGGCGGGGAGAGCATATTCGCTATTAGGATAACGCTGCAACAAGGATTCGAACGAGGCACAAGCCCGTTTGGTATCGTTTAACAAATCATGATACATAAACCCTGTTTCATACAAATCTTTGGCAATGATTGCGTTAGCGGTGTCTTTAGCTCCCTTTGTCAAAGGCAAGTCCTGCAAATAATAGGCCTCTTTTTTGGGGTCTGTTTCGCGTTTTGGAATTGGATTACCATCCTCATCATAATCCACAGTGTCTTTCGCCAAAGATGGGTCGTTCATCAAGGCCATATCATCGAAAGAAATCTGTACTTTATTGCTGATAAACCAGTTGTCTTCCAATTTACGATTACCAAAACGGCGGTAGAAGTCTTGTTGACCAGCGGTCACGAGCGACTGATTGTAGAAGTACCATTTGCCGTTGGAGGAGGTATTATTGATATTCGTATAGGAAGCGGCATTCTGCATAGCCAGCATTCTTTCGGCCTCTTCAGCAGCAGCTTTGCGTTCTGCCTCCGTATAGTCGGCAATCATCTTCCGCACCCACGCATTTCGCTGACCTTCTGGCAAATTAGCAATACGCAAAAGACTGTCCTGCAAGTCGATTTCATCCAATTTATCGACCAAATCCTTCAACACATTCGACTTTTTCTCAATATCCTCATATTTAGGATAATTTTTCGGAATAGACATCATGGCGGTATCGTAATAATGCTGAGCCTCACGATATTCATTTTTGTCGAAATACAAATCAGCCAATGTGATGCTTGAATAGGTCTTTTGGTAGTTATTATCCGTGGAAGCGGCGACGGATTTGGCTAAATATTCAATACGTGAATCATCGTCTTCATCAATGCGGGCGATTTCTGAGAAAGCATAGTAAATTTGGTCTTTATAGTCTTCATTCTTCTTGTCAGTCAGCATCTTATTGAGCTGTTTCGTGATAGCGTTACGGTTGGATTCCGTACCGTCATAGTTAGCTGCCAGATGCATCTGTGCGCAGAACGTCATCTCGTAATCGTTGGATTTCTTGATTACCTCCCGGAAGTTCTTTTGAGCCTCCGCTTGTTGCCCCAAGTTCTCATACAACTCTCCCAAAATCAGTTGCAACCGCGTACGGAATTCCCGTTTAGGCTTGTTAGCCAATGCATTACCGATGTAATCGATAGCCTCTTGTGTGTCTCCGTCGGGTGCCGTGAGATGATATTCCGCTTTTGCAGCGTTGAACAAAACTGCAAAACTCTTCTTTTTCTTGTCGTTCTGGTAACGTAATGTCTCCAACAGCTCATCCGCGCTGGAATAATAGCCCTGACGCATTTGAGTACGAGCCAGCAAAACCTGCGCCTCATTGAGCACGTTCGATTTCGGGTAAGTATGCGCAATATAGTTCAGCACACGCTGTGCCTGCACGTAATCCTGTTTGTAGAAATAAGCTTTGGCCATCAAGAAGTATGCATCATCAATCGTCTTCACATACTCCTTGCCTTTAATCATCATGGAATGCTTATGAATGGCTTTCGAAGACTTCTCGATGGTTCGATCCAAATGGCTAAGGCAAGGGCCTAACTCGCTTTTGTCAGGATAATTGTATATCGGCAACGTGGCCGTGAAATTGTCTTTAGAAAGCTTTGCATATTCTCGCTCAGCATCTTTCATTGCCTGATTACCATTCCAATATACATTATATCTGCACGTTACATTGTGATAAGCACGATTCGGAAAGGTGTTTTTGGAAGTAGAACAACCCAACAGCACTGCTATCATCAGCAGACTGAATCCAATTCCGGTGAATATTTTTGTTTTCTTTCTCAAGATCTATCCTTTTTTAGTGAAGCGTGAATAACGTAGAAATTGTGGATTTATTTTGTTTGATTCTTAAAATATTCATCTAATAGGCGTTGGACATATTTTCCGAAGACATCAAACTCGATGTTCACCACCGAACCTGGTTTGAAATTATGGAAATTTGTCACCTTGTAAGTATAAGGGATAATGGCCACGGAGAAATGACCCTTTTCGGAATCTACGACGGTAAGGCTCACGCCATTGACACTGATAGAGCCTTTGGGCACAGTGAAGTTGTTCTTCTCGGGGTCGTAAGTGAAGTAGAAACGCCAACTGCCGTTCTCGTCCACGACCTTTTCGCACACAGCAGTCTGATCGACATGCCCTTGTACGATGTGTCCATCGAAGCGACCGTCCATGCGCATACTGCGTTCCAAATTCACCTCATCGCCGACCTTCCAAGAGCCCAAATTGGTCTTCAGCATGGTCTCTTCCATCGCGGTGACCACATACTGCTTTTTCTCCTTATCTAATTGAACCACAGTAAGACAGCAGCCATCATGTGCCATACTTTGGTCTATATTCAGTTCATCAGCGAAATCGACTTCCAACGTGAAATTGAAGTTGGTTCTGTCTTGCTCGATCTTGACGATTTTCCCCGTCTTTTCTATAATACCAGTAAACATTCTTATCCAAAATTAAAACCTGCAAAGATAGTAAATTTATGGAATGTCGGATAAAAAGTATATTTTTGCCGCAAAAACGAGAAAATGATACATATCAAGCTTTCTAATATAAAGATTCCTGTGGCGGAGGCCAGAAACATTAAGAATTTGGTATGCAAGCAGTTCCGTATTCGAACAGAAGACTTGAACGGCTTCCGGATTGTGCGTCAGTCGGTGGATGCCCGCAAGAAAAACAACGTGCTCTACAACTACCAAGTAGAAGTAACGCTTCCCGACAACTACCATTCACTATTGAACGGGCCTGATGCTACAGAATCTATTACTACACAAGAACTTACATATCCTAAATGGCATCATGACCGGCAGCCAGTGGTGGTCGGATTCGGGCCGGCAGGCATATTTGCGGCACTCTATCTCGCCCGCTGCCACGCTCATCCGATTATTTTGGAACGCGGGGAACGCATTGAGGAGCGTCTGCTGTCGGTGCAACGTTTTTTACAGACCAAAGTGTTGAACCCCAACTCCAACGTACAGTTTGGCGAAGGCGGAGCTGGTACTTTCTCCGATGGCAAACTGAATACTAACGTACATAGCGAATATAATCAGTTTGTACTCAACGAATTCTATGCTCATGGTGCTCCTGAAGAGGTGACCTACCAGCAGAACCCGCACGTAGGCACCGACTATCTCTCAAAAGTGGTGAAAAACATCCGATCCGAAATTGAAAGTTTGGGTGGAGAGTTCCACTTCAACACGATTTTTGATGGTTTTGAGAAGGATGGAGATCTGTTAAAGGTATATTGCAGTAACAATAAGACATTTATAACCAATTATTTACTGTTAGGATTGGGCCATTCCGCCCGCGACACCATTCGGATATTGCACGCTCGCGGAATCTTGATGGAACCTAAGGGTTTTTCCATCGGAGTGCGAATGGAGCATCTACAGCGCGACATCAACCGGATGCAATATGGCAGCGCAGCGAATTTGCTGCCGCCAGCCTCATATAAAGGTGTTGTGCATCTAAAAGACAGGGGGGTATATACGTTCTGTATGTGTCCTGGCGGCACAGTGATGGCTTCCGCGAGCGAGGAAGGCACGATTGTGACGAACGGCATGAGCGAACACAAGCGCGACAAAGCCAACGCCAATAGCGCTCTGTTAGTGAGTGTCACACCAGAGGATTTCTTGCATGGTTCAGTGTTGGATGGCATTGATTATCAGGAAAAATACGAGCAATTAGCCTTCCGAATGGCGGGCGACGGTCGAGCGCCTGGTAATCTTGTTGGAGAATTCTTGAAGAAGCAGGTCGCACAGCGGCACCGTAAGGTGGTGCCCTCCTACCCGCATGGACTCTACTATGGGGACTTTGATCGCTGTTTGCCCGACTTTGCCGTACATGCGTTGCGAGAGGCTTTACCATTGCTCGACCGTAAACTTCCAGGCATCGCAAATGTAGATACCGTGCTCACAGGAGTGGAGACACGCTCTTCCTCTCCAGTGCGTATCCTTCGCAACGAAGATAGAGTCTCTTCGGTACCAGGTATTTACCCTATCGGTGAAGGCGCAGGCTATGCTGGCGGCATCATGAGCGCGGCCATTGACGGATTGAAAACAGCCATCCACATTGCAAATCCGTAAGATTTCGCGTAAAGGAATCCTTATTCAATTTTCGCAAGCTCTTCTCCCTATAGCTTTATTAGTTTTCAGCTTTCAGCTTGAGAATCTTATAACCTTATACGTACATATTCACAATCATCTCGTACAGTTCCTGACGACCGCTGATTTGTTGAGGTTCAGGAAGTTGCAGGGCTATATTGCGCATATCTTCCAAAGTGAGCTTACCCTCTTCAAAAGCTTTTCCTTGACCAGAATCGAAGGAAGCGTAGCGTTGAGCTCTCATCTTCACGAGATCGGAGTTTTCGATGATGGCGGCGGCGGTGAGCAACGCACGGGCGAAGGCATCCATGCCGCTGATGTGCGCATAGAAAAGATCCTCTAAATCAGTGGAATTACGACGGGTCTTGGCATCGAAGTTGGTGCCGCCAGTCGTGAAGCCGCCACCTTGCAAAATCACCAACCATGCCATCGTCAACTCGTAAATGTCAATTGGGAACTGGTCGGTGTCCCAACCGTTCTGGTAGTCGCCGCGGTTAATGTCAATGCTGCAGAGCATGCCCGCATCGGCGGCGCACTGTAACTCGTGCTCAAAAGTGTGTCCGGCCAATGTCGCGTGGTTCACCTCTATGTTCAGCGCGAAATCTTTGTCCAAACCATAGTGGCGCAAGAATCCGATGACCGTTTCGGCATCCACATCGTATTGATGCTTAGTGGGTTCCATCGGTTTCGGCTCAATCAAAAACGTACCTTTGAAGCCCTGTTTCCGACCATAGTCGCGGGCCATTGTCAGCAGCATGGCGAGGTGTTCTTTTTCACGTTTCATATCGGTGTTCAGCAACGACATGTAGCCCTCTCGGCCGCCCCAGAAGACATAATTCTGACCGCCCAACGCGATGCACGCATCGATAGCGTTCTTGATTTGAGTGGCAGCGAAGGTAGTGACATGGAAATCTGGGTTCGTGCCTGCGCCGTTCATATAGCGCTTGTGTCCGAACACATTTGCAGTGGACCACAGAAGCTGCTGTCCCGTAGTCTGTTGCAGACCTTTAGCGTGCTCTACCAGCGTGGATAAACGCTTCTCGAATTCGGCTAAGTTGTCACCAGGTTCCACCACATCCACATCATGGAAGCAGTAATAAGGAATCGAGCATTTGGTCATAAACTCGAAGGCGGCGTCCATCTTGAGTTTCGCCCGGGAAATCGGGTCGGAGGCTTTGTTCCACGGGAATGTCTTCGTAGGACCGCCAAACTGATCCACACCATCGGCGCAAAGTGTGTGCCAATAAGCCATCGCGAACTTAAGATGTTCTTTCATGGTTTTGCCCATCACCACACGATTTTCATCATAATAGTGGAAAGCCAATGGATTTTTAGAATCTTTCCCTTCGAATTTAATTTTCCCTACGGTCGGGAAAAACGCAGTTGTTCCTTGATAATATTCCATATTGATACTTTATATGATTATTTCTAAATGAAAGAGCAAAAGTACAAAAAAATAAAATAGGCAAAAAGCAATAGAGAAAAGTGGACAGAAATTGGGTGGGGACGTATCGCATACGTCCGTAAAATCAAAAATAGGGTGAATAAACCTCTTCCAACACTTTCTCCTCATTTTCCCAAGTGAGCTCCTGTGCAGCAATCTTGCAATTTTGGCGACATTTAGCAAGGTGAGAAGGTTCCGACAACTGCTTGACAGACTGCGCAATAGATTCGGGTGTGATAGCCTTTGTCACCACCCCAACACCGTACTGATTCACAATTCGCGCACGTTCCACCAAATTAGAAACCACCATCGGTGTACCAGCCTTGATGTACTCGAAAATCTTGTTCGGCAGACTGAAACGCAAATTGGCACTGATGTCTGTGTCGATGGCCATACCAATATCCGCTAATGAAGTATAGTTGAAGAGCTTTTCGGGAGTTTGTCGCGGTACAAAAGTGATAAAATCTTGCAGACGCAGTTCTTTCGTCATCCGCTTCAATTGCGGTATAACTGTACCCTCTCCTACTATAAACAAATGATAATCAGAAAGATATCGCATCGATTGCACTATTTCCTCTCCACCGCGGCCTTCATTGATACCAGCACCTTGCAACAACAACACGGTTTTATCAATCGGCATACCTAACGACTCTCGAGTGGCAGTCACAGGAAATGTAACACCTGCCGGAGGTATATTCCGCACCAAATATGGACGTATGCCATATTCTTTTTCGTATTGATCCACAATTGATTGGCTAACGGTAATGACTTTTTTCAGCTTCGGAAAGCAACACTTCTCAATACCGTGCCACACCTTATAAGAAATCGGTTTATTCACCACGCTCAACTCCCCACAGAAATACTCATGACTATCATATATCAACTCTTTTTTGCGCCATTTGCTGACCAAATAATTGGGTAAGAGCGTATCTAAATCATTGGCAACCAATAAATCACATTTCTGAAAGAACAGATAGAGCAACAGTCGGAACTGATACTCCGCATAGAAGAGAAAACCGCGACGAAAAAGCAACCTTAGTCGTTTGGTTTTGTAAGGACGTTTTTCCAATACGGGAGAATCCCCATAACAACGGCCTACGAGTGTGACATCAAAGCCCTTTTTGTGTAGAAAAAGGGACATTTTGTCCATTCGTTGGTCAGTGTAAAGGTCTTCGGTAACCGAAAGGATGACACGCTTCATTACTCGCCTGCTTCGAATCTGCCGTGACAGTTCTTGTATTTTTTGCCACTACCGCATGGACAGGGATCGTTTCGGCCGACCTTTTTCTCTGCGCGATAGGGTTCGTTTGACGGTCTTCCAGAGCCCACTTGACGACCACGACCCAATTCTTGACGACCAGTCTGAAGTTTCTTGGCATCCGACTCAGGCAGTTTTGCCTCTTTCAATTCAGTCTCTTCCGCAATTGGCAATTTACCAATACTCAAGAAAGTAACGATTTCTTCACTAATACGAACCAACAATTGATCGAACAGATTAAAGGATTCAAGTTTATAAATCAACAACGGATCTTTTTGCTCGTAAGAGGCGTTTTGCACACTCTCCTTCAAGTCGTCCATGGCACGAAGATGCTCTTTCCAAGCATTGTCAATGACCGCAAGGGTGATGCCCTTCTCGAAAGAGAGGCCCACCTCACGTCCTTGGGTTTCGTAGCATTTTTTCAAGGGTGCTACAATATTGATGGTCTTCTTTCCATCGGTGAACGGAATGGCGATGTTTTGGAATTTTTCGCCGTGTTCCAAATAGACACGTTCAATCACCGGATAAGCCTGTTCTGCGATCTTCTGGAGTTTACTCTTGTAATGGTCGTAAACAATAGGGAAGAGCTTATCTACAAGGATACGCTGTCTCTCCTGCATAAAATATTGTTCCTCAAACGGAGATTCACAACCGAAAGTACGAATCATACCCATCTTGAAAGCTTCAAAATCTTTAGCTTCCCATGCGTCAGCCACGAGTGTTTCACACACATCGTGAATCATTTGGGAAATATCGATGGCCAAACGATCCCCAAAGAGAGCGTTGCGGCGACGACGGTAAATCGTGGAACGTTGCTTGTTCATCACATCATCATACTCCAACAAACGTTTACGAATACCGAAGTTATTCTCCTCCACCTTTTTCTGTGCACGTTCGATGGATTTCGAAATCATACTGTGTTGGATCACGTCTCCGTCCTGATGACCCATGCTATCCATCACTTTCGCGATTCGATCGGAGCCGAACAGTCGCATGAGGTCATCTTCCAGAGAGACGAAGAACTGGGAGCTTCCCGGGTCGCCCTGACGGCCGGAACGACCGCGTAACTGGCGGTCAACGCGGCGAGAGTCGTGGCGTTCAGTACCGATGATGGCCAAACCTCCCTTCGCACGAACTTCTGGTGTGAGCTTGATATCGGTACCACGACCTGCCATGTTGGTGGCAATGGTCACCGTGCCTTCACGACCAGCTTCTGCTACAATGTCAGCCTCGCGCTTGTGCAACTTGGCGTTCAACACATTGTGCTGTATGTGTCTGCGAGTGAGAATGTTGGAAAGCAACTCGGAGATTTCTACGGAGGTAGTACCTACCAACACGGGACGACCAGCTTCATGCAGCCGCAAAATCTCATCGACCACAGCGGCATATTTTTCCCGTTTTGTCTTATAAACCAGGTCGTTAGCATCCTCACGAATTACTGGTTTATTGGTTGGAATCACCACCACATCAAGCTTGTAGATATTCCAAAATTCACCAGCTTCCGTCTCTGCGGTACCCGTCATGCCGGCCAACTTCTTGTACATACGGAAATAGTTCTGCAAAGTGATGGTAGCGTAGGTTTGCGTAGCGGCCTCCACTTTCACATTTTCCTTAGCCTCAATTGCTTGGTGCAAACCGTCTGAATAACGACGGCCCTCCATGATACGACCTGTCTGCTCATCCACAATCTTCACCTTGTTGTCGATAATCACATATTCGACATCTTTGTCGAACATGGTGTAAGCCTTCAGCAACTGGTGTACCGTATGGATGCGATCGGAGGCAATAGCATAGTTGTTATAAATCTCCTCTTTGCGAGCTAATTTCTCAGCAGGCGTAAGGTCTTCTTTCTCTAAATCAGCAATTTGCGCACCCACATCAGGCATAATGAACAGTTTAGCCTCGTCGGCATCTTTACTAATGACATCAATACCTTTATCCATGATATCCACCGTATTCAGCTTCTCCTCTATCACAAAATAGAGTTCATCATCGATGATGTGCATGTTGCGGTTTTGATCCTGCATGTAGAAAGATTCCGTGCGTTGCAGCACCTGTTTCATGCCAGGTTCGCTCAGGAATTTAATAAGAGCCTTGTTTTTTGGCAGACCTCGATGGGCGCGGAGCAGCAATTGAGCACTCTCGTCTGTCGGCTTCGGGTCGGGATTCTCAGCCAGCATTTTCTTGGCCTGCGTCAAAATCTGCGCCACATAAACACGCTGAGCCTCATACAGTTTCTGCACAATGGGTTTGTACTGGTCGAAAGCCTGCTGGTCACCTTTGGGAGTCGGGCCGGAAATAATCAACGGGGTACGGGCATCGTCGATCAATACGGAGTCCACCTCATCGACGATGGCGTAGTTGTGCGGACGCTGGACCAGCTCGCCTATGTTGCGAGCCATGTTGTCACGCAGGTAGTCGAAACCGAACTCGTTGTTGGTGCCGTAAGTGATGTCTGCGTTGTAAGCGCTACGACGGTCATCCGAGTTAGGTTCGTACTTGTCGATGCAATCGACGGTGAGACCGAGAAACTCGTAAAGCAGTCCCATCCACTCGGAGTCACGCTTAGCGAGGTAATCGTTGACGGTGACCACATGTACACCCTTGCCTGGCAGCGCGTTAAGATAGACAGGTAGAGTGGCCACGAGGGTTTTACCCTCACCGGTAGCCATCTCAGCGATTTTACCCTGGTGAAGCACGATACCGCCAATGAGCTGCACGTCATAGTGGCACATATCCCATTGTATCATGTTACCGCCAGCCATCCAACGGTTCTGGTAAATGGCCTTTTCACCTTCAATGGTGATGCACTCGCGTTTGGCCGCCAGATCGCGGTCATGCTGCGTGGCCGTCACCGTAATCGTCTCGTTCTCCTTGAAACGGCGAGCCGTCTCCTTCATTACCGAAAACGCTTCGGGCAGAATGTCGTTCAAAATATCCTGAGTGGTAGTATAAACTTTATCCTCCAACTTCTCGATTTCCTTATATATATCCTCCTTCTCCTCAACAGGGAGGTCGTAGTTCATTTCGAGATTTTGTCGCAATTCCGTCAATCTATCCTCTTCCTTTTGGGTCGCTGTTCGGATCTTTTCGCGGAATTCAACAGTCTTGTGTCGTAAGTCGTCAATGGGAAGATTCTTAATGGTTTCGTACGCAGCCAATGTTTTCTTCAGCAGGGGCTGAAGGTCCTTCATATCTCTATCAGCCTTTGTACCAAATAGTTTTGTTAAAAAATTTGCCATATTTTCTATTATATAAGATTCAAAAACAAAGTGGCAAAGATACAAAAATCTTGCCATAAAAAAAGAGGTACGCCACGGCACATCTCTACATGGAAACAACATCTTTAAAAAACGTAGGGGCGAATAATAATCGCCCCTACAATGGTTTACAAGAAATATCAGGAATTATTTAATACCTAATTTCTTCTTGATATCCTTCGGAATGGCATCCTTGTGAACAACAATATTCATCGTTTTGTAACGGACAAACGCCTTGGAAGCATAGAACATGCCGTCATACTTACCATATTTGCCCCAAGAATTCTTCACCATGTAGTACTCATTGCCCATTTGGTCAGTAGCCTTACCATAGATCAACATACCATGGTCGTCGGTGGTCTCCCAGTTGTCGAAAGCGATTTGACGCTCTTGTTGAGTTACCCAACGTTGCGGGGTCGGTTTTGTCATAGACTCTTTGTTGCGCTCGGTGGTGGTGAGGCCAGTCCAGTGAGCCATGTCACTACCAACTTGAGCTTTAGCTTCGAGGTCGGGAAGCACACAGAAACCGTTCTTGATGTTGCTGCGGAAACCCGGTTCAGAAACGTCAGAACCCCAAGCAATGGTGTAGCCATTGTCGATAGCGTAGTCGAAAATCTGCATGAATTCATCCAAAGGAACGTTCCAACACTGGCTCCAACGCCAGTTGTCTTGGATTTCCAACACGAACTTTTCATAGAAAGGATGGTGCGTGTAAGAAGTTATGGAAATATAATCGTCGGCATTAAGACCGAGCGATTGATAGAAAGATTGCGGAGTGTAGCTCACACCGTTGTAGTTGAACGTGGTCGGGCATTTGCCGAGATAAATCTCGTGAGCCGCTTCCATAGCTTTGAGCCACAAAGGATTGCCATCAGCATCAGTTTGCAGTTTCTTGTGCTCTTTCTTGGCAATAGCATCAACAATGGCATCGGTGATAGCGGAAAGCTCACTGTGGTCGGAGAGGGTGTCACCGTAAGCTGCACCAGGACGCATTTCAGATTCCGGAACCAAACCAAAGGTCTTCATACCGTAAATCACGTCATAGAAAGAACCGCCTTGAGAGAAGGAGACATCGCCGTGCATACGAACAGCTGCCTTTGCTCTGTCGTTGTAGGTGTTAGCCACAAGGAACATTTCAGACAAATTGTACTCGCCTTTGCCCATTCGAAGCAGTTCAGCTTCGATGAAGCCCAGTCCAGAATAGCACCAGCAGGTACCGGCACGGTTTTGGTCCTTCACGGATGTGACAGGAATCTCTTTCTTAATAGTGAAGATGTAGCCTTCTTCTTCCGTTTTTTCTTGCGCGAAAGAGACATTGCAAACCAACAATGCTGCAGTCACTAATAATAGGGATAATTTTTTCATTGGATAAATAATAATTTTGTGAATAAAAAATGCAATTATTAATTGAAATGGACGTCTTCCATCCACTTTTCGACTAATTTTTCTTGTTTTTCGCTATCAGAGAGTTCTTCGTTAATCAATTTCTGAGCGATGTCGATAGAGAAGTTGGCGATGGCGTTTTTCGCATCGGTGATCGCTTTCATCTTCTCGAAATAGATGGCCTTCTTGGCATCTTCGATCATAGCTTGACTTTCGGCGGTTGCTTTTTGCTTAGCCTTGTCGTACATCTCCTCGCTCACCTTTCGTGCTTCGGCGAGAAGGGCATCGCGCTCGGCTTTGGCTTGCGCCATCATCTCCTCGTGTTTCTTATTCAAGGACTCCATCTCTTCGTGAATCTTAGCGGCCTCCTCCAATTGGTCTGCAATTTTCTTGTTGCGAGCCGCAATACCATTGGTGATAACCGGCCACGCGAATTTTGCCAAAATGAAGAAAAGGATGGCGAATCCGATAAGCATCCAGAATATGAGTCCGAATGAAGGTCTAAGTAAATCCATATATGTTTAATTTTTTGATTTTCAAATAAAAAAGGAAAGTTTCCCGGCCAACCGCCAGGAAACTGTTCCGTTCATAACTATGCAACAGCGATGAGCAGACAAACCACCGTAGCGAACAGTGCAACACCTTCAACCAAGGCGGCTGCGATAATCATGTTCGTACGGATGTCACCTGATACTTCGGGTTGGCGAGCAATGGCGGACATAGCGTCCTTACCAATGTTACCCACACCGAGACCTGCGCCGATGGCAGCCAGACCTGCGCCGATGCCAGCACCTAACTTACCGATGCCGAGACCTGCGCCCGCTGCTTGCAACAAAGTTGTCAATAATACTGCTAAACTTGACATAATGATTTGATATTTAAGTTATTAAAAAGGGTTACTCTATTGTTTCAAGTTTCAGGTCTTACTATGCTTCTACCACTGCTGCTTGCTCCTCGTGTTCCTCCTCGCCGATGGCCATGCCGATGTACATCGCGCTCAGCAGCGTAAAGACGAACGCCTGAATGAAGGCCACCAAGAGCTCCATCAGTCCCATGAAGATATAAAAGAAAAGGGAAACCGGGGAGACAGCCCAACCGATAGCGGGGGACATCTGACCGAAAATGAAAATCAGCGACACGAAAGCCAGCGTGATGATGTGGCCAGCGGTGATATTGGCGAAAAGTCGCACCATCAACACGAACGGTTTGGTGAAGATACCGATGGTTTCCACCAACGGCATGATAGGCAGCGGGATCTTCAGCCACCACGGCACACCAGGGGTGTTGAAGATGTCCTTCCAGTACTCCTTTCCAGAGGAGAACGTGGTCACGAAGAAGGTGATGAGTGCCAAAATGCCGGTCACAGCGATGTTGCCGGTGAGGTTCGCGCCGCCTGGGAAAATTGGGATGATACCCAGCATGTTGTTCAGGAAGATAAAGAAGAACAGCGTGAGCAGGTAAGGTGCGTATTTGTTGGAGTTGCGACCCAACGACGGGGTGATGACCTCATCTTGCAAGAAGACGATAACGGGTTCCACCAACGCCTGCAAACCGCTGGGCACTTCGTTGGGATGTTCTTTATAACGTTTTGCTACAGAAAGGAATATGCAAGTAATCAGAATCAAGGAGATGAAGAGTGCGCACACATTCTTGGTGATGGAAATATCCCATTTGCAGACGTGAGCCTCATATTCTTGGCCCTCCTCAAGATGACCGGTGTAGTCGGCGTAGTTGCCGTCGAGTTTCACGATGCGGCCTTTGTTATCGCCCCAGCCCATGGCATAGCCGTTGTAGGCCGCTTCGCCATGATGTAACTTGCTGGACATGAAGACAACAGGATGTCCTTCGTCGAAAAGGATGATGGGCAACGGGATAGAGACGCTCTTGTCGCCATCACCACAAATGTGCCAACCGTAACTGTCGATAACATGCTCGATGATGAACGGGCCGGCATCGAATTTTTCAGTTTCTTCCGCAGCAGCCAAGGTGAATTTGCACGGAAACACCAGCATCAACGTACACAACACCACGGCCAACTTTCTTTCAAAACCTTTATAACTCATACGTTTATAATTAGTTATACTATTATACAAAACCTTTCTTCACTTATTATAAAAAGCCGCGCAATATACGATTTTTTTTAAATGAAATAAAAAAGCCCCGCTTTTTGGGCGAGGCTGTTGTTATGATGACCTTTTATGGGGTTACTCTTTCTCTTCAAAGGAAATTTCTCCGGAAGGTCTCTTGTTCTGTACTTTCTCCTTGCTCTTTTGGAGTTGTTTCTTGAGGGCGTCCACGGCGAGATCGGTGGCTTCTTCGAAAGATTTGGCCGTTTTGCCGGCGCGAGCATCATAGCCGCGAATGTTCATTCGGATGTCAACGGTTTTGTTTTCCGGTGCCTCTGTGTTCTCCAGTTTCAGCGCGACATCGGCACCCATGATGCCGTCATGCAGCTTGTTCAATTTCTCCACCTTTTCAGTGATGAAAGCTTCCAGTTTCTGATCCGCTTTGAAATGAACGGAATTGATGTTAATTTTCATAAAAACCTCCTTGTTTATGCTCTTGGATGAGCTTGTTTATAAATGGATTTGAGTTTTTCTATCGAATTGTGCGTATATACCTGGGTGGCCGCCAGACTGCTATGACCTAAAATGGTCTTGATCGCGTTCAGGTCTGCACCATTGTTCAGCAGATGCGTCGCAAAGGTGTGCCTGATGACGTGCGGGCTGCGTTTGTCTATTGTGGTAACCATGTCCAAATATTTACGTACTATACGATAGACTGCTTTCGGATAAAGTTGTTCTCCGTTTGCGGTGACAAAGATATAATTATTTTTCGTTCCCTCAACAAATTTTTTTTCTAAGTTTCCCAAGTACATTGTCAATAACTCTGACAATCGATTTCCAAACGGAACAAGACGCTCTTTATTGCGTTTTCCTAAAACTTTAATTGTATTGTCTTGTAAATGAATGTCTTGGATTTTTAGATTCAATAGTTCCGACAAACGCATGCCTGTGGCATAGAAGAGTTCAAGGATGGTGCGGTCGCGCAAACCTTCGAAGGTGTCCTCGAACGGAATGTCGGCGAAAAGATGCTCCATATCTTTCTGATCTACATACTGCGGCAACTTTTTGGGTATCTTCGGAGCATGCAAAGTAAGAGTAGGATTGACCGACAATTCTTTGATTTTCAATTTGTAACGATAGAATGCCCGTACTGCGCTGACCTTCCGATTCACTGATTTTGCTTGCAATGATTCGTCCTCCAAAAGGGAGATAATCCAAGTACGAATATCCTCAGTATTAACATACGACAGTTGATTAATCGCCAATTTTTCTTGTAAAAAACTGAAAAACTGCGACAAATCATGCTCATACGCTGTCACGGTATGCGGCGACACGCGCTTCTCATACCTGAGGTAATCAATAAAATCCGTATAATCCATATCGTTAACCATAGTAGGGACGCATCTCATATACGTCCGTCATAGCCAAAAAAAAACAGGGATGCGTCCCTGTTTCTCTTGATTGGCAAAACCGTTGATTATTCATTTTCAGCGGCGCGAAGCTGCTGAACATAGATGGCCTTGCGCAATTGCTCCCGTCTGATGACGCTCTTCTTGGTGAATTCTTGTCTGGCACGAATCTCTTTCTTCACACCAATTTTGTCGAATTTCTTTTTCAGTTTCTTGAGCGCTTTGTCGATGGACTCGCCTTCTTTAATGGGAACAATAATCATAAAAAATACCTCTTTCTTTAAATTGTTAATAAAAAATTTTAGCGCGGCAAAAATACACTTTTTTTAATATGAAGGGGCTGCAAATTTTGCAGCCCCTTCTATATCGCAAAATGTACTATTTCACTAACTGTTTGAAGCGGTCGGAGTGGCGATAACGTTTGAACTCGGCATCGCGTTTCGCAGTTTTCTTGTAAGAAGAATCCAAATCAATAGCAGAAGCGAGGTTTCCATAGACGCCTTCATCATTTTTCATGCGAGCCGACAAAACAGCCTTCAGGTAAGCGGTCTTAGCATCCACATTATCAACGCATTCAAGAGTGGATTTGGCGGCATTGTAATCCTTCTGCAGCAGTTGCACCAAAGCGGTGTTATAGTCGCAACTCTTGTTGCCCATCAGCTGTGCAGCTTTGGTGTAATCACCGTTCAGAATGCTGAGCGCACCCGTGTTATAATCCTGATTCACAGGTTGCACGGAAGCTTTGGCAGAAGCCTCGAAGTTGGCCTGTGCCGCTGCCAAATCTCCACTCAAATAGCTCGCGATAGCCATATTATTCAGAATCACCCCGTTGTTGGGAGACAAGGCAGTAGCCTTTTGCAGGTAATTCAACGCATCTTCCATATCGGCTTGGTTGCCGTTGTGATAGTATTCGCTCAACTTCATGGCGCCGAGATTGTTGTACGCGCGCCAATCATTTTCTGTGTTCTTATTGTTAATCAAAGCTTTATAGATGCTCTCCTTCGTGTCTAAATCGGGTGCAACGGAAGCAGCATAAAGACGCTCGTTCACCGAGAAGTCGTTCGGTTTGGACTGCACCAAGCGAATAAGTTCGGCATCGGTGTAGGTATCGTGCTTTTTGCATACCATCTGGATTTCGGCACGGCGCAACGGAGGCAGGATAGCGTCGGCAATTTCCGGATAGATGTCCGTCATTTCGCGGATTTTCTGCTCGCGCATCTCGTTGCTGGTTTGGGAGCGTACCACGTTGAGAATTTGGTTTTTCTGACGGATGCTGGATTTTTCGATAGCAGCTTCAAAGCCGTCCCAATCTTCGCCTTTGGCATTATTTACATATTGGAAAACAGGCTTTTGTATATCCTTTACCTTAATATTATTGCGCTTTGCATAATCCTTCAGGTAGGCATTGTATTTGTCGTTGAACCATTTTTTACCCACTTGGAAGCGACGTTCAGAAAGGCCTTGGTTGTTCGTCTCTTCACCCTCGGGAGAAGCCCAACCGGAAATCACCACGCGGTCGATGATGTTGTCATTGCCCATAAAATCCGTGAACGCCTTGATGGAATCCTTGGCGGCCTGTGATTTATTGTTGGGGTTGTTCCAGTTCATCACTGCACTGTTAAGGTCGAAGTAGAGGATGGCCGTGCGGCCGACAAACTCTGCCTTGAAGTTATGAGGGGCCAGCAGGAAAGCGGAACCGCCGTTGGGATTGTCTGTCAATTGCGGAGTCAAATTGGCACGACCGCCGGTGTTGCTGATGCCTTCGCCAAGGTTACGGTCGCCGAAAACATGCGATTTTTTCTTCAGGTTGGCCTCTGCACCCGTCACGATGTCCGCGTTTTCATACTTCTCGTCGAATTTGAACGTACCGCTCTGTGTGAATGTGCCGCCAGTCTTGTACGGGATAACCACGCCATCGCCTTTGGCCTTTTCGCCTTTGATTTTAATGGTGGCAAAAGGAGGATTGACTTTCTGACCATCAACAGATAAAGAAGGGGTGAAAGTCATCGTGGCTTTCTTATTCATATACTTTGGAGGAATTGTGCCCTTAATAGTATAGGCCACTTCGCCACCTTTATTCTCCAAATCGGGATTATCCAAAGTCACCGTCACTTCCGGATATTTTTTGATCATCTTCCCGAGTCCGCAACTGCTCATCAACAGAACAGCAGCCATTGCCATGCTCAATGCAACTAATTTTCTCATAGGTTATTTTTGGTTTTAGTTTGAATTTTCAAAAACGGTGCAAAGATACGTTTTTTTTGTCTAAAAAAACGGTCGTGTAAGTTTTTTATTGTAAAAAAGTGTATTTTTGCCGCCGCAAAGTGGTGAAGGATTTTTATTGTAAAATCCTGAGAGGGAAACAGGTGTGAGTCCTGTACAGTACCCGCTGCTGTAAGTTTCGAGCAAGGAAACCGCATTTTGTCACTGTCGCAAGACGGGAAGGCGCGCTTTCGGAAACAAGTCAGAAAACCTGCCACGTTGCATTGTTATCGCTTCGGGAGGTAGGCGGATACAAAAGAGACCTTTTTCGCACTCTTCGTTCCATTATTAACCGAAGCATTTTGTCGAATCCTAAATGCTGAGGATTATGTGTTTTTATAACTTATTGAAAAAGAGTGTTTTATGGATTATTGTTCTGCCTGTTTTGGTTATGTCTTGCACACCAAGCCCGCCGCTACCTGATCCTGAGCCCATCCCTGATACATACGCGAACGGACTTTTCATTCTCAATGAGGGTCTTTTCCAACAGAATAACAGTACGTTATCATACTATAATTATAAGGATGGAACATTCACTGCGAATATCTTTTTGGATGTCAATCATCGTGGTTTGGGCGATGTGGGCAACGATTTGCAGCGATACGGCAGCAAACTCTACATCGTGGTCAACAACTCCAACATCGTGGAGGTGGTTGATGTGAACACTGTTAAATCGTTAAAAACCATCAATCTACCGCAAAAACAACCGCGTTACATCGCTTTCTTGGATGGGAAAGCTTACATATCCTGCTTTGACGGCGACGTGGTACGCGTGGATACCGCTTCTTTGGAAGTGGAGGCCACCGTACACTCGGGACTCAACCCCGACGGCATCTGCGTCTGCAACGGCAAGCTTTACGTCTCCAATTCCGGCGGACTCAATTACCCGAACTACGGCAATACCGTTTCCGTGATTGATCCCGCCTCGTTCACCGTCACCAAAACCATCACGGTAGCCATTAATCCCACACGCATCAAAAGTTGGCAAAACCGTTATGTTTATTTGGTTTCCAACGGCAACTACGGTGACGTGCCTTATACCTTCCAAAAGATTGATGCTCAATCAGATGAATTAGTCAAAACTTACGATCTTGAAGTCTTGAATTTCGAAATTTACCAAAACCTCGCATATATATATACTTATGATTATTCCACTATGACTTCCGCATGGATCAAGATTTTGAATTTGGAGACGGACCAGGTGGAAAAGGAGCAGTTCATCAGCGACGGCACACAGCTGAAGACCCCTTATGGCATCAAGGTAAACCCGTTGAACGGCGATGTCTATATCACCGACGCGGGCACCTTCACTACCAACGGCGATGTCTATTGTTTCGACCAGAACGGCAACAAAAAGTTCTCCTTCGAAGCCGGCTTGAACCCATCCGCGATGACCTTCAGATAGTTAGTAGTTATCAATTGGGTGCGGACGACCCCAGTATACTAAACTACTTCTTTGAGCAGTCCCGAAGGGACAAAACACACGAAGTGCCATTAGCCCCATATAAGCGAAGCGCAATGTGGGAGTTGACAAAGATAAACAACAATTAAAAATATACAAATATGAAGAAAGTTCTACTATTTTTAGCATTCGCAGGTATCATCAACCTGTTGTGTGCCCAAGAGATGATTACAGTTCACCTGAACGGGCATGATGTTCAAGTGAGAGGGACGAATTCCGTCAACATCTCCGAAAGTGCTGTCCAATTTTGGGTGGGCAGTGGATCGAATAGCACTTTGGTTTGCATCGGCTGGGATGATGCAGACGCAAATTACACTCCGACCGTGGTGGTTTGGGGCGTGCATTGGAACGGCAACATCACTTTAGCAAATGCTCTTGACAGTATTTCCGCTTACGATAGCCGTTTTACCTACACCATCAGTAGCGGATTTGTGAATTCTGTTGACTACAACGACCTTGTTGCCGGAATTCATTTATCTCCTTCAGCTGGTTGGAATTGCAACAGTTACGGTGGTGCATACGGTTCAACTACCCTTTCCAGCACGTGGCTTCGCATTTCGGAATCAACATGCGACGACTACAACTTTAGTACAGTGAACAACCTCATCTACGCTAATGATCCCAATGCTCCTGTCAACACCGATCCCGTTGACGCCTCTCTTCCTTTCAGCGAGATTCTCTATTGGGTGGGTACTGGCACAGACAGTGCCGAGTTCATTGTCAACTTCGCCAACCCGGACACCGCTTTCGCTTGGGGTTACCTTTTCAACGGTTCCACAACGGCACAGGCCATGGTGGATGCCATTGCCGCCGCTGACCCGCGTTTCTGGACAGAAGGCACTCCTTCCTACAATGGGGACATCCATTTCGTACTTGACAACGGTGACACTTTGGGACTTTCTCCCGTTGATCCCACTATAGGTTACAATTTCTGGTGGACCAACCTCAATGGTGTCAGTGCCGGGTCAGGTGCAGCCTCCACACTTCATAATGGCGATGTGTTCAAATATGGCGATATGAATTCCGCTATCGGTTGGGATCCGCTGGGCACCTACTTCCTCGAAGAGGCTTGGGTTAAAACTCCCACCCCGGTAACCCCTCCCACTGGCCCAACTCCCGAAGAGGCCACCATCGACTTCAACGACATTCTCTTCTGGGTGGGTAATGGTTCTAACGAGGCCGTTATGGCTGTGAACTGGGCTGACACTGCGTTGGCTTGGGGTTACCGTTGGAACGGCACCGCCACCGTGGCTGACATGATGGCGCACATCGCCGCTGCCGACCCGCGCTTCAGCTATGTTGGCACTGGCATGATTAACGACATTAATTACATAGACACTGCCGCTGGTATGACTACTCCTCTGGGCATTACCCCGGGCAATTGGTGGAGCAGTACAAACAATGGCGTGATGGATATGGGTATGGCTCAAACACTTAGCAACGGCGACCTCGAGAAGTGGGCTGATGGCAGCACGGGCATCCTTGTTGACAGCGTATGGGTTGAAGACTGGGGTGGATATTGGAACTATATCTACGTCTATCCGATGACCATCTATCCTGTTACCGTTCCTGACACCACGAGTGGTTCTGGCACCGACACTATTCCTGAGCACGGTCCTTTCTGCGGCGGTGTGGGTACGGAAGGCTGCAATGCCATCGCTGTCGATGACAACCAGTTCGTGGCGTGGGCTACAGATGTCGTACTGACTCGCGGCCCGCAGAATATCTCCAACCCGAACAGTCCGTTGGCCTCTTTCGGCGACGAGACGAATGCCATCGGACCGGCGACGCCGAACAACAGCATGGATGCCGTCAGTCTTGGTGACGGTGGTTCCGCGCTCGTTACCTTTGAGCGTCCTATCCGAAATGGCGAGGGACCTGACTTTGCCGTATTCGAGAACGACATCAACGGTGGTTTCTTGGAGTTGGCCTTCGTGGAGGTGAGCTCCGACGGTGTGCATTTCGTACGCTTCCCAGCTACCAGTCTCACCCAGACGGAGACCCAGACGGGTACATTTGCACTCACAGACCCCACCTTCATCAACAATCTGGCCGGCAAGTTCCAAATCGGCTACGGCACCCCATTTGATTTGGAGGAGCTGGCTGGTAGTGAAAACCTTAATATCGACAGCATCGTCTATGTGCGAATCATCGACGTAGTGGGCAATATCGACCCGCAGTACGCCACTTACGACGCTTTCGGGCACATCGTCAACGATCCCTGGCCGACAGACTTTAACAGCAGCGGTTTTGACCTCACCGGTGTGGGTGTCATCCACCAACGTCCTGTGGGCATTGAAGACCGCGATGTCACGCGCATCACGGTATATCCGAACCCTTGCAGCGACCGTATCTACGTCAACCTCGACGAAATTCAGAAGGTGGAGTTGTACAACATGAACGGCCGTCTGTTGGAACTGATTCAACCCGACGACACGCACTTCATGTTCGACATGCAGCAATACCCTGCCGGCATGTACCTGCTGAAGGTCGGCAACGGTGTCCAAAAGATCATGAAGAAATAACCCCTTTTATATTAATGAGCAGCCGGTCCTTTGGGATGATAGGGCTGGCTGAAACGAAACGGCTCCGCGATGGCGGGGCCGTTTCGGTATTTTATTTCGGCTATTGACCTTTGGTTTTTAGCTATTAGGTTTGACTTCAGGGCTTACGCATCAACATCCAAAGACTCCGACTGCGCAGGGCATTGAAGTGTGTCGCGTAAAGCCTTGTTGACTATCAAGCGGTAACAGGCGACAAGAAACAGTCGTGGGTGAACATACACGGCTCCTCGCTCCAACCGCGTTAGCGGTTGCCTATCTGTAGCCGGTGAGTGAGGCGGATGTGGACTCGCCCAAATAAAAAAGTTGATGCGTAAGCTCTGAGAAAACAAACGCTGACAAATTAAGTCTCAAAAAAATAGTATCTTTGCCGCCGATTAAAAAAATTGTAGTTTTTTGAAACTAATTGCGTCTAAGGAAAAAACGTCATAAGGAGATACTATAAGTTATTAATAAAAACAAACGTTTATGAAAAAAGTATTTTTGTTTATCGTGGCCGTTTTCTGCGCGTTGGCCGTTTTCGCGCAGAAAGGCGACCTGAATCTGAATGATCCCATCAAAGCGGATCCGAATGTGACCATTGGTAAACTGGACAATGGGATGACCTATTACATCCGTCGGAACACCTATCCGAAGGATCGCGTGGAGTTCCGTATCGCGGTGAATGCTGGTTCCAACCAGGAGAACGATAACCAACAAGGTCTCGCACATTTTACCGAACACATGGCCTTCAACGGTATCGAAGGTTTCCCGAGCAACAGTGTGGTCGATCACCTGCGCAGCAAGGGCGTGGTATTCGGCGCTGACCTCAACGCCTACACCAGCTTTGACGAAACGGTCTATATGATCCCTATGCCGCTCGACGATCCCGGCAACATCGACCTCGGTCTCAAGATTCTCCGTGGTTGGGCCGCTGGACTGCTCTTCGACCACAAAGAGATTGACGAGGAGCGCGGTGTCATCATCGAGGAATACCGCCTCGGTTTGGGTGCCGATGACCGTATGCGCAAGGAATACTGGCCGGTCCTGATGAAGGATTCCCGTTACGCTGACCGTATGCCTATTGGTAAGTTAGATATTCTTCAAACATTTGATTATCAAGTTATTAAAGATTTCTACCACGATTGGTATCGCCCTGATTTGCAGGCTGTGATCGTGGTTGGCGACATTGATGTGAAGGAAGTGGAAACCAAGATCAAGACGATGTTTGGCAACATCCCTGCCAAGCAGAATCCTCGCAAGAAGGAGATTTACGGCATCGGTTCCAACGAGGATCCGTTGGTGGCTGTCTGCACGGACAAAGAGGCTACCGGCAACGAGGTGATGCTCATCCGCAAGCACCCCCATTTCGCCATGAAGACCATTGGCGACTTCCGCAAACAACTCTGCATAGATCTTTATAATACTATGTATGATGCTCGTTTCGCGGAGATGACACAAGATCCCAAGTGTCCGTTCTTATATGCTTCTGCCGGCTATGGTAACTTTATCGGTAACACCGACATGTACGGTTCCTCGGCTTCCGCTAAGGAGAACCGCATTCCCGATGCTTTGCGCGTGCTCATGCAGGAGGACTACCGTGTGCTGAAATACGGTTTCTTGCAAACCGAACTCGACCGCGCGAAAGAGGATCTCTTGGAACGTTACGACAAGGCTGCCAAAGAGGCTGACAAGACCGAATCTGCCCGTTTTGCTTCTCAATATATCAACAATTTCTTGCGAGAAGACCCCATCCCGGGCGCAAAACGTGAGAACAACTACGCTAAAAAGTTGATTGAAGGCATCACTTTGGATGAAATCAACGCTTTGGCAAAGAATTGGGTTACCCCGGAAAATACGGTGGCTATTGTCACGGCTCCCGATAAAGAGGGCGTGAGCGTTCCTACCAAAGAGGAAATCCTTGGAATTATGAACGATAAGTCATTAGGCATCGTTCAACCGTATGTGGACACTTACAAAGATCAAGAAATTCTTGAAAAAGAGAATTTGAAAGCTGGCAAGATTACCTCTGTGGAGAAAATCGACGCTGTGGGTGCTGAAAAGTGGACACTTTCCAACGGTATTACCGTTTATTTGAAGAAAACTGACTATAAGAACGACGAAATCCTCTTCTCTGCCAGCAGTAAAGGTGGCAAGACTCTCTATCCTGTGAAAGATCTTGCTTCCGCTGACTTTGCTTCCGAAATCATCGACCGTGGTGGTATCGCTGGTTTGGATTATAATTCTTTGATGAAGAAGATGAAAGGTAAGAATGTGGGTGTTTCTCCTAACATCGATCTGTTATCCGAAGGCTTCTCCGGCTCTTCTTCTCCCAAAGATCTGGAATTCTTCTTCCAATACCTCAACGCCTTCTTCACCAACCCGCGCATCGATCCGAATGCTTACGACTTGGTGATGCAAGAGACCAAAGAGCAAATTAAGATGCTCACCACACAACCGATGTACAAATATTTGGGACAGCTCATCGATGCTGCTATGAGCCACGATCCTTATAGAAAAACCGCGCTCACTATGGACGACGATTATCTGAACCAGGTCAACTTCGACCGTGCCGTGCAGATTTACAAAGAGCGTTTCGCTAATCCCGCCGACTTTACCTTCTTCTTCGTGGGCAACTATGATGAGAAAGAGATGAAAGAATATGTGGAACTCTACCTCGGTTCTATGAAGACTGACAGCAAGAAAGAGAACTACAATCTCAGTGTGCTGAAACCGCTTCCTGAGAAGGCCACCACCCAAACCATCTATGCCGGTTCTGAGCAACAGGGTTATATGGGCATGTACATCAGCAATCCTATTGAATGGAACTACAAAAACAGCATCATCGCCGACATGATTGGCGAGGCTTTGGATATCCAATTTGTCCGCATCGTGCGTGAGAAGATGGGTGATGTCTATTCCCCGATGGTGCAGATGGGTGCCAGCAAGTTGCCGAATCCTGAACTTACTTTGTTGATCCTCTTGGGTTGCGATCCTGTGAAGACCGATAAGTTGGCTGATGCCAGCCTGAAGATCCTCAACGATTTCAAAAAGAAGGGCCCCGACAACAAATCATTGGAGTTGGTGAAGAAACAGATGACCAGCACTCGTGACAAGAACATCCAAACCAACCGTTTCTGGTTGAGCTATATCAGCAACAAGGTCGTCCAAGACGAGCCGTTGACTAATCCGAACGAGTACAATGCCATGGTTAACTCCATCACCAAGAAAGATATGATTGAGTTCATGAAGAAGTACTTCAAACCCGAAATCTATACTCGCGCCGACATGCACCCGACGACGATGCAGAAATAAGTAAGGTTCGAGCAAAAATTCATAAGCAAGGGACGGAGTGATGCACTTCGTCCCTTGTTTTTGATTTGTAGAGACGCGATTCATCGCGTCTCCGCAGATTCCAAACTGTCGTCCTTCTTCTCCACCACGCGGTAGCCGCCGTTTCTGTTGCCCCCAACGCGTTCTATCAACCCCATATCCTTGAGCTGATTGATGTAGCGCTCCACGGTTCGTTTGCTTAGTCCATAATGAATCTGGTCCGCAATCAATTGGGAGTTGCAGAGCGGGTGTGTTGTTATCACTTCCAGAACATATTGCAGTTGTGGGTCCAACACAATTGGAATTTGCTCAATATCGGATTGCGGAGTGGTGGCGTTATCAGAAGAAGGAGGTTTTGAATCGTTTTTGTCTTCGTGAGTGTGAACGAAGTTTTGGTTTGTGGAGAAAAAATTTTCGTTAGTAGAGGCAGAATCATCATTGGAAGGAACGACCTCCTTTGTTTTGGGATGTGATTTCAAGTGTGATAAAAGTATTGGCAGCAAGGTGCATCCGAGTAGGGCTGCGTTGCGGAGTAGGACAGAGGAGAATAGGGTGAATGTATAGCCGTCTATCTTATGGAGATGCGAGTTGGTAGTGGAGAGTTCACTGATTACCAGCCACAATTCGGCGAAAGCAGACAAGAGCAACAGGGTGAAAGTGACGATCCAGAAGGCAGTGTGTTTGTTGTTGAGGAAGAGTTGAGGGTAAGTTATCCTTCGAGTGATGACCGAAACAGCAGCGATGAAGAGTACGCAAATCAGTTCTTTGAAGGGATGATATGCGCAGTAGGGTCTGATCAGGGAGGTGGTTATGAAAAGGATTGATACGGCAATCCAAAATACCGTAAGTATCAGTATGTCAAATAGTTGTTTATGATTTTTGTAAAACATTCCAATATTGCCATTTGAAAGCGCAAAAATAACCATTTTATGCGAAATGCCTCAGGGAAGATGCGGAAAAACCGAGTCCCTTTTCCATCAGGGTCTTTTTTATTCCGCCAAATTGTAAAGAGGAAAACGGAGAAAAGGGTGTTTTATTCCGCCAAATGGTTAAAATACAGTTAATATTCGGGCTTTATTCCGCCAAATTGTAAAATTTACACTGGCACACATTTTTTGTGTTCAGTATGAGGAAAATGATTATTTTTGTAGCACGACATTTGAAATACATTCCATTTTAATATATAAGATTATGACAAAGAAGAAAATTTTAGTCTTGACTTTAGTGGCCATGGTGTTGGTTGCATGCAACAAAACATTCGTCACGTCGGAACAAGGTCCGTTGCCCGAGCATTATGCGCGTATAGTTGAAGGTGATTCAAAAGAGGCTTTCCCTATAGAGATTGTCATCACAATTCACTTGGGTCATAATGCGAGTGACTGTGACAACAGCTGTATTAGGACGATAACCTCGCAGACGACGCACGTGAACTGTCAGGGGGCGGGGAATGCTTGTCCGGTGGTGATAAAAATAGGGGGACGCACCACACAGCAGAAGACCTCTCAGTTCGACGCGGTGGTGGACAGTTTGTGGGAGCCCACAAGCGAGGATGTATTTGAGATACCGGCGAGGTCGTTGGTTGTGCTCGAAGCGCCAGAAGGCTATGCATCGTATCTGAACATTCCGGAGCAGACCCTTGTGCGAGACAGCGTGACGCAACAGTTCGTATTCAGGGGGCTGTTTTTCAGCGACAGTGTGGCATACAGTAACGATTAGTAATTAGGAGCAACCGCATCCATGCGGTTGAGTGAAAAAGAGAAATATGAAAAGGATTGTGTTCATAAAAAACGAAGTGTCTGACCTGCAACGGTTAGGCAAGAACAACTTCATTGTATGAAGCTCCGCTACAGAGTGCAACAGACCGGTAGCGGAGCAGGAAAAGAAAGGTGCCCAAGCAGGGGCATCGCATTGATGTTTTAACGGACCTCATAGCGATGTTCCCTGCCTCAAAGCACCTCAGGTCGCATATATCGTGATGTTTGTAACGCGATGGCACAAGAAATCCAACGGCAAAGATACATCTTTTCCGTTTCGGATGGCAGACCCGAAACGTGTCCGCAAAGTGCGGCACGCCCCGCGGGAAAGGGGGTGGTTGTTTTTAATTTAATAATTGAAAAAAATGAAAAAAATCAAAATTAATCAAATCGCGAATCAAAAATTATCTGAAAAGGCTTTGAATAATCTTAAAGGCGGCGAGGCCGTATATTGCTCTTGTGGATGTAATTATGCAAACCAAGGTGGCTCAAGTGTCGATGCCAATGGGGCGGCAAATTCGAGAAGTGGATTAAGAAGCAATGACGGTGGTTGCGCCCAATGGTGGTATGATGGTATTATGGTCAGCGAGTGGGCATGTGACCCTAAATGATAATCATTATTCATCAGAGTGGCTTGTCCATCTCAAATGGCAAGCCACTTGATTTATAAAACACTGATTGAGATGAAAAACACACCATTATTTGTGTATTTTGCGATTGTCATATTGTTGTCGTGTTGTAATAGCTGTGTTGGTCAGTCCAAGAGAGAAAACTGTGATGAGAAACCATGTACTCACGTCATATTTCCATTTCGATTCCATACTTTTACACCGCATATCTACGTGGATGCTTTCCTGAACGACAGTCTGCCCGTCAGGCTGGTTTATGATTGTGCGGCCCCTTTCGTGTGGTTGGACAGCTCTTTTGTGGACGACCACTACGGCTACGAGAGCAAGCAGACAATGGCTTTTGAGGGAATCGGCACGGAAGGACGTCAAGTGGTGAAAGCCTTCCAAGACTGGAATATCACGATTGCAGGAAAGCGAGAGGGGTTTCCGATTATTCCCGCACCCAATTTGCGAAATACGTTCAACGACAGCATCGAAGGGGTAATAGGGCTTGTGTTTATCAAAAAGCATGTATGGGCATTTGATTTTGGCACGCATTCCTTCGATATTCTGCCTTCTGTCCCTGATTCGGTGCGGAAAAAATGGTGCGCTCTGAAGTTGGTTTTTCGGGACAAAAAGTATTATTTCGAGGCTCCCGCAACACTTTTTGTAACGGAAAGCGTAAAAATTTCGGGGAAATTGCTATTTGATTCGGGTATGGGTACAGATGTTAGCCTTTTCGCTGATGTAGCGCGGAAATTGAATATTGGCAGTTTGGATATAGCCAGGGAATCAAGGATCACCCAAGGGGCTTCAGGCAGTAGCACAAACGAAGTTTTTGATGCGAAACGCCTGGTAATGCCGAACTTTGTGGTGGATTCCGTACGCACGTGGGCAAATACGGACGCTGCCGGCCACGCCAGCAAAACCCCTTTCAAGGATGTGATAGGATATTTTGGCTTTGGTCTGTTGCAACGTATGGGCGAAGTGGTGATTGATTTTCCCAATCAGGTCTTATATTTTAAACCTCAATCATGACAATGAGAAAGATATTTTTTGCAACATGTTTGCTTTTAATCGTTTGCACTATAACTGCGCAGGAAGGGACGAATCCCTTTTCCGTATATCCAGCAGGAATCAAATTCATACACAAAAACTTAGTTGCACTTAATGGCGACACTATCACGAGTGCCACTTTGGACAGTTCTGTTGTGTGGTATAATTTTTGGCACACGCGTTGCAAACCTTGCATTATGGAAATGGAGGAACTGAACCGCATTGCATTGGAGTACAAGGACAATCCCAAGGTGATGTTCTTAGCGATAGCCTGTGATGACTCCGCTACTGTTGCAGAGTTCTTGAAATCGCACCGATTTGAATTTCTGACAGTTACTTTTTGTAAAACTGAATTCTTGAGTAACTTTCCAGTTTCCCATTTCCCCACAAACATTCTTGTCGATTCCAATCAGCGAGTTGTTATAGAGATAATTGGCGGAGTCCTTAAACCCGAACAAGTGTATGAGCATATTCAACCTTTAAAAAAGCGATTGGAACAATTGATTACAAATCAATAAAACGAAATGATGAAGTTAAACGTACGCACAGGAAACACCAACGTCTATAGGTCAGGCAAGAACAAATTCATTGGGTAAAGCTCCGTTATAGTGTGCAACAGACCGGTAGCGGAGCAGAAAAAAGAAAGGTGCCCAAGCAGGGGCATCGCGTTTAACAGACCTCTTAGCGATGTTCCCTGCCGCAAAGCACCTCAGGTCGCATATATTGTGATGTTTGCCACGCAATGGCACAGGAAATCCGGCGGCAAAGATACAACTTTTTCGTTTTGGATGGCAGACCCGAAACGTGTCCGCAAGGTGCGGCATGCCCCGCGGGAGAGGGGGCTTATGTATAATTAAAAAATTGAAAGAATATGAAATCTTTAAAATTAAATCAATTGGATAGCCAGAGACTGGCAGAGAAAGAAATGTTGAATTTAACTGGTGGCTTAAGACAGTACACGGAATGGAATGCTCAAGCAGGCTGTTTAGTTACTAAATGCACCTGTGCTTGTCTATACGAAGACAAGGGTGGGTCAAGCACAGTCGCAAATGGCGATGCCAATGCGGCAAATCGTATAATCCCATCCTATACAATAGGAGACATTGTAGGCCCATATTACCACTGAAGACAACATGA
>CAMJXE010000029.1 GCA_946409645.1 uncultured Bacteroidales bacterium
CAAGACTTTGCTGAAAATCAACGGTCAGGCGGCGGTCGTCTTGCCCGACAACGTGTTGTTTGAAGGTGGTGCCGGCGAGGAAATCCGCAAGCAACTGATGAAAACCACCGAACTGCATACCATTCTGCGTCTGCCTACCGGCATTTTTTACGCCAACGGCGTGAAAGCCAATGTCTTGTTCTTCGATAACCGTCCAGCCAGCAAGGAAGTGCAAACCAAGGACATCTGGATTTACGACTACCGCACCAACATCCACCATACTTTGAAAAAGTCGCCGCTTACGTTTGAGGATTTGGCCGACTTCATCCAATGCTACAATCCTGAAAATCGTCATCTGCGCACCGAGACGTGGAGCGAGGATAATCCCGAAGGTCGTTGGCGCAAGTTCACCTACGACGAGATTATCTCCCGCGACAAGACTAATCTCGACATCTTCTGGATCAAGGACAAGAGCCTCACCGACCTCGACAACTTGCCGGAACCAGATGAGATTGCCGTCGAGATTATCGAAAACCTGGAAGAAGGAATAGCAAGCTTCAGAAAGGTGCTGGAAAGGTGTGTGGATACCTCTTCTTTCGCAACCGCATCATCTCGCCCTTAAAACAAGAAAGTTTCAACCATATTTCACATTCGTATATTGTGTAAATTTGCACCCCAAAAAATAATCAGTATGAGCAACGAAAATGTATCCACTTACAACCCCACTCTGGAAACCCTTCTCAACCACGTGAGCGTGCGCGAATACACCGACCAGCCCGTGGATGATGAAACTTTGGACTTGATTTTGAAGGCGGCCTGCAGCGGCTCCACGATGGGCAACATGCAGCTCTTCAGCATCATTGTGACCCGCGACGAGGCGATGAAGGCCAAGCTCGCGCCGTTCCATTTCAACCAGCCGATGGCGACCTCCGCGCCGGTGATCCTCACCTTCTGCGCCGACTTCCGCCGCTTCAACCAGTACTGCCGGTTCCGCGGCGCCAACACCGAGGCTTACAGCAACCTGCAAAGCTACCACTGGGCCGTTACCGACGCCCTCATCGCCGCGCAGAACGCCTGCGTGGCCGCCGAAGCCCTCGGACTCGGCTTCGTTTGGCTCGGCACCATCACCTACAACGTCGATAAGTTCGTGGAAACATTGCAACTGCCTAAGCACGTCATTCCCGTGGCCTGCATCCCGATGGGCTACCCCGTGAAGAAGCCCGCGCTGACGCAGAAGCTGCCCGTGGAAACTTTTGTGCATCAGGAGGTTTACCACGACTACGACGCGCAGCGCATCGACGAGTTCTACCGCGAGAAGGAGAACTCCGAAGAAACGGCCAGCATTCTCAAAGAGAACCCCGACTGCGACAACCTTGCCCAAGTCTTCACCAAACACCGCTACACCCAGCCCGACAACGAACACTTTGCGAAGGTGCTGATGGAGACGCTGGAACGACAAGGGTTTAGGGTTTAACGGTTACGCGGTTACACGGTTACACGGTTACACGGTTAACAGAATATCGTTATTACCGACCCTTCATCGCCCTTTCATCGTTTTTCATCGTATCATCGTATCATCGTCATTCATCGTCATCATGAAACGTCTTATCCCCATCCTCCTCCTTGCCACCATCCTGCTGGTGGCCTGCCGCACCGACCAGTCCACCCTTTGGAAATCCGATCGGGTCTATCTCAACTCCGAGCTCGGGTGCGTGCATAACGCCTGGCAGTTCCGCTGCGGTAACCAATGGTACGCCGCCACCGTGCCGGGCAACATTCACGACGACCTGCTCGCCAACAAGCTGATTCCCGACCCGTTCTACGGCGACAACGAACAGAAAGTGCAGTGGGTCGCCGACAGCGTCTGGGAATACCGACTGCTGTTCGATGGCAGTTGCGGCAGTGGGGGACCTTTCCCTCATAACGAACTGGTCTTCGAAGGGTTAGACACTTACGCGGAGGTCTTCCTCAACGGCGAACGGCTGACCGCCTCAACCGGGGATACGATGACGAACAACATGTTCCGGACGTGGCGCTTCCCGCTGCCCGACAAACTGAAGGAGAGCGGCAACGAACTGATTGTCAAGTTTCTGCCCACTGTACCCTTCGACAGCGTCGCGGCTTCGAAACTGCCGTACAAGCTCCCTGACAACCGCGTCTTCACCCGCAAGGCGCAGTACGAAAGCGGCTGGGACTGGGGACCGAAGCTCAACACCTGCGGTATCTGGAAAAACGTCTATATCGAATCTTGGAATGTGTTAAAAGTCAACGACTTTTACGTGAAAGACACGGAACCGTCCCGCGATTCCACCCGTCCGTGGATAGCCGAAGTGGAGGTGGAGGTCGAGGCCGACAAGAAAGCGACCACCTATCTGTATTTGGATATCACCGACAAGGACGGTTACAGCCAGCAGATCCAGCACAAGGCGCAGCTGCACAAAGGGACGAACAAGGTGGTGATTCCCGTCACCATCGAGAATCCGAAACTATGGTGGCCGAACGGGGCAGGAGAGGCTCACCTCTATTATTTCACCCTGAAGAACAACGAGAAAGACAACGGCCTCGTGCACACGCACGGGCTGCGTACGGTGGAGCTTGTCCAGAAGCGCGACAGCATCGGCGAGTCGTTCCAGTTCATCGTCAACGGCAAGCCGCTCTTCATGCGCGGCGCCGACTGGATCCCCGCCTCCTCATACCCGGGCACGCTCGCCCGCAGCGAGGGTGACGACCGCTACGCCGAGCTCATCAAGCAAGCCAAAGAAGCGAATATGAACATGTTGCGCGTCTGGGGCGGTGGCCTCTACGAGCACGAAGCCTTCTATAATTATTGCGACCAGATGGGGCTTTTGGTGTGGCAGGACTTCATGTTCGCCTGCAACATCTATCCCGGCGACAAAGCGTTTATGGATAATGTGAAAATCGAGGCTGAAGAGCAGGTGAAGCGGTTGCGTCATCATGCGTGCATTGCCACGTGGTGTGGCAACAACGAGGTGCACAATGGCTTGGAGGACTGGGGCTGGCAGGAAGCCCTGGGCTATACGGATCAGCAATATGCGGCGATGTATGAAGATTACGAGCAACTTTTTGAGAATATGTTGCCCAAAATCTGTGTGGAGAACATCCATAAGGGCAATTATGTGCATTCTTCGCCGACTTACGGCTGGGGACATCCCGAATGTACCACCCATGGTTGCAGCCACTATTGGGGCGTCTGGTGGGGTGAGCTACCGTTCGAGATCTGGTGGGAGAAAACGGGACGTTTCATGACCGAATACGGTTTCCAATCCTACCCGGAAATGTCGCTTTGGAGCGCCTTTGTCCCCGAAGGCGAGCGCAATCTTCGCTCCCCGTCCATGCAGAACCACCAAAAGCACGGCCGCGGGGTGCAGATCATCGAGAAGGCCATGCAAGATTTGTACGGCTTTGTCCCCAAAAATCTGAGCGATTTCGTCTATTACAGCCAGTTGGTGCAGCAGGACGGCATCGCGCAGGCCATTGAGGCGCATAGAATCCAGCATGACCGGTGCAGTGGCACGCTCTTATGGCAGCTCAACGACTGCTGGCCCGTGGCTTCCTGGAGCTGCATCGACGTGGCCGGAAATCCGAAAGCGTTGTACTACAAGTTGCCGCAGTTATACGCCAATGTGACCATCGCCTCTCATCGTATTTCTCAGGATACCATAGAGTTATATCTGATTAA
The DNA here is from genome assembly GCA_946409645.1 of uncultured Bacteroidales bacterium. GTDB lineage: Bacteria > Bacteroidota > Bacteroidia > Bacteroidales > WCHB1-69 > F23-D06. Next base: position 3,680 of record CAMJXE010000029.1, read on the forward strand.
CGATTCTTTCGAGCCGGTTAGCGGACAGTTCGTATGGAACATTTGCACCATGGACGGCATGCTGATTCACTCCGCGATGTCGCTCGTCTCCGTGCATCCGAACAGCAGTGCCAAAGCGGCGGTTGTGGTGCTGCCCAAAGGCGTGAAAAACGCGGGAGATGTTTTTGTGGAAGCTGATTTTGCTCCCGAAAACGGTGAGAAAGCTTCTTATCTGACTTATTTCGTGAAACCAAAGGCACTTAATCTTTCAAAGCAGCCGTTGCAAGTCAAAACCAAATACGGCGATTATTCTGCTGAAATCCATCTTTCCACCAAAATGCTGAAACGCGGAATCTCCATTGAGGAGGCGCACGGCTACAAGGTGAAGTATTCTGACAATTATTTCGACATGAAACCGAACGAAGAGGTGGTGGTGAAGGTGGAGTATCCGTTGTTAGATGGAAAACCGGAATTTGTGATTCGAGATATGTCTTCGAATCAGTTTACAGGTCATCGCAAGTAGGTAAAAGGTTGTTATTCAAAGAGTTCTTTTAACTCCTCTGTGGAAAAACAGAACTTTTTCACAACAGTCTCAGGGGTCTTTTGGGATTTCCTCTGTTTGCTGGTTTTGGACATACCGTATTGGTAGCAGATTCCATATCCAGCCCGCAAAAGGATGTCCAGAATTTCGTACATCTCTTCCATCTGGGATGCCAGTTCGTTATGTAAGTTCCACCGGGCTTCTTCGTCGTCAATGAGCATGAACGGGAAGTTGCTGGACACCGTGTAATAGAAGGTGTACATTTCGTCACGTACCCCGACGGAATCCATGACGATGCCTTCGCTTACCTGTATCGGGCATTCTTGGTTGTGGCCAGGGAGGATCTCCTGACGGATCATCTTCCTGATCTCCTCTTTAACCACCTCTGGAGACTTCTCAAGGGTCTCTTGGATTTCCTGCGGAGAATAGAATAGCGACAATACAGTATCATGTTCCGGAACAGTATAATGCAAGGCTATGCCTGCCTTCATTTCCGCCAGCATCATATAAATGAACTCAGTCGATTCCAAGCGGATAAGATCCGATGGGCTTTTTTTAAAGTAAGTAGTGTCACTGAATTGTTCAGCCAACTCAGGTGCCAGTGTATAGCAAAAATGCAAGGTGTTCTCCCTGAAGTAGATGCTGTCAAGGGTACCGTAATCGACATTAGTTGGGAGACTGTCGTGGTCGTATGCGTCCAATTCCCGGAAAAACACCTCTTTAACCATCTGTTGGCGAAGATATTCGACCGTACGATGTTGCGGAATGGAGTCCAACTTCTGACTGCTTCGGATCTCGTCTGATGGAATAAAGATGTCAATGGCCCGACGATTTCCATCTTCCATATAGAGCAACTGTATTCCTTTGATATACTGATAGAAACGTTCTAATGTGATGATGCCACCGTCAAAAACGATGGAGTCTCCGATGAGTCCTTCGGTAATACGCCGCAAATTGATGGTCATCGACTTTTGGAGGATTTTCTGTTCCTCAGGAGCAGAACAGGCACTGTAAATATCAGGGTGCACAGTGTAAACGTACTGTATAGTGCGGTCGGTGTAACCGCAGCTGGTCAATCGAATGGAATCGTAAGAATTGTGAATGGCGACCGTAGAATCTATCTGAATGATTTGTTCCTGAATGAAAGCGTCGATTTGAGCATCGGATGCGGGCTTGAGTTCGCCAGAACCCTTCAGCCAATCAGCAAGTTCGGCATGGGAGATTCTGAAACTGGAGAATACTTGATTCGAAGTGTCCCGAATTACAAATAACAGATTCATACGAGCTTCCACAAGGCTTTTGAGATAGTCGGTGTTGAGCAAGAGATTGCTTTTGTACTGATTTTTGAACTGCGGTATGACACTTTTCACTTGGCTTTTATTGAAGTTCTCTCCCTCGTAAAAGGTGTGGATAAAACTTATCGTGTCGCCAGTGATGCCGATGCTGTCGTAGCTCGTATAGAGGTCCAACCGCTTGGGCAGAGAGGCATTGGTGTAGTAGATGTCACGGCACAGGATATTCCTTGCAGCCCATCGCTTGTTGTCCTTGTATGCGGGTTTTGAGCGGTCCGCCCAAATCTGTCGAACTTCGGCAGGGGGGAATTTGAGAGTAAGGCGATTCTGAGCGCTGTCAAGTATGATGTTATAGACAAAACCGCCCTTGATGTCGCCCAATTTTTCGTATAAGTAGTTGAATTCAACAGGTTCTAACCGATAACGAAGCCTGTCGGCAAAGTACTGACGAAGCTCCATGCTGTCGCGTCCGTGGACAAATCCGTCTCGCAAGGTGATGTCAAAATACAGATAGCCAGCATTATACCTCAATTTATTGACGACCCAACCCTCTGCATGATAAGGGCAGTTGCGCTTGGTGTTCATCCCCACTACTTTCGCATACATTTCACGATCAATGGGTTGCGCTTCCACACTGTTTACGAACACAATGCTTAGCACAAGCCACAGCGCCAAACCGCCTGGAACCGCAAGTGCTGCAAAAGAGAGAATACCTCGCAACCTCTGAATATCCATAGTCTTTAACCTAAACTTGAACTTTAACCTTAACCTTAACCCTATTTCCTTCCTACCAGCACTCCCGACACGTTCCACGCGCTGAAATAGGTGCCCTCGCGCTGCCCTTGCGGGATGGCAATCGTGATGGTGTGCTCTCCGGGCGTGAGGCCCGTGAGGTCGAAATAGACCGGCTGTGTGGCGGTGCCCGGACACCAGCCCGAACGCGAGTAGTCGGAGGAGGACATGCCGTTCCAGAAGTTGCCAGACGCGGGGTTGTAGGTGCGGAAAGTGCCGCAGTCGCTGCGCCACGGGGTGTGGTGGAAGCGCGGCTGCCCGTCGATGAGGATGACATTCTCTTTCGGCACGAACTCGTCACCGCTGTCCCAGCCGCCGTGTCCCGTGCTGAGGTAACGCAAACGCAATGAGGTGAGGCCTTCCGGCACGTTGAACGTCACCGTCAGACTGTCGGTTTCGAAGAATTTGCCGTAGTTCTGTCCCGACATCTCCATCACGTTGCAGGTGTTGAAGAGCGGCAGCGTCCAGAGGTTTTCGTCCCCGGTTTTCCATTCGTAGCTTTCGGGGTAAGCTTTGAGGTCGAGGGAGATCTTGTGCCCGCCGCCGTCGTAGTTGCCGATGAATGCCCCGATATAGACATCCCCTTGCAGATATTGCCGCAAGTCGCTGACATCCTGTTTGTAATAGGCGGCATCCTCCCACTCTTTGTCGTTCAGTGAGCGGTATTGGTTGAAGTGTTTCACCCCGAACGGCGTGAAGAAGCGGACCAATTCCACCAACGGTGTGTAATTTCTCTCTAACTTGATGCCTTGATACTGTTCGCCGTTCTTGTCGGTGAAGACGGGCAGCACCCCCACGCTGTCGATCAACGCGTTGAGGAAATTGGTCCGCTGCGATGTCGGAATCACGAATATGGACCCGGTGCGGTCGTAGGCATCGCCGTTGGATTGTTCGGTAAGTTCCGCAAATATCTGATAATGAGATGGTAATTGTTTGAGATTGATCCGTTTCAGGATGATGGTGCCGTTGGAGTAGGGGAGAACCGTGTCGAAGGGGATGGTGCGGGATTTCTCCAATTTGGGGTTGAAGCAGATTTGCGCGTCGTGAAAGACTGGGATGGTGATGACGAGCTTCTCCTTTTCGAGGTTGTTGATGGCGCGGCGGTCGGTGTACTGTCCGAGGTTGTCGGTTATGATGGGCTCAACATCCTTGTATTTCTCCACCTTGGCCAACCGTGTAGTGGTGTTGCCGTTGCGGGTGATTTGCACGATCACGCCTGGTAGGTTGCCGAACGAGGCGGACGGCGTGGCGCGATGTTTCTTCAAGTCTTCCGTCACCCAAATCTCCATCTTGTTGGAAAACAGAGTGGTGGTGTATTTCTTGCAGTTGTAGCCGTTCAACTTCTCCGTCTTCTCTAATGTGTATTCGTTGCCCTTGTTCAGGCTGTAGCCCGTGAAATATTGCTCGTCTTTCGAGTAGTAGAGCTGGTAGAATACCGTGTCGCGGCCGTAGTCAATATAGGTGAAGTGTTTGGCGATGCCGGGGATTGGGTTCGCTTCCTCCGGATCTGCGGAGCTGATGAGCGCAGCGTTCTGGTTCGGGGAGGTCGCCACGAGCGTGCGCGACGTGTCGCCGCTGCCGCCAATGGCAAAGGATTCGTAAATCAGTCGGTATTGCGCGTTGGCAGTACAGAACGATAAGATTACGGTGACAAGAAAGATGAATGCTCTTTTAATCATAGTATTTCTTTTTGCAAAATTGAAAGCGCAAAGGTACATATTTTTTGCTTTTTTTCGATGATTATTTTGCGGAAAAGTGCGGAAAATGCAAAAGGATGCGGAAACCTTTTTGATAGTGAGTTTACGCCTCTGATGTGAATTTTTTGAGTAAACAATACTACTGATGCAATAATATTTTTAAGAAATTGAATATGGTCTTTGCGTGCCGGAGGCACGATAGCTTAATAACCCCACATAAGAGTAACGAAGTGGAGCGCAGTGTGGGGTTATGGTGGAGGCAACACATCGATGGCGTGTTGAAAACACACTACTATTAGTAAGACGAAAGGAAACAATGTTGATGCTTTCCGCACTTTTCCGTCCTTCAGCATATTTCCGCAATAAGTCACAAAAAAAAGGCGCGAAAAACTCGCACCTTGTGTTTTCGTCCTTCCGCCTTAATTTTCGTAGCAGTTTCTCAAATTAGAATTCAGGATGCGCACAGGAGTCATGTATTTGTCATTAAAGTTATACAGTAGTCCCAGTCTCTTTTCGGCTATGCCGATATAGTTGCGTACCTGAGCCTTATGTTGGTCGGTGAGCTGTGCTACGGATTTGACTTCGAGAATGATTTTGTCATAGCAGACAAAATCGGCGAAATAGTAGTGCTCAAGCTGCTGGCCACGGTAATAGACGTTGTACCGTTTTTCCCGATCAAAGGGGATGCCTTGGTAATCCAGCTCAATGGCAAGTGCTTCTTGGTAGAGGTTCTCTTGCAGTCCGACCCCTAATCTTTTGTGGACTTCGTACACGGCGTGGTTAATTGCCGATGATTCATTTCCGAAAACTAATTTTGTATCCATAACGTTTTAATTTTGTTTAGTTTCTATGTAAAACGTTATATTTCTTGTTTTATTGCAATTAAATAAAAAACTTTTTGTAAATATATTTATTGATTTTTTTTGCGTTTTTCGAGGATTTTTTTGCGGAAACCTGCGGAAAAGCGGAAACAACATTAATAGTTTCCGCACATTTCTGCCTTTCTGCATACATTTCCGCAATAAGTCAAAAAAAAGGCCGCGATATCAATCGCGACCTTCATATCAAAATAGATCAAGAGATTACTCGCCGATTTGTCTGCGGACGAAACCAGTGCAAGCCAAGTCTTTGTCCATTCTCTTGATGTAGTCGCCGACGCTTTCTTTGCCGTCACTGCCCATCACGATAGGTTGGTAAGTGAGGGTGCTCTCCTTGAAGAATTTCACCAAACGACCTTGGGCAATTTGCTGAATTTGCTTCTCATTGAGGTTAGCAGCAGCTTTTTCACCTTCCTCAGCCTTGATCTTGCGAGCTTGTTCGGCTTGCTCTTCGGTGATCCAACCCTTTGCCATGTTGGAGTTGATGTGGTCTTCGCTATCCACGTGAGCGGGGTTGATGCCGGCTTTGTTTAAAGCGTTGTCAACGGCTCTTTGAATCATTTCGAGTTTCGTTTTCTCAACGCCTACAGCCAACTCTTTCTCTTTCACATCTTGAGGAATAGCGTTTTCATCGAGGGCGACAGGAGCCATAGCGGTGATGTGCATAGCGACGTTGTGTGCCACTTCTGCGACCTTTTCACCAGCTTTGTTGAACCCTACGAGGGTAGCTTTATGGTTGCCCATGTGGTTGTAAGCTTCCACGTAAGCAGCTTCGACGACCTGATAGTCAGGACATTCGATTTTCTCACCGGTCTTACCGGTCAGTTCGACCAGCTTTTCGGAAACCTTCATGCCATTATAGTCCATGTTAAGGAGTTCATCCATGGTCTTGATGTCAGCAGCCATAGCTTTGTCGAGGACGCTGTCGGTGAAGTTGACGAATTCTTCGCCTTTGCCCACGAAGTCGGTCTCACATGCCATGATGAGCATGTAACCTTTGGTCTTGTCGGCATTGGTTTTGGCGATGATGCGGCCTTCGTTGGACGCGCGGTCGGCGCGTTTGGCGGCCACTTTCTGACCCTTCTTGCGGAGGATGTCGCGTGCTTTTTCGAAATCGCCGTCAGCTTCGACGAGCGCTTTCTTGCAGTCCATCATGCCGATACCGGTCTCTTGTCTCAGTTTGTTAACATCAGCAGCTGTAATATTAGCCATATTGTTGTAATTTTTAATCGTGATTAATTATTCGTTGTTTTTGCGGGAAACTCTTCTGCGGCGGCCGCCTTCGCGATCGTCGTTTTCGCGCTCTTCGCCTTCATTCTCGGCGTTCATTTCAGCCATTTCCTCTTCCATGCGGTCCTTGTTCATCTCGCGCTCAGCCTGTCCTTCGCGGATGGCGTCGCAGATGGCTTTGAGAACCACGGCGATTGACTTGGATGCGTCGTCATTTGCCGGGATGGGGTAGTCCACCAGACGCGGGTCGGAGTTGGTATCGACGATAGCGAAGGTGGGGATGGCGAGCTTGCGGGCTTCAGCCAAAGCGATGTGCTCTTTCATGATATCCACGATGAAGACGGCTGCGGGAAGGCGAGACAGGTCGCTGATAGAGCCCAAGTTCTTCTCCAATTTGGCGCGTTCACGGCTGATTTGCAGGCGCTCGCGTTTGGAAATGTTCTGGAATTGGGGGCTTTCGATCAGACGGTCGATATCGCTCATCTTTTTCACAGCCTTGCGGATGGTGAAGAAGTTGGTGAGCATACCGCCGGGCCAACGCTCGGTCACGTAAGGCATGTTCACTTCCTTGACCATGGAGGCGACGGTTTCCTTGGCCTGTTTTTTGGTGGCCACGAAGAGGATCTTGCGGCCGGAGCGAGCGATGCTCTTGGCGGCGCTGCAAGCGTCTTCAATCTTGTCCATCGTCTTGTAAAGGTCGATGATGTGAATGCCATTTTTCTCCATGAAAATATAGGGAGCCATGGCGGGGTTCCATTTTCTCTTGAGGTGTCCGAAGTGACAACCAGCTTCTAATAATTCTTCAAATTGTACGTTTGACATGTTGATTTTTTTAATTGTTTACATTCTTAAAAGCAACGGCGGAGTAGTCCTTATGCGGGAATCTTCACCGTTTCGATACTAAACAGTGTCCAAACAAGATTCCGATTAACGTTTGGAGAATTGGAATCTCTTACGGGCTTTGGGCTGACCGGGTTTCTTACGTTCAACCATACGCGGGTCGCGGCGGAGGAAGCCTTGGGCTTTCAGAGCCGGGCGGAGTTCGGGGTTGATCTGGGTGAGGGCCTTCGCGATAGCCATGCGGAGAGCCTCGGCCTGACCGGTGACACCGCCGCCGTCCAGGTTGGCCTTGATGTCATACTGACCCATCAGGTTGGCCACTTGGAGGGGTTGCTCGACCTTGTACTGCAGGGTGGGAACGCAAAAATATTCCTTATAATCGCGGTTGTTGACCATGATTTGACCGCTGCCCGGTTTCATGTACAAGCGGGCAACTGCGGTTTTTCTTCTGCCTAATGTATTGATAACTTCCATTGTTATTTAATATCCTTAATGTTAATTACTTTGGGTTGTTGAGCTTCATGCGGATGGTTAGGACCAACATACACATGGAGGTTGCGGAACAATTGAGCACCGAGTCTGTTCTTCGGGAGCATACCCTTGATGGCGTGTTCCAGAATGCGTCTCGGGTCTTTGCGCATCATCTCCCTGGGCGTGGCGAAGCGTTGTCCGCCGGGGTATGTGGTGTGGTGGACATATTGCTTGTCCGTCCATTTGTGGCCCGTGAACTTCACCTTCTCTGCATTGATGATGATGACGTTGTCGCCGCAATCGAAATGAGGCGTGTAATAAGGCTTGTTTTTGCCTTTCAGAATGCGTGCCACCTGTGTAGCAAGGCGGCCCACAACCATCTCCTGGGCGTCAACGACTACCCATTCTTTCTTGACGATTTTCTCATTCGCCGAAATTGTTTTGTAACTTACTGCATCCATTTTTTCAGTTTTGACATTTTTTGCGAGAGATATCTTCACCCATATCTCTCTGATTTTTAACTTTTTTCCTTTGCTAACTTAAGGATAATAATCGAGATTTTTTAAGCGCGCAAAAATAGACTTTTTTTGGATAAAGTCAAGAGGTGTTGAAAAATAATTTTCAAGCCCTTAAAAGTCGTACCCCGCACTCAAATAAAACCCCACTTTTTTCTTCTCGGTGCTGTTCCAGTGGACGTTGGCGGTGAGCGGTCCGACCTTCGACAGGTAACCGATTTGCAGACCGGCACCGACGATGGGCTTCTGCATCGTCCTCAGGGTGTTGCCGTCGTGCATAGCTGCTCCGATCAGCGACAGATAGATGTTCTTATAGACCTTGAAACGCAGCTCGAGATCGACGGTTGTCAGCATTCTGTCGCAGGTTTTCTCACCGTGGTATCCAACAAAGGGAATCTGATGCTCATAGTATCGGCCCGCCATCATGCCACCGACGTAGTTGTTCATGTAACCGTTTGTACAGCTGTCGCCAAAGATATAACGACTGTTAATTGCCGCGTCAATGGTGAAGAAGCTGCACACGGGAATAGCACCTCGAATGCCACCGCCCACGAATACGGTCTTGTAGAAATTGTAGTCGGCATTGATGGAGGCGCGCAGACCCTTCTCTGGGAAGTACATCCTGTTGCGATTGTCGTAGTTGAAGCGCAGGAACAAGTAGGGGTAGTAGTGTTTCCAGTCGGTGCTCTCCACGTAGCCGGTTTCCGAGAAAAGACGGTAATAAGGAGTGTGTTCCACACGGACACCGGCGTTCAGGTCAATCTGGCTCCAGCGGTTCTCCGCTACAAAGAGGCGCAATTCATTGTGCCATGATTTTTCATAGAAATGGTGGCTGAAGATGTGGGTGTCGGTGCCGTACAAGGTGCGATAGCTCGTTTTGAAGTAAGCGCCCACTTTCGGGCCCTTCAAAGGCGTGTATATCCATTCTAATTTCAGGTACGGGGAAGCTGAAAGACGTGCGGTAATACCGTATGAGTGGCCGTAAAGCGAGTTTCGGTTGAAGGTGGCGCTCAGCAATGCTTCAAACCACTCCTCCGTATCCATACGCAAGCCGAGCCCGAAAGAGTGAGGAGACCGTTTGTCGCAGTAGAAAACCAATTTGTATTTGTCAGGGCCGTCGCCGATTAGTTGGAAAGTGACGTGTGAGAAGGCCATGGTTCCGTAGATGGCCGCCTGTGCCATCTCTAAATCTTTTTTGTAGTAGCCTCCGCCTTCGCGGATAGGCAAGTGTTTGAGGGTGAAGGCTTTCTCTTGTTCGCTGAGTCCCACGAAGTCGATGGCGCTGATGGTGACCCTTGTTACCGCGCAGTTGATGGCCTTGGTGTTCTGTAGTTTCGTGCCTTTTTTGCCCACAATGCGCACGATACTGTCGATTTCGCGTTCGTGGAGCGCCGCAGCCTGGTAGCCATGATCAATGAGGGTGGCGATTTCATCTGTTCCGAAACTCAGTGAGGTGTAGCCGGCCACGTCGGGGGTGATCAACAAGGTGGTGATTTCCTCGTTATGGGCGAGAGCTTCACCGCCGCCAGAGTAGCGGGCCAGTTGTGATAAAAGGTTGGCGATGTTGTTCACATCCTCGTATTCCAATGGCGAAGTGAGCTGCACCCCGATGATGATGTCCGCTCCAGCGGCCTTGGCGATGTCTGCCGGGTAGTTGTTCTTGGTGCCGCCGTCGGAGAGCACCATCGAGTCGATGCGCACGGGGGTGAAATAGGCGGGAATGGACATGGTGGAGCGCAAGGCATCGACGAAAGAACCGGATGTCCACCGCTTCTCTTTCTGTGTCACCATCTCCGTGGCCACGCAGCAGAACGGGATGGGCAGCTCCGTGAAGTCGATGTTCTGCTGGTAACCGACCGACACAGCCCCCAACATGTTATAGACATTCAGCCCATAGAGAATGCCGGAAGGAAGGCTGCGCAGGAAGTTCGCCCCCGTGAAGGGAATGTCCAAAAGGTAGGTGCCCTTGTTCATTTTCCGTTCGTAGGAGTAGTACTCCATCGGAATCTTGTCGCTCATCATCATATTCCAGTCGATGTTTCGGACAAGCGAGTCGATTTCCATGGCGGAATACCCCAAGGCATACATGCCGCCCATGAGCCCACCTATACTCGTTCCAGCTATGAAATCAACAGGTATCCCTTTGTTTTCCAGATATTTAAGTACGCCGATGTGCGAAGCTCCCTTGGCACCTCCGCCTGCCAGCACCAAGGCGACTGTGGGACGGTGTTGCTCACTACGTATCTTCGCCATTTTCTTCTGCATTTTGACGAAAAAAATCGAATCGGCTTTCGGATCATAACTTGTGTTGACCAATTCTCTGTTCTGTGCAAAAAGTCCGCCGGTAATCAGGATGAAGGCTGTGAATAAAGTGGCGAGACAGAGCCGTTGGCTTTTGAGGTTCATTGTTTTAGGGTTTAGGGTTTAAGGTTTAGGGTTTGGTGGCTTAAAGGCTTAAACGCTTAAGGGGTGGGGGTGGTAGTTGATGAGTCAAAGTGAGAGTCAATCGTCAACGATTCGTCGGAGCGCAAACAGTTTCCGGGTGACGGTGAAGTACATCGCGCAGCCGGCCGCATGCACACCCACCACAGTCCAGAAAGCAGCGGTATAGCCGAAATATTCCGCGATGACGCCGCCGAGCACGATGCCGAGGCCCATGCCCAAGTCCCAGCTGGTGAGCAGGGTGGAGTTGGCAGTGCCGCGCTCGTTGTGATGCGCCACCGAGATAATCATGTTCTGAAAGGCGGGCCACATGTGTCCGTTGCCTAAACCGACAAGAATGGCGGTGGCGTAAAAACAGAGAGGATGTTTGGAGATGACGAAGACGGTGTACCCGACGGTGGAGATGAGGATGCCGACAGCCGCATGATGTGTCAACTTGCCCTCTCTCAGAGATTTGCCACCTTGCAGTCGCGACAAAATCAGTCCCAAGGAGAGTAGCAGGAAGAAGGTGCCCGAACCGCTGGTGATGCCCAACACCTCCTTGCCGTAGATGGCGAGATAATTGCTCAGCACACCGTAACATAGAGCGAAAAAGACCATGTTCACCCCGATGAACCAGCCTCTTAGCAAGAAGAAACGGTCGAGGGAAAGCTTCTTTTTGTCGGCGAGAACCTGACGTTGGGGGAGCCTCACGGTGGCGGAGATGACCACGCTCAGGAGGGCGAAGAGCAGGGCGACGATGAAGAGGATATCGAAGTTGTCGAAGTGTTTGTAGAGGGCGATTCCAACGGTGGGCGCGATGGCGGTGGCAATGTTGTTGCTGAGTCCGTAGTAGCCGATGCCCTCGTTGCGACGCGAGGAGGGCAGCACGTCAATGGCGACAGTGGAGTTGGCCACGGTGCTCGCCCCGAAGGGACCGCCGTGAAGGGTGCGCACCACGGCAAAGAGCAGCAATGTGCCCGCCACGAGGTAGAGTCCGTAAAAGATGAAACTTACCAACATGAAGAAAATCAGCACTTTCTTGCGGTTGAAAGAGTCCACAATGTAACCGCTGAATGGACGGAAAAGCAGCGCCGCGACCGCATATCCCGAAAGGGTCAACCCGATGACATCCTTGCTGGCTCCGAAGTGCTCGCTCAGGTATATCGGCAGCAATGGTGTAAGTATATAGAAGGCGAAAAACAGCGTGAAGTTCGCTGCCATCACCTTGACATATTCTCTGTTCCAAAGCGTCTCTTTTTCTATCTGTGACATACCCGCATTTTCAACCTGCAAAAATAGATAATTTTCGAAAAATTGTATCTTTGCCGTCCGAAAAATAAAACATAAATAAGAATAAAGACCGACGTGCCGATGGGGTATAACGGGCAGAGAGTCAATATGAAGAAATATTTTGTAATTCTTTCCGTGTTTGTCGTTTTGTCGTTTTGTAGCTGCACGAAACCTGCAGGCAATCCTATTACCAAAGCTTTTGCCATTGAGGGCACCTACGAAAATCTCGAGGTGAACAGTGCCTTTGATGTGTCTGTGAGTGACACGGCAAGCCGGATTTACATTACCGCGGGTCAGTATATTATGCCCAAGGTTGTGGTGGAGAAGAAAGGCAATACTTTGAAAATATATTGCAAACCTTCTATAATGAACAGGGGCAATTCCAAGATGTTGGTGATACTTCCTCATTGCGTTGATTTGAAGGATGTTGATCTCTCGGGTGCGAGCACGATGCGTACGCCGTTTGCGCTTGAAGGCGATAATGTGGAGGTTTCACTGTCAGGCTCCTCCCATTATTATGGCAATATTGTGGCCGAGAATACTTCGTTGGATCTGTCAGGCTCATCTGATTTCCATGGAAATATTTCGTCAACACAAGGCATCAAAATGGATTTGTCAGGGGCCTCACAATTCCATGGTGACATCGAAACGGATAATCTTGATTTGGAACTCTCCGGCGCTTCCGATGTTGAAATGATGGGCCGAACCACTACACTCATCATCGATTTGAGCGGTGCCAGCGAAATCGTTCGCCAAACTGTCGGTGGCCGTTATGCACTGGAATGCGATGATTGCGAAGGCTCGATGTCGGGTGCCAGCAACGCTTACATCCATTGTAACAATAGCATTCGCGTCACACTTTCCGGCGCCAGCGAATTGCATTACACGGGCGATGCAATCACAACGGGTAGTTCGATGTCGGGCGCATCCACCATCTCCCGCGATGGAAGATCTAATTGATTCCGAAAATGTCAAATCTCATAGTAGTTATAACGTCCAAAGTTTCACCTCGTTAGCTTTTTTTTCAAAATATACGCCGAGGCAATGTCAAAAAAATGTATTTTTGCGATTTCATTTTCGTATATTATGAAAGCTAAGAGAAATTATTTAAGATATATCGTTTTATTGTTTTGCACGGTGTTGATGTTCGTTTTGGGCGCTTGCCAGTCGTCGAAAAAGACGACACATACTGCCTCGAAATACCATAGAACTCGCACCAAACACCAGCCGCATTGGAACGCTACCACCTCTCAAAGTACGACCTACTACATCAAGAAGCATTCCACACGGAAAAGTCACGACAGCAAAAGAATCAAACGTTAAACTATGTGCAGAAAAATCTTGAAAAAACCGATATTGTTGCTGCTTTTGCTGATTCCTTTCGTGGGGCGGATGTCGGCACAGGAGAACCATATCCAATTCAATGTTGTAAACGACACCGCTCGCATTGAGGCGGAAATCGAGGAGGATTCTCTCGGCAACCTCATCAATTCCATGTACGATTCCAATCTCGACAATGTCGATCACGGCAACGGCATGTTGTTCACCTATTTCAACTGGATGCCGGGCTACAATCTCTACCAGAATTTCGACATTGTGACGATTCATTACCGTCATCAGGGCTCTGCGGCGCGCGACACTATTGACCTTACAGGTTACCATCATCCTGCGAACTACCGCGTCACTTCCAACTATGGGTTCCGTCACCGTCGAATGCACCGGGGTGTCGATCTTGGCTATCCCGAAGGCACGCCGGTCTCCGCAGCATGGGACGGCATTGTGCGCATTTCCAAAGGTACAGCCAATACCGGAGGCTATGGCAATCTCGTGGTTATCCGCCACGACAATGGGCTTGAAACCTACTATGGTCACCTCTCCCGCCGCCTCGTGAACCCAGGACAGATAGTCAAAGCTGGCGACATCATCGGTCTCGGCGGCAACACGGGACGTTCCTACGGTTCCCACCTCCATTTCGAGGTGCGCTATCTTGGTAATGACATCAACCCCAATCGTCTCATCGATTTCGAGAATTACACCCTGAAATACGACACCATGTTTGTGTCGGGTTACACGGTCTCCGTGCCGAACCCCGCTACCGGTCAGCCAGAGCAAACAGTGAAACCGAAACCCTCTGGTTCGCCGCAATATTACAGGGTGCGCAAAGGAGACAATCTGGGTAAGATCGCGGCCAAACACCACACTACGGTTTCCAAGATCAAAAAACTCAATCATTTGAGGAGCGATTTCATCCGCGAAGGCCAGCGTCTGCGAGTACGATAGCCATGAGCCCTCGTTCCCTTTTAGTTGCTATCTTTCTGTCTTTGCTCACCTCTACTTTGGTCGCGCAGACGGATTTCTATGACTTTGGATTTGTGCGTGACGCATCCGTTTCAGTGGTTGAGGATGGTCATCCTTTGCTATTTCCGTGGGCCGGTGGGCTCAATTCGGTCCGCTTTTCTGAAATCGACCTCGATTTGGACGGCACACCAGACTTGCTTGGCTTTGAAAAACACGGTAACCGTGTTCTGCCATTCCTGCGCATAGGAAACGTGTACCAGTATGCCCCGCAATATGTTCGTCTTTTCCCTGATCTGCACAATTGGGTGATTCTTTACGACTACAATCACGATGGGAAAGCCGACATCTTCACCTATGGGTTGGCTTCGGTGCGCGTGTTCAGGAACATTTCTACCGACACGCTGCGCTTCGAATTGGTGACCGATGCTTTACAAGCGTTCTACTATAACGGTTATACCAATATTTACGCATCTCCTGATGACTATCTGGTGGTGGAGGATATCGATGGCGACGGCCATTTGGACATCTTGAATTTTTGGGTGTTAGGGAGGTATGTGCATCACTTGCGCAACTATGCGAATGAAGGGGATCCTTTCGATTTCCGTTTGGAAAATGAATGCTGGGGGCACTTTTCGGAGGCCGCCGACAATAATACGATTACACTATTTACCGATTGCAATGACAAGTCGGACGATGACGATTACACTCGCCACACAGGTTCTTCAATGCTCTTGCACGATTTCAGCGGCAACGGTCTGCCTGATTTGCTGGTGGGCGATGTCGATTCGCCATACAATATATTATTATATAACAATGGTACGCTGGATGATGCACGGATGACGGCGCAGGACACGGCCTTCCCAACCAATATGCCTATTCGTCTCTATTCGATGCCTGCGGCTTCATTGGTGACGTTGCCTGGTCGCACAGTGCCGTCGCTGCTCGTTTCGCCCTCGGATCCTTCCCTGACGAAGTCGCAGGATCTGAACAGCGTGTGGATGTATGACTATGATACTCAGTTGCAACAATATACGCTTACGCAGACAGACTTTCTGCAAGGCGATATGTTGGATGCGGGAAGCGGAGCTTGTCCGGTACTTTTCGATTTCGATGGCGATGGATTACAGGACCTTTTTGTCGGCAACTACGGGCGGTTTGACAGTGCGAAATCGGTGAACGGTTGGCTGACCTCCTACTTTTCGTCATCGATGAGCTATTATCAGAATACGGGAACGGTCACGGTGCCTGTTTTTACGTTGCAGAATCAAGATTTTGGTAATCTCAAACAACTGGGTTTGAACGCGTTACATCCGACTTTCGGGGATTTTGACGGTGACGGTCTCGTAGATATGCTATGCGGAAATAAAGACGGGACGCTTCTGCTCGTGCCCCACCAACGGCTAATGACTGGCGCAGGCAACTTGACAATGAATTTCGCAAGTGTGGATGCGGGCGAGTATAGTACGCCGCAGTTTTTCGATTTGGATGGTGACGGTCGCAAAGACTTGATCGTCGGAAATCGTCGCGGTCTGTTGTCCTATTATCGGAATGTTGGTTCGGATATTCCTCAATTTCAGAAGATTACGGATACATTGGGCGGGGTGGACACGCGCGATTTCACCCAGTCGTACTTCGGTTATAGCGTGCCGTGTTTCTATCACGATGCGCAGCGCGGCACGGTGTTGTTCTGTGCTGGCGAGCTCGGCGAAGTGGCATACTACAAGCAGATTGACGGAAACTTGGACGGTATGTTCGAGAAGGCGGAGCAGAATTTAGTGGAGACGATTCAGGGCGTAGCGCAGGAGTTCCGCGAGGGTAGGAGAGCGGCGGCAACCGTGGCCGACCTCACGGGGGACGGAAAACCCGAACTGATTCTTGGTAACTATGCCGGTGGAGTTGCTTTCTTCAAAGGTGCTGAACCACCGGCGCATACGGCCGTCAATACCTACGAACCCGCGAGCCTGCACGTCTATCCCAATCCCACCACCAATATCCTCCATGTTGAAAGCGACCAACCTATAAAACAAATCGTTGTATATGATTTTCTTGGTCGTATTGTATTGATAATAAATAATATAGGAGAAAAAAGTACAGTTGTTGATACTAAAACATTCGCTGCGGGCGTTTATTTCGTTCGGTTAGCCAACCATTCCGTTGCTAAGTTTTTAAAAGCCAACAAGTAGTCATAGTAAACAGGTATATCGAAAGTCACAACATCATACGTCAAAAAAATGTATCTTTGCAAGTTCAAATAATAAATAGAGTAATATGCTTCACATCAACAGTTCGGAAGAGACCGTTTCGGCAAGTCCGGAGAAAGTTTATCAAGTGTTAACGCATTTTTTTGAGCGGCCTGTGCAGGGTGTTCCTGGCATAACAAATTGGGAATCAATGCAAAACGGTTGCCGTTTTACTATACAGGACCACGTTAACTGTCGTCTTACATTAAGTGAGCAGACGCCATGTTCGCGCGTGTGTTTTCGTGCGGAGACGGATACGAGTATGTCGGCGGAGGTACAGTTCGACATCCAGCCGCGCGGCACCGAAAGTGCCATTCAGGGGCAATTGAATATGGAAGTGCCGTTCTTCCTTCAGGGTATGGTGAAAGGTGTGGTCAACAAGTTCATGGGCACGGCCATGCAATATTTGAAAACCGCTATCGAGAACAGCTAATATGGAATACACGATTCGTACCGACAAGTTAGTCAAGAAATACAAGAACCGCACGGTCGTCAACGAGGTCTCCATCAACTTCACGCAGGGTGAGATTGTGGGTTTGCTCGGCCCGAACGGCGCGGGCAAGACCACCTCGTTCTATATGATCGTGGGATTGATCAAGCCTTTCTCGGGACGTATCTTTTTGAATGAGCATGACATATCCGAGGAGCCGATGTATAAGCGTGCGCAGATGGGCATTGCCTACCTGCCGCAGGAGGCTTCTGTGTTCCGTCATCTGACGGTGGAGGACAACATCAAGGCCATCCTCGAATTCAGTGGCAAGAGCAAGGCCGAGCAGAAGGAGGAGTTGGAGAATCTGATCGCCGATTTCAATATCGAGAAGGTGCGCCACAACAAGGGCAACAACCTTTCGGGCGGTGAGCGCCGTCGCGTGGAAATCGCTCGTTGTCTCGCTTCTGCCCCCAAGTTCATCCTGTTAGATGAGCCTTTCGCGGGCGTTGACCCTATCGCGGTGGAGGATATCCAGAACATTGTCAGAAAGCTGAAAGACCGCAACATCGGAATCGTCATCACCGACCACAACGTCCACGAGACGCTCTCCATCACCGACCGTGCCTACCTCTTGTTCGAGGGCAGCGTCCTGAAGGCCGGCACCGCCGAGGAGCTCGCCTCCGACCCGATCGTCAAGAAGGTCTATTTAGGCTCGAACTTCGAATTGCGGAAATAATCATTGTACATTTTACATTATAATTGTTCTGATATGAAAAACACAACAAGATTAATTGCCACAGTAGTACTTTCAATGCTTGCCGCTACTGTTTCCGCGCAGATAAAACAATATTTCCAGGTGCTCGATTTCGACTCGAAGCAGCCGGTTGCAGGCGCAACTGCCAAACTCTACCTGCAGTCACCGACCGCCAAACAGCGAGAGTTGACGCTGACTACGAACGCGCAGGGCGTGGCGATAGCCACCCTGCCTGCCGATATGAAAGGGGAGTATTTAAGCTTGGATTCCTGGGTGTCAGATGGGTATATTTATATAGATCGCACTCCCGAAACCTACTACCAACTGCTCCAGACCACGGATACCATTAAGTTTTATATGGCAGAAATCGGAAAATATAGGGCTGAGAAACAGAAAACGTTTGAGAGTCTCTTCCGTTTCTTCTATAACGACGAGATTCTCGCCACCACACAAAAATTTCAAAATGAGCTGAAAGGGCAGCCTGAACGTGTTAACTCGTTAACAAACAATTTGATAGAGGCAGCTTATACCCCGAATGTCAATGTCCGTAATTGTTACGAGGATGCAGGAACAATCAACCGATATGAATTTAACAAGTTCGATCTGCCTCAGTTCCAAGAGGTAATTAAGGTGTTGCGCACTGGCGATGTCAACAAGGCTGTCGCGATGACCAAAAGCCACATCGACATGAAGGACAACAGCCGCGAGAACCTCGAATGGATCGATCTCTACCGATATCTGAAATTTTTGGAAGCATCCACCGACGATGAGGATCCGGTTAGCGACTATTCCGAAATACTCTACCAAAATCATTACCAACCCTATATGTATGGTAAATACATGCTTGATTTACAGAGGGATAATCGTTACGAGAAAATGGACTCCATCGCAAAAATTGAGAAGACCAACAACCGTATCCCAAGGTACAGACCCTATTTCGAACCGAACTATTTCCAATATATTTACCGAGATTTTGATCGCGCAAAACTCAAGTCAGCAGCGGAAAACGTCATGAATGTCATCAGGGATAATTATCAAAAATATCCTGAAGAAAACGGCATGGGCGATTTGTCGTGGATGTACAAGAATTTGTATTTGGTCTATGCCATTTTGGAGGATAGCATTTCCGCCTCCCGCAGTGTGGACAGTGCCATGTTCTATTATCAAATCATCCTGGACAAATATTCTATAGACGCATACGACAGGAATCAGACATTGATACATCTATATCACTACTTGTTGGATGTGGTGAAATATAATCCGTCATATCTCTCCGATTCAATGCTTTATAAGTTATTTGACGGTGTTTATAACGCAGCAAAAGCCAATTACGAAAACGATACTGCCAGTATGTTCCTGAAACTTCAATTGGCTGAGAATGCGCTGATATGGCTGCAGAACGTTCCTGATATGGAGGAGGTTGATACTAAACGTGGAGAGGTGATCGAACAGCTTGTGGATATAGATTTTAAACTCTCCAAAGATTTTCCGGAGTATTACGCTGTGCAGAATGTTCAAGCCGCTTCGCAGTTGCTCGGCAATTGTTTGTTGAATCAATGCGACAACGATGAGATGCAGGCCGCATTCCGTCAATATGAGCGCAGCTTCGATGTCGTGAACGCCCAATATCCAAAGGCTTTTATTGGCATCTATTTGCGTTATAATAAAATGATTGAAGGTTATCTGACTGCGAACCAGTTGTTTGCGCTTTCTTCCGAACTTGATGCTTTCAATGACAGATTGATTAGTATTCAAGCTGATAATGATCCGCAAAAGATTCTGGTGGCCAAAGCTGAGGCTGCCAATGAGATGGCGGAATCGCTTTATCAGAATGAGATGTTTGAGGAATCTGTTGTTTACTATTTGCATTCCAATGAGTTGTATAGGCAGGCGATGCAGAATAACGATTCCTTGTGGATTCCTTATCTGATGAATTTCCTACAAATGGGTGACGCGCATCTTTATCAGAACCAGTATGATAAGGCTGTGATGACCTATCAGAAAATTCTCGACTTTGAACCGCAGATTCCCGCCTCAGTGATGCCACAATACACTTCGATGAAGGCCAACGTGAGCTACTACATCGGTGATGTCTATAAGTCCACCGGAGATATGAAACGTGCAGAAAAAGAGTATAAAAATGCCGAAAAGATATTCAAGAAGGCCATTTCGATGGGCGATATGAAGGCTTATCAGTCGATGGGCGAGATGTATTGGGGCAAAGCAGTGGCCGCTGCGCAGAAAGAGGATATGAAAACCTGTCGCGAGATGACAACAAAGGCAGTGAGTTATTATGAAAAAGCTCCTATTGAACGGCCTTTGAAACGCTACGAGCAGGCCAAATCCGTGATGGGTGAGTTTTACAAACAAGGAGAGGACGCTCCAAATTATTACCGCACGATGGCAGATTTGGAGGCCTATTACAAGAAATTTGTGAATTATGATGTGTCATACGCCTCCAAGATGGTCCAAATGGCCGAAACGGTGCTGAACAGCGGCACCATCACGAACGAGGAAGCCATGACCTATTCCCGCGATATTCTCGATGGATTGAACTATTTGAACGATGCCGGCGAAAATGTCCAACTGCCCTATCTGCGTGGGCTGTTCACCATGGCGCGCGTGTACATCGCCAACGATTCAGTACAGCAAGCTATCAATTTGTACAGAGATTGCCTTAATATGAACGAAATAATGTTCAAAGATACAGCTGAAAACACCTATTTGAACAATATGGCCGAGATTTATGCACCATTGGCCAATAGCTATAAGCTCATGGCTGAGGAAATAGACACGGCTCATTCCGAGTTGTGGTATTATCGTTCTGCTGATACTCGTGACACGCTGATCGACATTTTGAAGCAACTCTCCGCCGATGGAGATGTGAACAAAACTTACCGCACCGCGCTGCAGTATAAGGAAAATGCCATGACCTTCTACAGTCTTGAAATGCACTCTTCCGCGCAAGATTATCTGGACAAGTCCATAGACATTCTTACTACACTTTATAACAGCGAATATAAGTCTGAAGTAGAAGACGATTTAATGTTAGATTACTACCTGAAAGGGCTTATATATGAAGAAAATAATGATTTGGAGAAAGCGAAGGCTTATATGAGAATCGTGATTGATTATGGTGAGAAGTCGGATATCAAAGATGGGGCTTCCCGCTATCATTTCATCGCAGTGAATTCATTGCTCGAACTTTTGGAAAATGACCCCACCGCAGATGCTAAAGAAGTTGCATCTCTTAAGAAAAAACAGAAAGAGCTGATGAAGTATTTTAGATAAAAGGATGATGAGAAGATAAGATAACAAGATAACAAGAGGATAGGAGAATGAATAAGTATCAACATCGGTTTACGGTCACGTGTCAAGACATAAACAAGGATTACCGGCTCAGTCCGGCGGCGGTTTTGCTCTACTTTCAGGAGAGCTATGCCCGCTACATGGGCTGTCTGCACATGGCCGCTTTCGACTTGGCCAAGGAGCGCCGGATGTGGATTATCACGGAGATGGAGGCGGAGATGATGCCAGTCGATACGTTTTGGGGCGACGACATTGTGGTGACCATTTGGGTGAGCGAGATCACGCCGCTGCGGGTCTATGCTGACTACCATGTCACCAATGCCGACACGGGCGTGATGATCGCCAAGGGTACGAGTTGCTGGAACCTGATGAACGCCAACACCCGCAAGCTGGACTCCACGGACAAGGTTGAGCCGAAAATCCCGGTTTTGCCGGAGATGATGACCGCGACCCACCGGAAAGTGCGTTTCCCGAAAGAAGGTACAGCACTGAAGCAGATTTCGCACAAGGTCAACCAGCTCGACCTGGACTTTAACGGACACGTCAACAACCGCAGCTACGTCAGCATTGCCATGCTCACTGTTCCCGACGAGTTCCTGACCGCCCACCGTACAAACCGCTTTGTCATCCACTGGCTGCGGGAGTCCTACCTCGGCGAGAACTTGACCTGCACCTTGCGACAAATTGACGTGAACTCATACGTCCACCTGATTGATAAAGAGAACGGTGAAACCGCTGCGGAGATCTTCTCCGCGTGGGAGCCGTTGACGAGCATGGTGGATGTGGCCGCCGTCGCGAGGAGGAGATGAGAAAAATAATAGACTAAAATGATTCTTTGAGCAACCTTGGAGAGACAAAACGCACGAAGTGCAATTTATCTTTACCCCACACAAGTGACGTAGGAGCGCAGTGTGGGGTTATGACGAACTGACTATGGATACCTTTGGAAATATATACCGCCTTACGGACTGGGGCGACACTCACGGTGACTTTATGGAAGGCCTGATTGAGGGTTGTCCTGCGGGTTTGCATGTCGATATGGGATTTTTGGAGGCCGAGCTGAACCGGCGTGCCCCGAGTGGTGACGCGCTTTCCACGCGACGCTGCGAGCCCGACAGAGTGGATTTGCTGTCTGGTGTCGAGAACGGCTGTACCACGGGCGATCCAATCCGTTTCCGTGTTTCGAATGTTGATGTAAAAATATCAGAATCAAATCGTTACGTGCTAAAACCTTCGCACGCATCATATACGTATATGCGCAAATACGGCATCACCGACAACGAGCAGTGCGGTCGCGCATCGGCGCGGCAGACGGTGTGTCGGGTGGTGGCGGGTGCCATGGCAAAGCAGTGGTTGTCGGAGCGGGGGGTGACCATTACAGCGAAAACGGTGAGCATCGCCACCCCTAAACGCGAGGGCGACTCTTTGGGGGCGTTGGTGGAATGCAGAATTTGCGGACTGCCAGCAGGTTTGGGTGAGCCGGTTTATGACAAGTTTTCGGCGAGGTTAGCCTACGCGATGCTCTCCATCAATGCGGCGAAGGGCTTCGAATATGGCGAGGGCTTCCGCGCGGCGGAGATGTCGGGCAGCGACTGCCATGACCTGCAAGACGCTGACTTTTCGTTCCGTACCAACCACGATGGCGGCATCCAAGGCGGCATTACTAACGGAGAGGAGGTCTATTTTCGTGTGGCCTTCAAGCCGATTCCGTCGGTGCGCTACGATCGCGAAACCATTGATTTTGATGGGAAACCAATCGTCATGCGCGGCTCCGACCGTAATGACTTATGCGTAGTGCCGCGTGTGCTACCCGTGGTGGAGGCCATGGCCGCGATGGTGGCGATGGATTTCTATTGCGGAAATATTATGGAAAATGGGGAAGAAATGCGGAGATCCTCTTCATGATTTCCGTACATTTCCTCATCTATGATCGCAATTTTTATTTCCCAATACAGAACTTCCCGAAGATATTATTCAGGATATCGTCGGATGACACCGTGCCGGTGAGTTCGCCCAAATGGTGAAGCGCCGCACGTACGTCTTCGGCAACTAAATCCGTGGGCATCTGCTGTTGCAAACCGCTTTCCGTGCGTTCGATGGAGATGAGGATCTCATTCAGCAATGACTGGTGCCGTGCGTTGGTCAACAGCGCGGTGTCGCGGATGTCGTGTTCCTCGACGAATCGCTCGATCTCCTTCAATACTGCGTCGATATTCTCGCCGTTCTTGGCGGAGATGAAAATAGCTTGTCCCTCATTAATAGTTGAGCCTGAAGCGAGGTCGGCTTTATTGCCGATTAGGATGAGTTTCTTGTCGTCCAATTCAACGGAATTGGACAGCTTTGCGATTTCCCTATTGATTTCTTCGGTGGATTTGCGCGCATCGAAGACCCAAAGGATGACTGCGGCCTTGCGGATGGTTTGCAGAGAACGCTCGATGCCCAACTGCTCGATAGTATCGTTAGATTCACGGATTCCGGCGGTGTCGATGAAGCGGAATAGAGTGCCGTGAAGGATGAAAGTGTCTTCGATGGTGTCGCGAGTGGTTCCAGGAATATCGGATACTATGGCGCGTTCGCGCTGAAGTAATGCGTTCAAAAGGGTCGATTTTCCCACATTCGGCTCACCTACAATTGCGGCCGGGATGCCGTTTTTCAGCATAGTGCCCCATTTATAACTCTGAAGCAATTTGTCAACTTCCGTCCGGATTTGGCCAAGCAAGTCGAGTAGGGCGGAGCGGTCGGCAAATTCCACCTCCTCCTCGCTGAAGTCCAATTCCAGTTCCAACAAGGATGCCAGTTGCAAGAGTTCATTGCGCAGATCGGCCATCTTGTTGGAGAGATCGCCTTGTAACTGTGTCATGGCGGCGTGGTGCGCTCTTTCCGACTGCGCTTCGATGAGGTCGGCGATGGCCTCCGCCTGCGGCAAATCCAATTTCCCGTTCACGAAGGCGCGTTGCGTGAACTCGCCGGGTTCGGCCATGTGACAGCCGTTGGCGATGAGTAGTTCGATGATTTTGTGTTGGATATAGAGCGATCCATGGCAGCTGATCTCCACCACGTCCTCGCCCGTGAACGAGTGTGGTGCGGCGAACTTTGTCACTACCACTTGGTCCAGGATTTCGCATTGCCTGTTGTCCGAATCCTTTTTGTCAATATTATATATAGTGGCAAATTTCGCCTGATTAGGTTCCAATCCATCGAAACCAGATTTCACCGAAAAGAGCATTCCGGCAATGTTGAACGCTTCCGGTCCGGAGATTCGGATCATTGCGGTGGCACCAAGACCGGCGGGGGTCGCTATGGCACATATTGTATTCATATCACTTTCCGTTTGTATAGCCCACACTGCGCTTCGCTTTCGCGGGTGTCCCCACACTGCGCTTCGCTTGTGCGGGGTTAATTGCGCTTCGCGCGTTTTGCCTCTTCGAGGCTGATTAAAGAACAAATAATCTTGTTGTATGTTACTGATTATAGAAGGGAAACGTCCCCTTTCCCCTCACGTATTACCTCGATTTTTCCGCTGGTGCAATCCACCACGGTGGAGGGAGTGTTGTCGCCGTAGCCGCCGTCGATGACGATATCGACCAGATCACCGTAGCGTTCGTAGATGAGCTCGGGGTCTGTGGTGTATTCGATCACTTCGTCGTCGTCCTTCACAGAGGTGGAGAGGATGGGATGACCGAGCTGGCGCACGATTTCGCGGATGATGTTGTTGTCGGGAATACGGATGCCGATGGTCTTCTTGTTGCTCTGCAGCAACTTCGGTACACTGTTGTTGGCCTCCAAAATGAAGGTGTAAGGTCCTGGCAAAACACGCTTCATGGTTTTGAACACGCTGTTGTCTAACGGTTTAGTGTAGTCGGAAAGGTTGCTCAGGTCGTGACAGATGAAGGTGAGCGCATCTTTTTTCTTCTTCTCGCCGATGATCGAGATGATGTGTTCGATGCTCTTCTGCTTGAAGATGTCGCAGCCGATGCCGTAGATGGTGTCGGTCGGATAGATGACGGTGCCACCATCCTGCAAACACTCCACAACGGTGTTCACGGCTTTCGGATTCGGGTTCTCGGGGTATATTTTCAATAACATAGTTTCAGGTTTCAGGTTTCAAGTCAAAAGTCAAAAGTCATAAAAAAAGAAGGGTAAGCGACTTATATCGCATCGCTACAACCTTAATGCCCTTGCTACATTCCTGTCCTGGGGGAGTTATAAGGGAGCAGATCGTATAAGACTTACCCGCTGCAAAAATACAATTTTTTCGGTTCGTTTGACTAATATCCTAAAATTTTCAGCATCGACTTGTAACTCTGCTCTTTAGCGAACAGTTTGGTGCACAATTCGCCCTCCTCGTCGCGGTAAATGATGATGTGTTTTGGCGCGGGAGTCATGCAATGCTGTATTCCGCCGTAGCCGCCGAGTGCGTCTTGGTAAGCACCTGTGTTGAAAAGTCCTATATATTGAATGTCATCGGGAGTGTCGCCGGTAGGGTAGTTGGCAGAGTCGATTTGCGGCAGGAAGACGGCGTTCAGGTGAGACTCGGAGTTGTAGTAATCGTGGCTGTCGCAGGTGAGACCGCCCATGAAGACACGTTCATAGGCCTTGTCCCAGTTGTTGATGGCCAGGATGATGAACTGTTGGTTGATGGCCCAGGTGTCGGGCAGGGTGGTCATGAAGGAACTGTCAATCATATTCCATAACTCTCTGTCATTCTGTCGTTTCTGTTGCAGCACGGAGAAAAGCGCGGCACTGGCCTCGCCCACGGTAAAGGAACCGAACTCGGTGAAGATGTCTGGCTCCTGCACGCCTTCGCGGTCGCAGATGTTCTTGATTTGCGCCACAATCTCCTCTGCCATGTACTCGTAATCGTAGTCGAAGGAGAGCGAGTTCTTGATGGGGAAGCCACCGCCGATGTTCAGCGAGTCGAGCTCGGGACAAATTTTCTTGAGGTCGCAGTAGAGGTTCACGCATTTGGTGAGCTCGTTCCAGTAGTAGGCGGTGTCCTGAATGCCCGTGTTGATGAAAAAGTGGAGCATCTTCAGTTCATAATTGGGATTGCCTTTGATCTTCTCGCGATAGAATGGGATCACATCGTTGTATCGGATGCCGAGGCGCGAAGTGTAGAACTCGAAACGCGGTTCCTCCTCGGAGGCGATGCGGATTCCGACCTTGTACTTGGCCTTGATGTCCTTCTGTGCGAGCAAGTCGAATTCCTTTTTGCTGTCAAAAACGGGAATGGTGTTGATGAATCCCTGGTTCAGCAAATCCACGATGTTGTCGATGTAAATCTGCCGTTTGAATCCGTTGCATATAATGAAATTCTCTTTGTCGAACTGTCCGGATTCGTGCAGCGTCTGGATCAGATTGATGTCGAATGCGGAGGAAGTCTCGATATGTACATCGTTTTTCAGCACTTCCGACATCACGAACTCGAAATGGTTGCTCTTGGTACAGTAGCAATAGTGGTAACTGCCTCTGTAGTCGGCTTTTGCGATAGCCACGTTGAACCATCTTTTCGCCTTTTGGATGTTGGCGGAAATCTTAGGCAGATAGGTGATCTTCAACGGTGTACCGTACTGCTTGATGATGTCCATTAAAGGTACTTCGTTGAATAACAGATTGTTGTCTTCCACGTTGAACTCCTCCTGCGGGAAGTCGTAGGTTTGTGATATCAGGTCGATGTACTTGGTTTTCATCTTTCCGGGTTTTTGAAATTAAAACGCGGCAAAAGTATATAAAAAAACAATACGGATGTTTGGAAAAAATCAAATCCGGGCGAGTCGGATTAGATTTTAAATTTGGATGTAAGTGAGTCGGATCAGATGTCGGCATCGGGTTCGGGAAAGGTGCCGGTGATGCGAAGAATGTGCCGACGTCTGTCACAGCAGGATCACACAGGCGATCTGCCATATCGTGGGTTCGAAGTCGAAATAATAGATGGCATCGCCCCAGCGGTCCTTTTGCCGCAGTATTTGACCGTCAAGATAGTAGAGCGGCGCGCCCCATCGGTCTTTCTGGCGGATGGTATGTCCGTCGAAATAGAGCAGGAGGGCACCCCAACGGTCCTTCTGCCGCACCGTCTGCCCGTCGATGTAAAACAGCGGTTGCCCCCAGCGGTCCTTTTGGCGAACCTGTCTTGCCGCCGCATCGTACCAAAGCAATGGCTCGCCCCAGCGGTCCTTCATTCGGATGGTGTTCTCCTGCATATAGTACAACTTCGCGCCCCATTTGTCCTTCTGATAGACGGTCTGGGCGCGGGACGCAACGACCAGCGTGAAGACAATGATACAAAAAACGATGAACTCTTTTTTCATGTGGCAAAGATACGTTTTTTTGTGACGACAACTGGGATGTTTTTTTAGGACGACAACATGGACAACGTGGGACAACTTTTTTTCATAATGTTGTCCAGAGCTGTCCAAGTTGTCGTCCCTACAACAGTTGCATCGCGATTTTCGCGCAGGCCTCCGCGTCGGCCAACGCGTGGTGGTGGTTCTCCATCGGGCAGCCGCAGGCCTCGGCCACGGTGTGCAGCTGGTGGTTGGGCAGGCGGCGGCCGAAGTGGCGGCGCGAGGCCCGGCAGGTGCAAAAGAACTGGTAGTCGGGGTAGTCCATCTGATAGACGCGGAACACGGCTCTGAGGC